>JBBQSQ010000005.1:0-54084 GCA_038213745.1 Cytophagales bacterium
GTGCCCTGCCAATGCCAAAAGCGACTTGCCCGACAGTGGGCAAGTCGCTTTTGGCGTTTCAGCTGCCGATGGATAGGTGTGCGTGGTCGCGCAGCACGGTTTTTAGAAAAGGGCCGTCCTGCAAATCGGTTTGGATGCCGGGAATGCTCTTCACCTTGTTGGCCACTTCCTTCAGCAGCAAGTAATTCTCCTGCTTGCTGCCGTGAAACAGCAGCTTGCGAATCAGGGCCACGTCGTGGTCCGACAAGGCGGCGGCCTGCGGGAAAACCGGCTGGTAATTGGCCAGCGGCACTGCATCCATCCCCAGGGGCGTGCTGTAGTCTGGCCGCTTTTTGAGGCTGATGACGGCGGTACCGGCCGCGAGGTCGCCCAGGCGCTGGCCGCGGCCGTTAATTAAAATGGTAAGCAGGGCCAGCACGCCCGCGGTACTCACAATTTCGATAGGCCGCAGCAGCCAGCGCAGCAGGTAGTCGCCCAGCCCGGCGCGGGTGCCGTCGAGGCGCACCACGCGCAGTTGGCGGGCCTTTTTACCCAGCGTTTGGCCGTTGAAAAAAACCTCACAGGCCAGCATGTAAAACGTGGTGGGCAACGAGACGAGGACGATGCCCACCCGGCTGTTATCCAGCAAATGAAGCTGCCGGTTGAGCACCAGCGCGGCCACAAACCAGGTGAAATACAGCCCGTAGTCAATCAGCGAAGCCAGAATCCGTTCGCCGGCGCTGGCAATCTCATACTCCAGCGTCACGTTTTGGGTGGTTTGGATGCGGATGGTACTCATGGGTAAAGCAGGGAATGCGGCAAGGCCGGGCAAAAAGCCTCGAAAAATACGCCAGCCGCCGCTTATTAGCATGGCGGTTAGGCCGCTTCGGCAGGGCTTACTACCTTTAAGGCTTATAACCACGCCCCATGCGCGAAGCTCTTTTTCTGCGGCAAAACCAGGCCCGCTGGCAGCAATACGAGTCCGAGCCGGCCACTAATCCCGATGAGTTGGCCGCCCGTTTCGTGGCCCTGACCGACGACCTCGCCTACGCCCAAACGTTTTACCCGGCCTCGTCCACCACGGCCTACCTCAACACGCTCACTGGCAAGCTCCACCAGGCCATTTACAAGAACAAGGCCGAAGCCCGCGGGCGCTTTGGGCAGTTCTGGCTGCGTGAACTGCCCCTGGTGGTGAGCCGCCACCAGCGCGTGCTGGCCTGGACGCTCGCCTTTTTCCTGCTCTGCACCGCGCTAGGAGCCCTTTCGGCGGCCTACGACGACACCTTCGTGCGGTCCATCCTCGGCGATGAGTACGTGAACAAGACCTTGGAAAACATCCGCAAGGGCGACCCCATGGCCGTGTACAAGAGCGCTGACGAAACGTCGATGTTCCTGTCCATCACCTTCAACAACGTGCGCGTGGCGCTCACGGCGTTTGCCTCGGGCATCACGCTGGGCATTGGCACGGGCTACGCGCTGTTCTTCAACGGACTGATGCTGGGCGCGTTCCAGTATTTTTTCTACCAGCAGCACGTGCTGGCGGCCTCGGTGCTCACCATTTGGATTCACGGCACGCTGGAGATTTCAGCTATCGTGCTGGCCGGCGGCGCGGGCTTCGTCATGGCGCGGGGCATTCTGTTTCCGGGCACGCTCAGCCGAACGGAGTCGTTCCGCTACGCGGCCCGCGAGGGCGGCAAGCTGGCCATGGGCCTGGTGCCTATTTTTATTCTGGCGGGCTTTCTGGAGGGTTTCGTGACGCGCCACACCGAAATGCCCGTGGCGGCCAGCGTGGCCATCATCGGCGGGTCGGCGGCCTTCATTCTGTGGTATTTCGGCTGGTACCCGTGGCGGCTGCGGCGGCAGGGCGCGGCCCTGGCACCGCGCCGATAGGCTTCAAGGCTCTCCCAAACTACGTTCACATTTTCCTCCATTTCCATTTATAGCATGCGCCAAAGCTTTACCCAGGAGTCTGATTTTCGGCAACAGCGGGACTTCGGCCAGAAATTTACGGCCTCGTTTGAATTCATCGGTGCGCACTGGCAGGGCCTGGGCCGCGCCTTGGCCTACATTGTGCTGCCGGCGGCCATTGGCAGCGGCATCATGAGCGGCCTTGTGCAGCTGAATATGCAAAACCAGCTGCGCGCAGCGGGCAGCGCCGGGGCCGGCATGGCGGCCCGCATGGGGGCAATCGGCAGCCTCACCCAGTCGCCTTTCTATTGGCTGAACATCGTGGTCAGCATTGTTTTTCTCACGCTGCTGGCCCTCACGGTGTATGGCTACATGCGGCTGTGCCTGCGCCCGACCCCTTCGCCCGAGCCCATCACCGCCGGCGCGGTGTGGGCAGAGGTTCGGACGCACTTTGTGGGCGCGTTTTTTTCCTACTTCACCGTGGCCATCATCACGGGCATTGGCTTCTTGTTTTTAGCCATTCCGGGCATCTACCTGTCGGTGGCTTTCAGCTTGTTTTTCGTGGTGAAAGTGGTGGAAAACACCGGCTTTAGCGACACCGCCAGCCGCTGCCTGCGCCTGACGCGGGGCAAGTGGTGGTCCACGTTCGGCCTGGTGTTCGTCATGCTCCTGATGCTGGGCCTGGTACTGGCCGTGGTGGGCGGCATGATTGGCGGGATAGTGGGCGGCATTGCCGGCGGGCTGGGCCTCTACAAGCCGGGCACGGGCAGCTCCGGCACCGAGTTGTTCACCATCGTCATTTCCTCCCTGAGTGGTTTGTTCAACCTGCTGATTTACCCGCCGCTGCTCATTGCCCTGGGTTTCCAGTATTTCAACCTCGTGGAGCGCCGCGACGGCGTGGGCCTGCGCAACTTGGTGAGCCAGCTGGGCCAGGCCCCGGTTGCCGTAGCCGAAACCACCTACCGCCCCGACGACGAAGGCGAGTACTAAGTGGTTAGTGGTTAGCTGTTAACGGTTAGTGGTCAGTTATCAACCAATGGTTTGTGAGCGCACTAACCGTTAACCACTAACAATTAACCGCTGTTAAATTTCTTCTTGATTAAAAACCTAGCGTAGCGTCCGTGGCTCTTTTTCTCTTTTGCTTCCGGGTGTTGCTGGTGCTGGTGGCCTTGGGCGGGGCCCCGGCCTACGCGGCCCCGCCGCCCGCAAAGCCGGTGGTGGCCCGCCCGCTGCCGCCCGACCAAGGCCCGGCCCCGCGCCTGCGTCGGCCCGATGCTGCCCGCCTCAGCGAGCTGCGCGGGCAGCGGGCGTTTCAGTACGTGGAGCCCGTGAACCGCGCCGAACAAAGCGCCTGGGACGCCTTTTGGGCACGGGTGTGGCGGAATGTGGCGGCGTGGCTGAACGGCCGGAGCTACAATCATTTCTGGCGCTGGGTGTTCTACGCACTGTTTTTGGGTGCGGGCATCTTCGTGGTGCTCAAGCTGCTGCAGCTGGACCTCACGGCCATGCTGGGCCGCACGCCCCGGCGCGTGACCCTGTCCTACGACACCGAAGCCGAAAACATCCACGAAGTAGATTTCGCCACCCGCCTGGCCGAGGCCGAAGCGGTGGGCAACCTGCGCCTGGCCGTGCGCCTGGGCTATTTGCAGCTGCTGAAAGCCCTGTCCGACCGCGGCCTCATTCACTGGCAGGTCGATAAAACCAACCACGCCTACCTGGCCGAGCTGTCCCCAGCCGGGCCCCTGCGGCCGGATTTTCGCGAAATCACCCGGCAGTTTGAGTTTGTGTGGTACGGCGAGCTGGCGCTGTCGGGGCCACTCTACGAGCGGGTGCGGGCCGGGCACCGCGCCTTTTTGGGCCAGGTGGCGGGGGCCAATGCCGGCCGCCGCGCCGCCTGATTTATTTTTCTACCGTTATGAATTCTTCTTTGCGCTGGTATTTGGTGGGGCTGCTGGCCTTGTTCGGGGCCTACGTGGCGCTGGAATATTACCGGCCCAAGCCGCTGGACTGGCGGCCTACGCTTATTAACAAGGATAAAATCCCGTACGGCACCTACGTGCTCTACGACCAGCTGCCGCGCCTGCTCGGCACCGATTCGGTGGAAATGACGAGGCTGCCCATCTACAACCAGCTCACCGGCCTCTCCCTGGAAGTGAGTGACGCTGTGGCCGAAGCCCCTACCGTCATAACGGAAGGCGATTCCAGCCGCCAGACGAACGACTACGCTAACGCCGTTGCTGATTCAACCACTTCAACCAACGCAGCACAGCCTGCGGCCAGCGGCCAACCGGAATCGGCCGACTCCTCTACTACCACGGCCAATGCTGACGAAGTAGTCGACGCTGAATCGGAGGCAACCGCCGTAGCTTCCGATAGCAGCGGCCAAGCCCCGGAAGCGGAATACGCGGAGGAGGAAGACGGCCCCAGCGAGTCCGAAACCCACCTGATGGCCGCCCGCGCCAACTATCTGTTCGTTAACACCACCTTCAGCGCGGGTCCTACCGATGCCCAGGCCCTGCTGCGCTTCATTGCCAACGGCAACGACGTGTTCATTGTAGCCGAGGATTTTGGGGACTCCACGGCCGCTTTTCTCGACACGCTGGGCGTCCGCACGCGCACCGTCAGGCTTCCCACCCATGCGGGCCCCGAACGCCTGCCCGTGCTCGATTCAGTGACGGCGCACTTCACCAACCCCGCCCTGGCCGGGCCGCGCTACCGCCTGCCGGGGGCCGATGCCAACGTGCGCTTCGTGGTTAATGCGGGCCGGGTGGGCCGCAGCCTCGTGGCCGATGCCCAGGGCCGACCCCTGCTGGTGCGGCTCGATTACGGCCGGGGCCATGTGTATTTGTGCTCGGTGCCCATTGCCTTCACCAACCAGTTTGTGCTGCGGCCGGCCACCAGCCAGTTTGCCGCTACGGCCCTCTCCTACCTGCCCGCCCGCCGCACCTGGTGGGATGAATACCAGAAGCAGGGTCGCCCCGGCGACCAGTCGCTGCTCCGCCTCGTAAGCAGCCACGAAGCCTTAAATACGGCCTTTTACCTGCTGATTATCGGCGGGTTGCTCTTTGTGTTTGTGGAAGCGCGCCGCCGCCAGCGCATCATTCCCACGCTCAAGCCGCTGCCCAACACCACGCTGCTCTTCACGCGCACCGTGGCCAGCCTCTACCGCCAGGGCAGCAGCCACGCCCGCATTGCCGAGAAAAAAGTCGGTTTATTTATGGATTACCTCCGCACCCGCTTCCAAGAAACCAACCCCGATTTTGGCGATGCCGACTTCCGCGAGCGCCTCAGCCAGAAGTCGGGCCTGGCCCGGCCCCGGGTTGATGAGTTGCTGCGGCTGGTGAATTTCGCCCGCACCGCGCCCCAAATGACCGACCGCGACCTGCTGCAATTAAGCAGGGCGCTCAGTGATTTTAAACGCGAAGTCAACCGTTAAAAATCTTTTTGCAGTGTGCCGGGAAATGGCTTTTTTCACAAATTAAACTATCCCGATACAGTCAATTTATTACGCTTCCAACCAGAATTTTACCGGCCGTAAGCCGTTCCTTTTTGCTTCGCTTTGACCCCGCGGCCCCACGTGCCGCCAAATGTAATGGAAAACGATAACCTCGACAATACGGCCGGTACCCCGGCGGCAAACTCCGCCGATAATTCATTCGCCCCGGATGCTTCCCGCACCATGGCAGTAGCCAGTGCTGAAACGCCCGCTGCCCCGACGTCGCCGGAAGCGGCGTTTGCCCCGCGCACCGATTTTGCGCGCCTCACGGCCCAGACCGATGCCATCCGGGCCGAAATCGGTAAAATCATTGTTGGCCAAACCGACCTGCTGGAGCTGCTGCTCACGGCCGTGCTGGCCGATGGGCACGTGTTGCTAGAAGGCGTGCCCGGCGTGGCCAAAACCCTCATGGCCAAACTACTGGCCCGCACGCTCGAAGTGCCGTTCAGCCGCATCCAGTTCACCCCCGATTTGATGCCCTCGGATGTGCTGGGCACGTCGGTATTTCGGCAAAACAAAGCAGATTTCGAGTTTCGGCCCGGCCCCATTTTCGCCAGCGTGGTGCTGATTGACGAAATCAACCGCGCGCCCGCCAAGACCCAATCGGCCCTGTTTGAGGTGATGGAGGAGCGCACCGTGACCCAGGACGGCACCACCTACGCCATGTCCGAGCCCTTCCTGGTACTGGCCACTCAAAACCCCATCGAGCAGGAAGGCACCTACCGCCTGCCCGAAGCGCAGCTCGACCGCTTCCTATTCAAATTGCACGTGGGCTACCCCACGCTGACCGAGGAAGTTCAGATTTTGACCGGCCACCACGCCGGCCTCGGCAGTACCAATCTAGAAACCGTCCAAGCCATTCTCTCGGCCGCCGACCTGGCCGCGCTCCGCCAGCAAGTGCGCCAGCAGCGCGTGGAGGCCAACATTCTGGAATACATCGCCAAACTAGTCGGCCAGACGCGGGCGCACAAGTCGCTGTACCTGGGCGCCTCCCCCCGCGCCTCGCTGGCCTTGCTCAACGGGGCCAAAGCCCTGGCCGCCCTGCGCGGCCGCGATTTTGTGACGCCCGAGGACGTGCAGTTTCTGGGCCCCAGTGTGCTGCGCCACCGCATCATGCTCACGCCGGAGCGCGAGATGGAAGGCGGCACGCCCGATGAAGTGGTGAAACAGATTATTCAGAGCGTAGAAGTACCGCGGTAAGTACCATCTGTCATTGCGAGTGGAGCGTAGCGGAACGCGGCAATCCTTCCTCTCAATGCGACAAACCTTAATATGTGATAAGCCCTTTTGAGCAATATCACATATTTCAAAATTTGTCAATATTTATCGCGTCTCAACCTTCAGCGCTTTGAAAGGAAGGATTGCCGCGCTGCATTCCGCTACGCTGCATTTTGCTCGCAATGATAAACTTCTTCCTCACCCCCCGTTTCTTCCTCGCTATTCTAGCCCTTGTCATGGGCTTCGTGGTGGCCTTTTTCTTACCATGGCTGCTAGGGCCGATGCAAATTGCGATGGGTATCTTCGTTTTGCTGGTGCTTCTAGATTCGCTCCTGCTTTACGCGCCGGCCAAGAACCACGTCGCGCCGGTTTTTGGCCGCCGTGTGATGGGTGAAAAGCTGGCCAACGGCTCCGAAAACGATATCCAGATTTACATCGAAAACAACTACCGCTTCCCCATTCAGACGGAGACGATTGATGAGATTCCACATCAGTTTCAGCGGCGCGACGTGCTGTTCAAAGCCAGCATCAAGCCGGGCGCTACGCAAATTATCAACTACCAGCTGCGGCCCACCAAGCGCGGTGAGTACGCGTTTGGGGCGGTGAATATCTACGCGGCCTCGCCCCTGGGGCTGGTGCGGCGTCGGTTCCGCTACGACCAAAATAAAGTAGTGCCCGTGTATCCCTCGTTTCTGCAAATGCGGCAGTATGAGTTGCTGGCCATTCATAACCGCCTCACCGAAGTGGGCGTGAAGCGCATCCGGCGGGTGGGCCACAGCCAGGAGTTTGAGCAAATCCGGCCCTACGTGGCCGGCGACGACCCGCGCAGCATCAACTGGAAAGCGACGGCGCGGCGGGCCGGCACCGGCGCGGCCGACGCACTGGTCATCAACCACTTTCAGGACGAGCGGGCGCAGCAAGTGTACTGCCTCATCGACAAAGGCCGGGTAATGCGCATGCCCTTCGACGGCCTGAGCCTGCTCGACTACGCCATCAACGCCACGCTGGTGGTCAGCAACATTGCCCTGCTCAAGCACGACAAAGCCGGCCTGATAACCTTCTCGAATCGGCCCGGCGCTGCCCTGGCCGCCGACCGCCGCCCCGGCCACCTGCTGAAGCTGCTGGAAATCCTGTACCGCCAGAAAACCAAGTACCTCGAAACCGATTTTGAGCTGCTTTACGCCACAGTGCGCGCCCGCATCAAGCAGCGCAGCCTGCTGATTTTGTTCACCAACTTTGAGACGCTGCACGGCATGCAGCGGCAGCTGCCCAACCTGCGCCGGCTGTCGAAAGACCACCTGTTACTGGTTGTTTTCTTCGAGAACACCGAGTTGCGCGAATACCTGGACGCGCCGGCTGAGACGACGGAAGACGTGTACAACCAGACCATCGCGGAGAAATTTGCGCAGGAAAAGCGGCAAATTGTGCTCGAATTGCAGCGCTACGGGATTTACTCCCTGCTTACCGCGCCGAAGGATTTGACGGCAAATACCATTAATAAATACCTGGAGTTTATTAATGGTATTTGCCGTCAAATACCATTAATAAATACCTGGAGTTTAAAGCGCGGGGATTGATATGATAGGTTTCACGCAGTGTTTCGCAGGGTTTTCCGCAGTGTTCCGCGGTGTCGTTCCAGAACAACACCGCGGAACACTGCGGTTTAACCCTGCGAAACACTGCGTGATATTTTGCCTGGTCCTCGTAGCCAGCGCCGCCCAAGCCCAGATGCCCAAACCCGCCGAAATGCGCTACGGCCAGGGCCGCCTGAGCCTGAAAGCCCCCTTAAAGCTCCAGCTTGACGCCACCGCCGACCCGGCCGTGCGCGCCGCCGCCCGCCGCACGCTCGCGCGCCTGCAAGGGCCCGCCGAGCCGGCCAAGGGCCCCGTGCTGCAAATCCGCTACGGCCGCGTGGGTCAGCCCGAGAAGTTCGACGAAGAGCGCTACAGCCTGCGCGTGACGCCGATGGGCGTGAGCATCGACGCAGGTACAAGCCTAGGCGTGCTGCGGGCGCTGGCCACCCTAGAACAGCTGCCCGTGACGGAGAAAAAGCTGCGCTACCTACCCGAAGTCGACATTCAGGACCGGCCGCGCTTTGCCTGGCGGGGGCTGCTCATTGATGCGGCGCGGCACTTTATGCCGGTGGCCGTTATCAAACGCAACCTCGACGGCATGGCCGCCGTGAAGCTGAACGTGCTGCACTGGCACCTGACCGACGACCAGGGCTTTCGCATCGAGAGCAAGGTGTTTCCGCGCCTGCACCAGGTGGGCAGCACCGATGGCCTGTACTACACCCAGGCCGAGGTGCGCGAAGTGCTGGCCTACGCGGCGGCGCGCGGCATCCGGGTAGTGCCGGAGTTCGACATGCCAAGCCACACCACCAGCTGGATTGTGGCGTACCCACGGCTGGCGTCCAATGACTCGGTTTATGCGCCCTACAAGCTGTGGCGCACCACTAATGTCGCCATCGACCCAACCCGCGAAACCACCTACACCTTCCTCGATTCGCTGGTGACGGAGATGACGGCCCTGTTTCCGGACCCGTATTTCCACATTGGGGGCGACGAAAACGACGGGCGCAACTGGCGGCGCACGCCGCGCATCGTGGCCTATATGCAGGCCCACAAAATGGTGAAAGCCGACGGCAAAACCGTGGACAAGCACCAGCTGCAAACCTATTTCAACCGCCGCGTACTAGCCATGCTGCAACGAAATGGCAAAACCATGATTGGCTGGGACGAAATTCTGGGCCCCAACCTGGCGAAGGAGGTGGTCATCCAGAGCTGGCGCGGCAAGAAGGGGCTGAACGAGGCTGCCAAGCTCGGCCATCCGGTGCTGCTATCCAATGGCTACTACCTCGATTTGAACTACAGCGCCGCCAGCAGCTACGCCACCGACCCGCTGCCGGCCGATACGCCCCTCACCCCCACCGAGCAAAAGCTGGTGCTGGGCGGCGAAGCCGCGATGTGGGGCGAGTTTGCCGATTCCGTCGTCTACGATTCCCGGGTCTGGCCCCGCGCCGCCGCCGTGGCCGAGCGGCTCTGGTCGCCCCAGGCCACCACCCAGGACGTGGACGATATGTACCGTCGCCTGGCCCTGGTTTCCACGGAGCTGGAAACCCTGGGCCTGCGCCACCGGCGCGTGCCGGAGGTGCTACTCAAGCAAATGGCCGGCACCAGCAGCGTGCTTCCCTTGCGCACGCTGGCCGAAGTGCTGGAACCCGTGAAGGAATACAAGCGCCATTTCCAGGGCTACACCTACACCACCGAAACGCAGTATAACCGCCTGGTAGACGCCGCCCCGGCCGAGTCGGAAGTAGCCCGGTGCTTCGGTGTCCAGGTCGATAGCGTGTTGGCAACCATTACCCTGGCCCCAGTTCAGCGGATGGGCGCTCCCCGACAGCTAGCGGCCCTGCGTGCCCAATTAGTCCGCTGGCAAGCCAATGACGTGCTCCTGCAACCGCTGCTGCTCAGCAATCCGGCGCTGCGCGAATACGGCCCGCTTTCCGTCCAGCTGGCGGCCGTGGCCACCCTGCTGCTGGAACGTCTCACCCAGCTGCAAACCGGCCAGGCTGCCTCCCCCGCCTGGCGGGCCGGGGCCAGTGCCACCCTCACGGCGGCCCAGGCCCCGGCCGGGCAAGCGGAGCTGGCCATGGTGAAAGCGGCCCGTAAGCTGGCCGGAATTTAACGTCGTCACCTGCGGCTTGGTAGTGCAGCAAGCGCATCTTTGCGGTTGTATAGTCCCGAATTCGTCAAGAACCTTCTCCGTTTCCCTTCGTTTTGGCGAACAAACTCCTATCTCAACGGCTCTTTCTTCGCGTGGGCTTGCTGCTGGCGCTGGCCCCGTTTCTTGGCCTCACGGCCTTCACCCAGCCGTTTTTTGATGATTTCCGCAATGCTTACTGGGCGCGGGAGCACGGCATTTGGGGCGTGCAAAGCTGGTTGTTTCAAACCTGGACCGGCCGCTTCACCTCCACGTTTTTCATGGCCGCGCTCAACCCCGTCACTTACGGCTGGCTGAATGGAGTGAAAGTGGTAGCCGCCGGATTCTTTGTGGTGTTGTGGGTCAGCATGGCCTATTTTATTCGGACGCTGCTGCGCACCGTACGGCGGCAGCCATGTTCATGGGGCCTGGCTTTTTGGGCAGCGGCGCTGCTACTGGCCCTGTTCTGCAACGCCGCGCCCGCGCCGTTTTCTTTTCTATACTGGTTTTGTGGAGCCGTAGCGTATCAGCTCCCACTCATCGGCTTGCTGGTCTTCGTGGCGCTGGCGTTGCGCACGGGCTTGGGCCCGGCCCCCGGGCAGTGGCGCAGTGCCGAGCTGGCCTGCGGGCCGCTGGTGCTGGCCGTAGTCGGCAACGAGCTCACCCTGGTGCAGGCCATGCCCGTGCTGGCGCTGCTGGGCTACCTCCTGCCGGCGGCGGCCCGCCCCAAATGGTGGCTGTGGATGGCCGTGGGCGGCGTGGCCACCGCCGTAGCGGTGTTGGCCCCCGGCAACTGGGTTCGCGCCGCCGCCATGGCCCCGCCCACCGACCCGCTCTACGCCTACCGCTGGCTGGTGCTGGGCCCGCGTACGGCCTACTCCCTGGTAATTTTCCTGCTCAAACCCCTGATTGGCCTGAGCCTGCTGGCCGCCGCCGCCGCCGGCCTGTGGCTGGGCCATGCGCAGCAGGCCCACGGCCGCCCGACCGTGACCCTGTCGCGCCGCCAGTGGGGCGTGGTAATGCTTGCGTTTCTGGTGCTCAATGCCATTGGCTTTTTGCTGTTCCGGCACCTCCTCGTGGGGCCGCCGCTGACGCGCGCCCAGAACGAAATCACGCTGGTGCTGCTGCTTTCAACGACGGCGCTGGCTTGGTTTGCGGCCTGGCAACTGCCCCTAACCGCGCGCCAAGGCTTACTAGTACGCCGCAGCGGACCCTGGCTCACGCTGCTGCTGGCGGGCCTGCTTTCGGCCGGGCACCTGCCCGAGGCCTGGCGGGAGCTGTGCACCAGCGCCGCCCCGTTTGATGCCCAGATGCAGGCGCGCTTTGCCGCGCTCCGGGCCGCGCATCGGGCCGGGAAGTCGGCTGTGGTACTGCCGCCGCTGCGCCTGCCTTATGGCCACGTCCTGATTCCACTTCGGCAATTCAGTACGGATATTGAGTTCGATATTGACCTGTCGCCGGGCTGCGCCGGCAACATCAACGGGGTGATGGAGCGCTATTTCGAGGTGCCGAACGTATGCGCTGACGCGGCCGCCCCCGCCCTGCCACTGGCCAGGTAGCAGGCCATTTACGGCGCTATTTCTCCCCAGGCAGGTTATATTGCCAGGATGGAAGCAGAAATTACCCAGGCCCTGGCGGGGCTCAACTTCACGGCCATTGACTTTGAGACTGCCAACGAGCGCCGCGACAGCGCCTGTGCCGTGGGCGTGGTGCGGGTGCGCGGGGGGCAAATCGTGGACTCGTTCCAGACGCTGCTGCGGCCCCGCGTGCTGCGCGTGGACTGGCGCAACCAGCAAGTGCACGGCATTGCGGAAGCGGACCTGCACGACGCCCCTACCCTGGCCGACGCCTGGTCGGAAATTCTGCCTTACCTGCACCGCCAGCCCGTGGTGGCCCACAATTCGGCCTTCGACGTGAGCGTGCTCGAACACAGCTGCCGCGACTTCGGCCTGCCCATTCCCGCCTTTCACTGCCTGTGCTCGGTGAAGCTGGCCAAAGTGGCCTGGCCGCACCTGGAGCGCCACCGGCTCAACGTCGTCGCCGAGTACTTCGGCATTCCCCTCAACCACCACGATGCCCTTTCCGACGCCCGCGCCTGCGCCGAAATCACGGTGCGCGCCCTGCGCTCGGCCACGGCCCTGCCGCTGTGTTTCAAGCAGCGTGAGCTCACGGCCGGGCTAGCGCGGCGGGCGGCCAAAGCCGCCATGGCGCGCTGCTAAACCAGAAGCAGCCGCGCGGCGTTATGAGATAAACTGACTAAATTTTGAGCACTAACCTCATCATTCATGATAAATCCAAGTGTCAATCTCGAACCCATCCCGCCTAAACAGCGAGGTATCAATTCGTACCGTCCCGAAGACATCAAGCGCTGGGGCGTAGAACGGTTTTTGGAGTATCAGGCAGTAGAAGGCCCTTTTAAAATACCGCCTATGCGCTTTACTGAAGAAGAAAACCGGCGCATGGACGAATTATTAGAAGAGGAGCGTCAAGCATCAGAAAATGGTCTTTGATACCAACTTGGTTATTCAGTACATCCGGCGGGGCGAAACGTTGCCAGCCCGCACGGTCTTGTCCGTGATTGTCGCTGGTGAGCTTGAAGCATTTGCACTCAAGGCCGACTGGGGTTATCAAAAAATAAGCGTGATGCGGACCATCCTAGAGCGCTTCGGCATCATTGACATTACTGAACGGTTAGTACCAGCTTATGCGAGAATCGATGCTTACAGCCAAGGTAAACTAGAGCTGGAACCGCTACCGTCCGGCCTGTCGGCCCGCAACATGGGCAAAAACGACCTGTGGATTGCAGCCACCGCCCTCACTTTTGAGATGGAGCTTCACACGTCCGACAAAGATTTTGACCATCTTGCGCCGCTGGGCCTGCGCGTCGTGCGGGGCTAAAACAGCACGGCTACCTGCATCCGGCCAGTGTGCACGGTGTTGAGGTTGCTGGCTTTGCGGCCGTCGTAGGCGATGGTGATGTTCAGGCCGTTGCTGAGGCGCTGCTCCACGTTCAGGTTCCAGGTGAAGTTGCTGCCGGGGCGCAGGGCGTTGAGGATTTCGATGGCCACCACAGAATTGGGGTCGCGGCCGTCGAATTTGACGCGGGTGTAGCGGGTGGCGGCCGTGATGGTGCGCTTGTTTACCTGGCTGAGGCGGGTTTCGATGCCCAGCTCGTCGAAGATGCCGGGGCTGGTTTCGGCGGGCGTGGGGGTGGGCAGGGTGGGCAGCGGCGCATCAAACGTGTTTTGCTTTTGGGTGTGCAGGTAGGTGCCGGTGAGGCGCAGGCTGGGCGTGGGCTGGTAGCTGATTTCGGGCTGAATGGTATAAATCAGCAGGCGGTAGTTGCGGGTGGGCAGGTAGGTGCTGGTGGCTTCGCGAATGTCGCGCGCGCCGGTGAGGCGGCCCGTGAACGAGGCCGCCAGCGTGCGGCGCAGCAGCACGCTCTGCGTGCTCAGGTTGCGAATGTCCGCCCCCTGGGTGAGCTGGGTTTTCTGCTGGGTTTGCTGCACGGTGAACTCGGCCCCGAAAATAGGATTCGACCGGTTGAAATACAACGTATTGCGAAACAGCTGATTAAAGGCCAGCAGTTGGGCATCCTCCTTATCGAAGCTAAACGGGCTGAGGCGCGCCAGCACGGAAGGGTCGGTGGTGCGGCGGTCGACGGTGATGCTGGTGAGCGTGGCGAAGCGGGCGGCCGCGGCGCGCCAGCCGCCGGCTTCGCGCCAGCCGCGCGGGGCCGCCGTGGTGAGGCGGTAGGCCAGCCGGTTGGTGAAGGCGGTGATGTAATCGCTGGTGGGCAGGTACACTTTGATGAAGGTGCGGTACTGCGCGTCGGGCGTTTGGGCCTCAAAAAACTCGTCTTTCTGCTGAATTTTGTCGCCGTTACTGTCATTCCAGTAGTGCGTGCCCTGGCCGGCGGGCACGGCCAGGAACGAGAAATCGCGTTTCAGCTCGCGGCCAGTGGCCACGCTGTAGTTCAGCTCGGAGCGAATTTGATTTTGGAGCAGGCTGGCGTTGTAGAACACCTGGCCCAGCACGGTGCGGTTGCGGGCCAGGCCCAAGGAGTCGAGGTCGCGGTAGGTGGCCAGGATTCGGACGTCCTGGGTTCGGCCGATGCGTGAGGCCAGCGTGCCCTGCCAGGTTTGGGCGGTGCCGCGCCGTTGCAGGGCCGTTTGCTCGGGGTTGGGGGTTTGGTCGCGGCGGTAGCTATAGTCGAGGCGGAACTGGGTGCGGGCCGAGTCGCGGCTTTGCAGAAACACGTTGTGCTCGTCGAAATAATTGGCCGAGCGAATGGTATCGGTGGTGGTGGAGCTGACGCGGTTTTTATCGAAGCGGTAGGTGTAGCCGGGCACCAGCCGGCCGCCCACGAAGCGGCCCGTGGCCTCGCCCCGCGCCCAGTTGGAATGGAAGCGCCCGGCATCGGAGTTTAGCAGAAACAGCGAGCCGCGCATTTCCAGGTTGCCCACTTTCTGGGCTGCATCTACCCAGTGCTGTAGCCCGCTCACCTCGCCGGGTCGGTAGCGCCGGCTGAGCCGGTAGCTCACGCTGTTGTTCAGGTCTTTGGCTACGCCCAAGCTTAGGTTGAATATGTTGTCTTCGCGGGCCACCGGCGTGGCCCCGGTGAGCGCGGCGGTGGGCACGTTGCTCCAGTTGCGGTCAAACTCGATGTCGCGGTAGCGGTCAATCGGCGCGAAGCGCTTGCCAGTGTACTCGTAGTCCAGGGTGGAGCGCAGGCGGTAGCCGCGCAGCGGGCCGGCGGCCAGCGCGGCGGGCAGGCGGCGGTCCTGCACCACGTAGCCCACGTGAAACGCGCCGTCCTGGTCGCTGGCCGCCGAGAAGCGGTTGCGGTCGAGGCGCGAGCGGGCCGCGTCCACAAACACCGTCGTGCTGCTGTCGACCTGGTAGCTCAGGCCGCCCGTCGCCAGCTCTTTCAGCAGCGGGGTGGGCAGGCGGCGCACCGGCTGGTAGCGGCCCAGGCGCGGCCCCCGGTATTCGTACACCGCGCCGTTTGCCGTCAGGAACCGGGGGTCGATGCTGCGCACGTAGTCGCCGTTGCCCTGGCCCACGTCCGTAAAGCGCACCGTGTAGGAGCCCCGGATGGAATCGACGGGCATATCGACCCCCACGTAGGTGAACACCGGCACGCGCCGGGTGCCGCCGGGCGGCAGCCGCAGCGCGCGGTGGTACTGCACGATGCGGCGGTCATAGGCCGTCGAATCGCCGCCCACTACTTCGGCCACGGCCACGTTGCCGGCGCGTTGCAGCTGCCGCAGCACGGTGGTATCGTTCAGGTTGAGGTTGAGCGGGTTGTTGGGGTTGTCGGCTTCGCGGTAGAAGTTGCCGTGCACGCTCAACCGGCCCACTTGCTGGTAGTGGCTGGCGGCCACCAGCGAGCGGGAATAATTAAGGTCGGAATACTCGAAATCAATTTTAATCCGGGAGTTGCGCGTGATGAGGTGGCGCGGCGTGAACGTGACCTCGGCCAGGTTGTAGTCGATGGTGTAGTCGGCGTCGAAGCCGCGGGTTTGCAAGCGGCCGTCGAGGTACACGCGCTCCGAATTGGCGAGGACGATGATAAATTGCTCGCCGTTGGGACCGCTGAGGCGGTACGGGCCCTGCACGTTTTCGATGGGGACCACGGGCGTACTGGCAAACTTGCCCTTGGCCACGCCGCCCGCAATGGCCGTGGACGAGCGCCACGCCACGCCCTTGCGCACGCCCGCGCTGCTAACGGTGGTGCCCGGCACGGCCGCGGCATCGCCCAGCGGCAGCGGCGGAACCGCGCCGGGCACCTGTCGGTTGGGGTCGGTGAGTTGGGGCTGGCTGATGGCCGGCGGGTTGAGCGTGGCCGGGGCCGCGCCGTTGACCACCTGCCCCGCCGTGCCGTTCAGAAACACGGCATTCGATACGCCCTGGGTGGCCCCAAACCCGGAAAGCCCCACGATGGGCGGGCCAAAATTGGCTTCGGCCGCCGCGCCTTGGATGTTTTTGTAGTAGCGCAGGAAGTAGTCGGGCTTGTTGCGCAGCACCACGTCGCCGGCCGTCAGGTTCCAGTTGGGGTTGGCGAGGGTGATGTAGATTTTATCGAACTGCTGGAGCTGCTGGGTATTGCCCTCGGGCTGAAACGGCACATTCTGGTCGGAAATGGCGGCCGTGAGGTGAATATTTTCCGCCAGCTGGCCTTCCAGTTGCAGGTTCAGCGCCGAGTTCACAAACACGTTTTGGGTATTGCCGAAGCTTAGCCCCCGCGACAGATTTCCCGTCTTGCTGATGCCCGGCGTGCTGAGAATCTGCTCCTTCACCGAGAAATCCTCAAACCGCGTCACGGGCTGCCGGAATCCCAGGCTGTCCATCAGGCCGATGGGCCGGCGGTAGCGGGCGGCCGTGAGGCGCAGGGGCAGCACCCGGTAGCACACCAGCAACGAGTCGGGCAGGGGCGCGCCGCTGCTGTCGCGTGGGGCGGGGCGCACCCAGCGGTAGCGGTCGGTGCGGCCGTCGTAGTCCAGCCCCCGGCCGTTGGCCAGCACCGACGAGGGCACCACGGTCAGCGTATCGGCCAGGGCAAAACTGGTGGTATCGCGGCCTGGCGCGAGGCGCACCCAACGGCAGCGCCGGGTGCTGGGCGGCGGCGCTTCGCTGGCTTTGGGTAGCGTCGTTTGGGCCCGGGCCTCAAAAAATGACAGCGCCGCGACGAGCAGGCCCACGAAGGGGAAGCACAGGCGTAAGCGACGAATCATGCGGTAAAGGTCGGGAGTAGTTGGGGCACAACGCCAACGCCGAGCGGTTTCGTGCCCATTAGCCCGCCAGCGGCAACTCAATAAAAAAGTCCGTTCCCTCCCCTACTTTCGTCTCGAACCAAATGCGCCCCCCGGCGCTCTCAATGCCGCGCTTGGCCACGGCCAGGCCAATGCCCGAGCCGGTTTCTTTGGTGGTGAAGTTGGGCACGAAGACCTGCTCGCGCACTTCGTCCGGAATGCCCGCGCCGTTGTCGCGGATGGCCACCCGGACACTGCCGTTGCCCCCGGCCGCCAACGAAACATCAATGTGCGGCGCGCGGCCTTCCGGCACGGCCTGGCGGGCATTTATCAGCAGGTTGTTGAAGGTGCGGACCAACAGGTTTTCGTCGGCGTACACCAGGTAGCGGCCGGTTTCGGCATCGGTCGGTAGGTGCAAGGCCAGGGCTCCGTCGTCGGCATCGGGCTGGTGCAGGCCGGCGCAGCGGCGCAGCACCACGGCCACATCCAACCGCTCGGGGCGCATGGCGGGCAGGTTGGTGAAGGTGCTGAAGCTCGTGGCGATGTCGCTCAGCACATCAATTTGGGTGATGAGCGTCTGGGAAATGCGGCTGATGAGTTCCTCCGAATTAGGGCGGCGCTCGTCAATGGCTTTTTGCAGGAATTGCAGGCTCAGCTTCATGGGCGTGAGCGGATTCTTGATTTCGTGGGCCACCTGCCGGGCCATTTCGCGCCAGGCGGCTTCTTTTTCCTGCGCAGCCAGCTCGCGCTTGCTGGCCTCCAGCTTCGTGAGCATGGTGTTGTATTCGCGCACCAGCAGGCCGATTTCGTCGTCGGAGCTGCGGTACTCCAGCAGCTCGTTTTCGCCGGTAAGGGTCGTTTGGGTCAGCTTCTCAGTGATGAGCTTGAGCGGGGCCGTGAGCTGCCGCGCCGCCACAAAAGCCAGCCCCAGAAACAACAAAAACATCAGCGTGAAGATGTTGAGAATTGTTGTAAATAACTCCGTTAGCTTAGTATTCAATTCCTTTTCCGAATCGAAAAACGGAATGCCCACGTAGCCCAGAATCGGGCCGGTCGGCATGGCCATTTCGTCCACCGACGACCCGTCATCATCGTCATACACCGAATGCACTACGTAAACAGGTGCTTTTGTAGGAGGGCCGTCAGCCTTTCCTTGCACCAGCGCGTGGCCCGCCAAATCAGCCACCACGGCTTCGCCCTCCCCGGCCCGCACGGGCAGGTACAACGCATTGAAAGACAGCGACCCCGCCCGCTCCGTGAGCAGGGCGCGGGGCCGGTTGCGCTCGCGCAGGGCCACAACGGCCTGTGGGTTCAGGAGAGGCCCCAGCAGCCCGGCATCAAAAATAAGCGGCTGGCTGCTGGCCAGCAGCTCGCCGTGGGCGTCATACAGGTTCAGGTCGGTTTCGGTGAGGGCCGCCACGTTTTTGGCCAGCGCAGTCAGCGTGGGGCGCGCCGTGGTGTCCGAGAGTAGGTGACGCTGCCGGCGCAGGCTTTCCAGGGCCAGTTGCCCACGCCGCTCATACGTCCGGGTCAGGTCGCGCTGGTACGAGTCAATCAGCTGGCTGGCAGTGGCTACACTCACCACCACCAGCGGCACCACAATGCCCACGTTCAGCAGCAACTGAATGCGGGTACTGAAATTAAGGCGCGGCAGCGCCCGCCCGCGCACCAGCAATACCGCCCCGCCCAGCAGCAGCCAGAAGAACGACGATAACAGAAATTGAAACGAGAAATTGGCCAGCCAGTCGCCCGGCGAGTAGGTGGCCGTGGTCACCACCACGGTGCGGCCCAGCGAGCCGTGCACACCTAAGTGATGGTAGCCGCGGCGCGTGAGGCCGCTCACGTACAGGCTAGGCTCAGCCAATAAGGCCGCCGGTAGGCGGTTGGCATAGTCAAAGTCGCCCTCGCTGTACACCAAGCGGTTGTTGTTGTAGCCAGCATAGCTCAGTTCGGTGGCCAGGCCAGGCTGAAAAAACTTCTGGTCGACCAGCAGCTCGGGCAATACGCTATACGGCGTGAGTTTCTTGAGTGTCAACTCCACGCGCACCGCGCCCAGCGCCGGCCCAAAGCCATTCACCCGCGTGCCCGGCACGGTGATGTGCGCCACGTAGCGCCGCGAACCAAACGGGTTGCCCGATTGCACTAGGAACACCCCGGCTTGGTCGGTAGGCGTAGCAATGCGCTGGGTTTCGGCGCGCGAAGCCAGCAGCCCGGGCGTGCCCGGTACGGCTCCAATCGGGGTGCCGGCCTCGTCGTAAAGGGTAATGGCACTCTCGTACTTATCGAAATAGTCGCCCAGGTATTGCCGGGCAATGCGCTCCCGCACTGCCTCGGGCCGTCCGAAAGCAGCCGACAAGGAGCGCCGTACAAAAGGGTCCTTCACAATTTTGTGCATCGCCTCACCCAGCAAATACTCGCCTTGCAAGTCATTATCGACAAGCAGGTTGCCGGCCAAGCGCTGCTTGTCGACCAATTGCTGCTTTTCGAAGTGCGAATAGAGCGCCAGCGCTCCGGTGGCCGACGTCAGGGCCAGCAGCAGCACCATGAGCATCGACGCCTGGTAGCTGCCCGCGGCGGGAGTTGGCCGCATGTTCACGGCCCGCACCAACGCCCCAAATAGCAGCAACACCCCTACCAGGAGCACCCACGGCAGCCCAAAGACAAGCCCAATGCCCAACACCAGCACCGCCAGCAGCCCCGGCCCCAGCAGCAACACGCGCCGCGACACCTGCTGCAACAGCACCCCCGCCAGCTGCGTCAGGCCAAAAAAGCCCACCAGCCACGCGGCGGTGTGCAACAGCACCGCCACAACCAGTAGCACCCAGAACCCGGTTACCTGCAAGTTCCGGGTCACATCAATATTTAGTTGTGAGCTCCCAAAGGCCGTGGTGTAGTACGTAAACAGCAGCACCAGCCAGCCACCAAACAACAGGCCTACGCCTGCGGCGGCCAGGACCTGGCCGCCCGGCGTACGCGGGGCCGGCACGCGCACCAGTACCTTCCAATGCCGCCACAGCACCGCCCCCCCCACCGCCATTAGCAGCAGCAGCAACGCATCCAGCAGCAAATCGCCCAACGACGGAGCCCACCACGACGCGGCGTATATCCTTGGGTCAAAGAGCGGCAATTCAATGAATGAATTGGGCAAGCCCAGGTACAGCAGCCCTGCCCGCAGCAAGGCCAGCGGCACCACCAGTGCCGCCACCGCAGCGCCCACCCGCCCGGCCCGCCACCAGCGCCACGCCAGCAGCCACCACCCCGCCGCGTACAGCAGGCTGCCCAACGCCAACAGCGCCAGCGGCACGTACTGGCCCGTCAGCGGGTTGGGTTGGAGGCGCTTTATGGAAAACAAGTAGCGCCCATCGGACGCTTCGAAACGGGCCGGGCCCCGGGCCGCGCTATCGGCCACCACTTGCAGCTCCATGCCCCGGAACAGGCCCTGTTCGCCGCCCTCGCGCAGGTAGCGGTTGCTGATGCCGTAGCGCCGCTCCAGCGGCAGATAAGTTAGGATGAGGTAGGGACCAGCCCTGCGACGCAGGAGCAGAAAGTCCCCCACGGGCGTTTCCACCAGCCTTTCGGGGCCAATGGCAGTAGCTTCAGCTTGGGGCCGCAGGGTAGCATCGGACCAGTAGCGCAACGCCCCATTTTTCAGGATGCAGGTTGGGTAGGTGGTTTCGGCCAGCAGCAGCTGAAAACTGTAATGCCCCCGTGGCAGATGCGCAGCCACCGCATCGGCTTCGCGCCGAGCCGTGGCTTCGGCTTCACGCACGAGCTGTTGCAGACGCGCTACATCGGTGCGCTGCACCACCCCCGGCGCTTGCGCATACTGACTGGCCAAGTAGCCCCCTACAAAACACAACACGGCCGCCAATAGCAATAGCCCGGGCAAGCGGTGCCGCACCAGGAGTTGAACTACGGCTGAAGAAGATGAAGGGGAGCGCAAAAGTGAAAAAGTAGTAATGCAAAGCTAACCGAGCCGTCCAAGCCAAACCCTACAATGAGCCGCGAGGCCGTAGACCAGCGTTTGCCAGTTCAATGTTAGCCACCCATGACTTGCATTACCAAACCCTGGCATGATACAGCGCAGTCGTACGCTTTCCGCAAAATCCACGCCTAATAAAAAATGCCGCCCAAAAGCAGCATTTTCGAATCAACCAGATATTCTCTTGACCCTAATGCGTTGCATAGCGCGGGTCGAAACTAGCTCCGCCAAACCCATACAGCATCACCGCTCGTGAGTAGCGAAAAAGCAGCGGCGTCACGGACAACACCGCAACCGCTACCGTTGTAATATACACCCACAGCGGAGGGTCGTTGGCAAAATAGTACAGCAGAAAGCCGATGGCCAGCAAAATCCCCGTCGAAAACCCCGAGCTGATGTACATCGCTCCATAATAGAAGCCAGGCTCCGGCTCGTACGTCTGCCGGCACACGGGGCAAGCCTCCGGCATCTCCATAAAGCTCAGGCTGAACGCCGGATTGCTAAATAACCTCCCCGTGTGGCAACGCGGACAGCGTAGCTTCAGCAACGCCAAACCGGTTGAGCGGATGACCGTTGGGGTCTCCCCCACTATGCTTTGGCCACCTTGCCCTTGGGGTGCGTGCGCCGGTACCAGAAGAACCCTACCGCGCCCATCAGGATATACGGCACTGTCATCATGTACACAATGCCCTTGTTGAGACCAGCTACATCGTAGTCGTCGCGCTCCTGCCGGGCCGCTTCTACCTGCGACTTACACATCACGCACTGTGCCCGCGCGCCCAAGGGAGCCAAGCTCAGCAATACGCCCAATAACAGGGCGAAAGAGGCAGTAAAAAAGGTCTTTTTCATAGGTTTAAAACACGAAGAATGAAGCAAAGTTTCTTATCATCAGGTATAATACGGCGAAATCATAAAATACACGATTACCCCCGTTACGGACACGTATAACCAAACCGGGAACGTCCAGCGCGCAATGGCTTTGTGCTTGGTGTACTGCCCAGTGAGCGCGAAGTACAATGTAAATAACACCAAGGCCACCGTTACCACCGCAAGGCTGATGTGCGTTAGCAGCAGGAAAAAATACACCGCCCGCACGGTGCCCACGCCCCCAAAATGCGTGCTATCCACTTGCGAGTGGTAGGCAACGTAAGACAGCAAAAAGAGCCCGCCCAAAACGAAAGCCGTACCCATGGAAGCACGGTGCGCTAACACATTTTTTTGCCGGATGAAGTAGAAGCCCACGAGTAGCGCTACTGCGGTTAGCGAGTTCAGGCCCGCATTCACGGCCGGTAGCATGCGCAGGTAGGCATCGGCTCCCTGAATTTTGAAGAGGCCTTTGAAATAAAACAGGACGGCCACCAACAGCGGTACTACCACTCCCAGCGTGCCGAGAATGATTTTATAGCGCGTGTAGTCGCCGGGGGCCATCACCGGCGGGTGCAATTGTTCAGTGGGGGTGTTCATAATCGTAAAGCTGCACGGTTATTTCCGTGAGAAGTCGGTCTATTTCGCGTCCGTCGGTGCCATCGTAAATACCACGTACCCGGCGCTGATTGTCAACCAACAACAGCCGGCCAGCGGGTATGTTGGCCGTGTACACCGCACCCGGCAGGCGCTTAGGGTCGGCAGTAAGGCGAAATTCTTTGCGGACCAGCTGGTCCAAGGTATCGGCCGGACCGGCCAGGAGGAACCACTTGCCCGCAATGGTCCCGTATTTCTCGGCCAGTGCCGACAGGCTGGTGGGGCCAGCCGCCGCGCTGTTCAGCACGAAGGTGACCAGCTTTACCCGGGGCTCGTGCCGAAACTTCTCCTGCACCCGCAACAGCACGCGAGCTACCTGCGCACTAGCCGCATCAGGGCCAAAAAACTGCGCGATGTATAAGCCCTGCCCGAGCTCACGGCTGCTTACCACGCGGCCTGTGGAGGACGGCAGTCGATAGGGTGCAAGCTGGTGGAAAACAGTATCGCGCTGCCAGCCCCCGCCGATGCGTGTAGAGTCCACACGGTCGGGCAGGTAAGTTGGCAGCGCGTAACGGTTGGAGCCGAACCGGAACAGAAATAAAAACGCCAGTACCGGCAACAATAGCAGCAGCCCCAGCAAGAGGGTTTGGCGGGGCCGCATCCGCTATTTGAACATGTTTTGCAGCACCTCGCCCATGAAGGAGCCTTCGGTAACCAAGGCGACGAGCAGCCACACCAGCAGCGAAACCGGTATCAGAATGGTCCAAATCAGGCCCTTGGTTTCATGCTTTAAGTGCATGAACTCGCCGACAATGAAGAATGCCTTCAGAATGGTGAGCACAATGAAAATGCTGTTACGCAACGTGCTCGGGTGCATCAGGAATACAAAGACGAATTCTACAGCCGTGATGCCGACCAAAATGCCAAATACCCGCCAAATCCAGGCGGTATTCGGCTTAGCAATTTCGCCGGGAGCCAGCGTGTGTTCAGTGGTTGCGGGAGAAGACATTATAAGAGTTATAAGTTATGAGTTAAAAATTATGAGTTAAAAGCACCGGAGATGAGTGGCTTTTACCGACTCACAACCAATTGCTTTTAACTCACAACTCCTTCTTAGACAAGGTAGAAGAAGGTGAATACAAACACCCACACCAAGTCTACAAAGTGCCAGTAGAGGCCTATTTTCTCAATCATTTCGTAGTGACCGCGCTTCTCGAAAGTGCCGTTGGTGGTAGCAATAAAGCACCACACCAGCAGGCACACGCCTGAAAACACGTGTGTACCGTGGAAACCAGTGATGAAGAAAAATAGGTCGGCAAATAGCACAGGACCGTATTGGTTCATGGCCAGATTAGCCCCAAAAAACTTGGTGCCATCAGCCATGACGGTGGGCTCAGCATGGCCGTTTATGAAGTGGCCCCACTCCCACGCCTGGCTAGCCAGGAAAGTAGCCCCAAACAAGATGGTCCAGAGCAACCACTTTTGCACATCCGCTTTGTCCATGCGGTGACCGGCTTCTACAGCCAATACCATCGTCACGGAGCTCAAAATCAGAATCATCGTCATTAAAGCCACAAAGCCCAAGGGCACGTTGGCTTCGCCCATGCCGGGGAAGGCATTGAAAACGTGGTCTGGAATAGGCCACCAGCGGGTGCTGAATACAAAGTCCTTGGCCTCACCGGTAAACACTTCGTGTTTGTGGCGAATCATCCCGTAGGTGGTCAGAAACGCGGCGAAGGTAAAAGCATCAGATAGCAAGAAGAACCACATCATCAGCTTGCCGTAGCTTGCCTTGAAAGGTTCGTTGCCGCCATCCCAGTTGCCGGTGCGTGGAGCGTCGAGGGTAGCGGAAGCAGCGGGCGGCTGCAAAGTGGTCGGTTGGGCCATAGCGGACAGCGTAACGTCTAATTTAATGGTTCAAAAGTAAGAACAAATACAGGTAGAGCCAAAGCCCGCCCAGGAAGTGCCAGTACAAGGTGGCGTTGCCAATGGAAAGCAAAGCGCGCGAATGCACCTGATAGCTAAGCGTCCGCTTCAGTACAACGGCCAGGAAAATAAGTCCGGTGACGAGGTGAAAAGCGTGGACGCCCATCAGTACGTATACGAACGAACCCGAAGGATTGGCATCAGCGCCGCCGAAATAGGTATTGCCCGCGACCAAATCGCCGAAGCTATGGTACTGACCGAACAGGAAGGCCACGCCAAGAGCGAGTGCGACAGCAAGGCCGGTCTTCGCGCGGCCGATTTCATCTTTCCGTGCTGAGAAGTACGCCCACTGCATGCTGGCACTGCTCAGCGCAATCAGGATGGTGTTAATCAGCAACGACGCGGGCAACTCAAATTCGCGCCAATTGCCCTCATCGCGCCGCACGATGTAGCCACTGGTAAAAGCGGCGAACATCATCACAATGCTGAAAATAAGCAGAATGAGGAGCACGCGCTTAGGGTGCCAGCCCAGTCCAACTTCCTTTTCGGACATGATTTCAGAAGGATTCATATGCTAATCGGTTGATGTTATTTATTCGGTACTGGTTCGTAGTCAGCTATAAACGCTAATGCTTCATCAGTGTAATGCTGACAAAAACAACAGGGCAAAGCCATTATTACTTAACAATCAAACCCTATATTTTGTCCAATACCAACGCAATTTGTACGATGGGGAGGTAGAGAAACGATGCGAACATGATGCGCAGTGCCGCTTTGCGCGACTGCGTGCGCATGAGCTGCACGGTGAGTAGCAAAAACAAGATACCCGCCACCACGGCGACCAGCGCCGAAACACGACCCGAGATGTTAAACTCCAACGGAAGCAGGCTCAACGGTATCAGCAGCAGCGTGTACGTCATTATTTGGAATGCGGTGCGGATGTCACGATTGCCCGGCGAAGGCAGCATTTTGAATCCTGCCCGCTTGTAATCCTCATCGGCCACCCAGGCAATGGCCCAAAAGTGCGGAAACTGCCACATAAACTGAATGCCAAACAGCACCCAGGCTTCCACGCCAATGTAGCCAGTGGCGGCAACCCAACCGATGAGCGGTGGTAAGCCCCCCGGAATAGCCCCCACAGCCACACAAATAGGCGAAATCGTCTTGAGGGGCGTGTAAATGAATCCGTACAGAATTAGCGACAGCAATGACAGCGCCGCCGTGAGTGGATTAAAAACGTACCACAGCAGGCTGAACCCCGTCACCCCCAGCAGCAGGCAAAACACCCAGCCTTCCACCGGCGAGATGATGCCCAATGGCAGCGGCCGCTGGGCAGTGCGCGTCATGAGCTTGTCGAGCTCGCGCTCGTGAATCTGGTTGATGATGTTAGCGGACCCGGTCACCAGCAGTCCCCCCAACATGACAAGCAGCGCCCGGCTCCAGCTGAAATCATGGGCTCCCAACATGTACCCAATGGCACTGGAGAAAGCCACGGTTAGCGAAAGCCGAAATTTAAGCAGTTGAAAATAGGCGTGGGCCTTCACCATCAATTGTTATACTAATTTAACCACCGAGCGTGGTGGCTAAGCGCCTAACCCAAACGGGGCCGCAAAGTTACGCAACAACCGGCCGGGCGGCATCTGCAGGCGCAATAGTTTCCAGGCTTTTTCGGGCCCGAGCCACCGCCAGAATGCCCAGAAACTGCACCCCGAACAACATGGTGGCCAATGTCAGGTGCACCGGCTGCACCACCGCCGGCAGCGCAAATGAAGCAAGCACAATACCAGCCAGTACTTCCAAACCAATAAGGGCCATGGTCGCTATCACGAGCCGGCGCAGGTATACTCGGCCCAGTTGCCATAGCTCATAGCCCACGTACACGTTCAGTAACACGACAACCGCTGAAACGGTCCGATGGATGCTGAATACACTACCTAACCGGCCTACCCAATTTTCGCGGCCTACATAACCAGCCGCTGCCGATACGATGTCAACCTGCTCTCGCACTTGCGTACCCAGCACAATTTGCCAGAAAGTGAGCAGCAATGCCGCCCACAGCCAGCCTTGCACTGCTGCGTTAGGCCTTCCAGGAGCAACGTTCCCTCCATTGGGCGTCGCCAGCAAATTTATGTTGCTCCCCCAACGTGCACGGTCTACGGCATAGAGCAGCAGTGCCACAATCACCAATGCCAGTGCCATGTGTACGGTCACCATCACGGGTAGCAAGTTGGTTGAGACAACTAATGAACCCAGGTAACCCTGAACACCGGTGAGAAGAAACGATGCCAGCGCCAGCCAGAAGATGCTCCTGTCACGCCGCCAGAGAGGCAGCGCAGATACGACAGTTAAGAAAACAAAAACGCCAATCAGCGCGCCCAGCAACCGATTTACGTATTCAATCCAGGTTTTCACCGGATTAAAATCCGTTTCGATGTATTGCGTAGGATGGGCAAAAATACTCCCTGCTACCTGAGCAAAACCTAAGCGCTGCAGTGTCTGGGCCAATTTTTGATTTTTGGCCACCCGTTGCGCAGTATACACTTCTTTATAATTGGCGGGCAATTGATTTACCTCTGTGGGCGGAATCCACTGGCCAAAGCATTTGGGCCAGTCAGGACAGCCCATGCCGCTACCAGTGCTGCGCACCACCCCACCTACTAGAATCAGCAAGTATACAGCCACCACCGTCAACAGGCTTACAAAGCGGAAGCGACTTTCAGCCGCGTTGATTTGCAAAGTATTCATTCGAAAACTATTGTCTTTACGCCTTTAAGGTTACTCATTATAAGTCCAATACACTGCTTTAAATTCCAATATTATCGATACAAAAACGGGCCGCCGGTTAGGCGACCCGTTTTAGGACTTTTTGACTTCAGCTAAATTAATCAGCCAATTCCTGCTCGTAAGGCAAGTTCGACGACTGTGTCTGCGAATAGGGCACGTTCTGCGGGATAAAGTCTACCTCAGAACCTGGCTTGCTGTAATCATAAGGCCAGCGGTACACAGCGGGTATTTCTCCAGGCCAGTTGCCATGGCCAGGGATTACTGGCGTAGTCCATTCCAGCGTAGTCGAGTTCCAAGGATTCTCGGTAGCGCGACGGCCACGGAATATGCTGTAGAAGAAGTTAAAGATGAAAATAAATTGACCCAAAAAGGCGATGATGGCCGCAATCGAGATGAACTTGTTCATGTCAGCGAATTGCGAGAAAGCATCAAACCCAGTCCAAGCATAGTAGCGACGGGGGAAGCCTGCGATACCGACATAGTGCATCGGCATGAACACCAGATACACACCGGCAAACGTCAGCCAGAAGTGGATATAACCCAGCTTCTCATCCATCATACGGCCGAACATCTTAGGGAACCAGTGGTAAACCCCGGCAAACAGACCAAAAAAGGCCGAGCTACCCATCACCAAGTGGAAGTGAGCTACCACGAAATAAGTGTTGTGCATCTGAATGTCGAGCGTAGCATTGCCGAGAATGATACCCGTCAGACCCCCCGAGATAAACAGCGATACAAAGCCGATGGCAAAAAGCATGGCGGCCGTGAAACGGATATTACCGCGCCACAGGGTAGCCAACCAATTGAACACCTTAACCCCTGAAGGCACGGCAATAATCAATGTCAGGAACATGAAGACCGAACCGAGGAACGGGTTCATGCCCGTTACGAACATATGGTGAGCCCACACAACGAACGAGAGCAACGAAATACCAATCAACGAACCAATCATAGCACGGTAGCCGAAGATGGGCTTACGAGCATTCGTAGCCAACACTTCCGATACCATACCCATAGCGGGCATGATTACGATATACACTTCGGGGTGACCCAGAAACCAGAACAAGTGCTGGAACAGTACGGGCGAACCACCCTGGTTGCTCAACGCTTGGCCAGCAATATATATATCCGACAGGAAGAAAGAAGTACCAAACGAACGGTCAAACACCAGCAGCAAAGCAGCTGAGAATAGAACCGGGAAAGACAGGATGCCTAGGATTGCAGTCAGGAAGAAGGCCCAAATGGTGAGCGGCAATTTGCTCATGCTCATGCCACGGGTCCGCATGTTAATAACCGTAGTCACGTAGTTCACACCACCCAGCAACTGCGATACAATGAAAAACACCATGCTAACTAACCACAACGTCATACCAGCACCGGAGCCGGGAATAGCCTGCGGGAGGGCACTCAAAGGGGGGTAAATTGTCCAACCAGATGCCGCCGGGCCAGTTTCAATGAACAGGGAAGAAAACATGATAACACTCGACAGGAAGAAGAACCAGTACGAGAGCATGTTCATGAAACCCGAGGCCATGTCACGAGCACCTACTTGCAGCGGAATCAGAAAGTTTGAGAATGTGCCGCTCAAACCTGCAGTCAGCACGAAGAATACCATGATAGTACCGTGCATCGTCACTAGCGCAAGGTAGAATTCAGGATTAAGCTTGCCAGCTTGAATCCAGCCACCTAAGACGGGCTTCAACCACTCCATTGTCCCTTCTGGCCAGCCGAGCTGTAGTCGGAACAAGCTGGAAAGGGTACCACCGATGATTGCCCATAGCATACCAGTAATAAGGAATTGCTTAGCAATAACCTTATGGTCTTGGCTGAAGACGTATTTCCACAGCCAATGCTGGTCGTGGTGTTCGTGCTCATCGTGCTGGGCGTGGTCACCGTGCTCGATTGCTGGCACTGGAGCAGCGCCAATACCGCCCTGAGTCTGCACGCCCGGTGAAAGATTAGGTTTTGGTGTCATGTCTGACATAGCAGAATACCGTTAAGTAGGGTTGTTAGTAAGAAGCTGCCAATGGTACGGGAGCGGCTTCTTTTGCCTCGGAGGCAGCAGCTACTGGAGTAACCATCGTTTTTGCTTTCTGTTTGAAAGCAGCTAGCACATCTGGATTTTTTTGCGAGAATGACTGTTGAGCAGCGTACCAGTTTTGGTAGTCATCTGGCTCATCCACAATGACTGTGGCCTTCATAGCAAAGTGACTGCCGCCGCAAACTTGATTGCAGGCTAGTTCATAATTAAACTTAGGGTTACCTAGTTTAGCACGCATCTCGTCGGTCGTCGTAGTCGGCGTAAACCAGAAACGGGTCGGCATACCAGGAACAGCATACATCTGCACGCGGAAATGCGGCATGTAAACGGCGTGCAGTACATCGCGCGACCGAATCTTAATCAACACTGGAATGCCTTTAGGAACGTGAATTTCATTGGTGGTGAAATCGTCAAGAGCTGACTGGTCACTCAAGTCGAATCCCCATTCATTCACGGCATCAATCATGCGGTAGTTCACCACACCAAGCTTCATATCACGACCAGGGTAACGCACAAGCCAGTTGAATTGCTTGCCCATCACCTCCACCACTACCGAGTTTTTCGGAGCCGGTCCGGTAATGCGCGTCCAGGCTTTCCAGCCGGCGAAAATCAGCGCAGCCATTACGATGGCGGGAATAATCGTCCAGATTACCTCAATTTTGTTGTTGTGGGCAAAAAAGTAAGCACGACGCCCTTCCTTGTGTTGGTACTTGTAGGCATAAACAAACAGCAGTGTTTGCGTGATTGCAAAAGCTATTCCGATGACGGTCATCGTTGTCCAGAACATACGCTCCATCTGATGGCCGTGTACCGAAGCAATAGGAGGATTCATCTTGTTGAAATTCTCAACAAATGAATAAGCGAACCAACCACCACCGCCAACCAAAAAGACCAGCATAAGAATAGCGTTGACGCTATTGCTCATGCCTATATCACGCGTGAAGGTGCCCGAAAAAATAGAGGTAAAAATCTGCAGGCGAAACAACAGGCCGAAAACGACCAACAGTAGCACCAACACCAGTAAAATGGTAAGAGCAGTCATTGAGTTTTTAGTATTGAGTACTAATCATTAAGTAATTGGGTAGCAGCGCATCTGCTACCCAACACTGAATCCTAACAGGCTAGGTAGTATGGTGAATACTTTCGTCCAAGAAAGGATGGTTAACTGGAACGAGCGAAGCCGAGGCCAAGCGTCGCGTAAATAAAATCAAGAAAGCGCCAAGGAAAATAGCGGCTACGCCAATCTCTATTAGAAACCCATTATCGCCACGCAAAGTGCCCGGCATGAGCATCAAATAGAAGTCAGACCAATGACCAATTAGAATGGCAATGGCGACGATTTTCATGATAATCATTTGGCGCTTTGCGTCACGGGTCATCAAGCCCAAGAAAGGAAACACGAAGTTGATGGCAATATTGAAGTAGAACAAGAAAGTGTACCGACCTTCAAAGCCACCGAGGCGTTGGTTAAAATACACTGCCTCTTCAGGTAAGTTGGCATACCAAATCAACATGAACTGAGAGAACCATACGTAGGTCCAGAAAATGCTGAAACCGAACATCAGTTTGCCAAGGTCATGAATGTGACTGGCATTTAAAGCACGGAGGTAGCCTGCTTGTTTCAAGAAAATAGCAGTAAGTGCAATAGCGGCGATGCCGGACACCCACCACGAAGCGAAGACGTACCAGCCGAACATGGTGCTGAACCAGTGGGTATCGACCGACATAACCCAGTCCCAGGCCGACATCGAGGAAGTCACTGCATATAGTACTAAGAAGAGAGCCGATGCGATGATGCTTTTATGAAACCAATAGGTACCCCCAATTTGGTCCTCTTTCAGCGAAAGCTGACGCAACTTCCAGCTGAAAGCCCCCCAGATAACCAAGTAGCTCGCCATCCGGATTATGTAGAATGGTAGATTCAGGAATCCACTTTTACCAGCGATAATGGCATCGTAATTAGGATTACCTTTTTCCATAATGCCCTCGTGGGTCCAGTGGAAAATGTCATGGCGACCTACCAGAAATACGATGAGCATGATGACCCCGCCAGGAATCACCCACGCGCTAAGAGCTTCAGCAATACGCTTTACCATTACCGACCAGCCTGCATAGGCCACGTAGTTGATGGCGATAAATACTGTACCAACGGTTGAAACACCGAGGAAAAACAAGTTGCTGTGCCACAGACTGACCAGCAAACGCTTCACCCAAACGGAGCCTTCTTCGTGGGCACCGCTGGCCGTGTGTCCGGCAGCTTCGCTATGCTCAGCAGCTCCCCAGCCCATTACGGAAGCCAGAATTCCTAGTAGAAGAATTACCACACCAACAACGATGATGGCTATGAATGATTTACGGGCGCCATCCGTAACGACGAGCTGTTCAGCCGTGGCGCTTTCTTGGTGCGTCAGAGTTGCCATAGTGCGTTATTTAGGAGTGGCTGTGCCGTTACTAGCTTTGGTGTTTCCTTGGCCGGGTGTTTCCGACCCGGTGCCGGCTTGCGCCTGTCCTACTGGGGCCATATTGGCGCGGTCAGTCATTTCAGTCGAATCGTTGGCCGTACCAGTTGGTCCTGTAGCGATAAGCTTGCTCAAGGCATCAGGCCCTTCGCCACGCTCCAACACGCGGACGTACATGGCAATTTTCCAACGCTCCTCCGGGTTTACCTGGGAGCCGTGAGGCATCATGCGGTTGCGGCCCCATTGAATGACGTGGTAAATGTGCCCATCATTCATCGCCTTGTAGTAGCCAGTCGAGTAGTTGGGTACGCCTTTGAAGATGATTCCAACTGGACCTTGTCCATTACCCTGTTCGCCGTGGCAATGCGAACAAATGCGGGTGTAAAGCACCTTGCCCTCTTCCAAATTAGCTTTGGTATAAGCAAGCGGGTTCTTAAGCGTACGCTCCGCAATCCCGACGCTATCCTTAGGAATATGGTCGTAATAATTTAGCTTGCCACGGGGAACGGTACCATTAGCCGGCGTACGCTCGTTGATGCCAAAAGCATTAACCGTATTAAAATGGGTCTGACTCAACGGTTCGTAAGGGAGCGACTCGTACATCTCCGGGGCATATTCCACACCGGGGTCATTTCCGTCGTTGGTGCAGGCTGTGGTGGCCAGCCCCAAGGACAGTAGCAGCGCCGAAACGCGCAGGCTCAGGTTCAGCGGATGCATCATTATTTATTAGTCATTTCTTTTTGGTTGACTTCTGAGGCTCCATTTTCGCGAAGCATCTTAGTCAGCCGAGGAAATTGCGAGCTTGTTTCGTCCATTTCAATTGCCACCACAAACTTGTCGTCGGTGGCACGCACGTCCATTACCGGTACTTTAAAGCGGGGATACAGGCCCGAGATTGTGAAGAAGGTAATCGCCATGCCGTGACATGTGAAGAACACTGTCAATTCGAATGCTACTGGCACGAAGGCTGGCAAGGAGATGTGCGGCTTGCCACCGATAATCATCGGCCAGTCGAATCCCAGCATGTAAATCTGCATCCACAGGGCAAATGCCAGACCCGTCATGCCGAAAAAGAACGCAGCAATGGGCAAGCGCGACCGTTCGATACCGAGCGCATCATCAATACCGTGCACTGGGTAAGGCGAAAAGACGTCGTGGACTTTTACACCGGCGGCGCGCACGTTTTCTACGGCGTGTAGCAGTACATCTTCGTCTTCGAAGATGCCAAGAGCAAAGCGCTTAGTCATGCTTGTTGTATGTTACGGGAGCCGAAGCAGGCACACCAGGCGTAGAAGTTTGAACAGGAGCGTGATGCGCCTTTGCGGGGTTGTATGTCGGGCCGTTGTCGACAGTATACTTCAGGATAGTTTTTACTTCGGCCATGTTAATCACAGGGAAGAACTTAGCGAACAGTAAGAACAGCGTGAAGAACAGGCCCAATGTGCCAACGTACAATCCAATATCGATGATAGAGGGCGAGAACATTGCCCAGCTCGATGGCAGGTAATCGCGGTGCAGCGAGGTTACGATAATTACAAAGCGCTCAAACCACATCCCGATGTTCACGATAATGGACAGAATAAACGTGAGCGGAATGCTGTAACGCACGCGGCGGAACCACACCAACTGCGGTGTAATCACGTTACAGGTCATCATCGAAGCATATGCCCACCAGTAAGGACCCGTAGCCCGGTTAATGAAAGCGTATTGCTCGAACTCTACCTGCGAGTACCAAGCAATGAAGAACTCGGTGATGTATGCAACGCCCACGATTGAGCCAGTGACCATCATGATTTTGTTCATCAGCGCAATGTGCTCCAGCGTGATGTAGTCCTCCAAACGGAATACCACGCGGGTAATCAGCATCAGGGTGAGTACCATGGCAAAACCCGAGAAGATTGCACCAGCTACGAAGTAGGGCGGGAAAATGGTAGTGTGCCAGCCCGGTACCACTGAAGTAGCAAAGTCCATGGATACGATGGTGTGTACCGAGAGTACAAGCGGCGTCGAAACACCGGCCAGAATCAGCGAAACCGTCTCGTAGCGCGACCATGCCTTGGCCGAGCCTTTCCAGCCGAAGCTCAGCATCGAGTAGCTGAACTTGGCAATGGGTCCTTTGGCGCGGTCACGAATCGAAGCAAAGTCCGGAATCAGACCAATGTACCAGAACACCAAGGATACGGTGAAGTACGTCGAAATAGCAAAAACGTCCCAAAGCAAGGGCGAGTTGAAGTTAGCCCACAATGAGCCCAGCGTGTTTTGTAACGGGAAAACATAGAATGCCAGCCATGGACGCCCCATGTGCAACACTGGGAACATAGCGGCGCAGATTACTGCGAAGATGGTCATGGCCTCGGCTGCCCGGTTGATGGAACTCCGCCACTTCTGACGGAACAGCAATAGGACCGCCGAAATCAGCGTACCAGCGTGGCCAATGCCCACCCACCACACGAAGTTGGTGATGTCCCAGGCCCAGTTCACGGTTTTGTTCAGGCCCCACTCGCCGATGCCGTACCATACGGTGCGGTACACGGAGTAGAAGAACACCCCCAGGAAGAACAGTGCCACACTCAAAGCGGCCATCCAACGGAGGTTGGGCTTGGCTTCGACCTGATAGCAGATGTCTTGCGTTACGTCGTGTAACGTCTTACCGCCAGTTACGAGCGGTTCGCGTACGGCTGATACGTGCTGCATAGTTGGTATGGATTAAGCGTTTTCTTTAGCGAAGAACTCTGATTCGGAGTTCCGAATCTTTGTCAAATACGTCACATTCGGCTGTACGTTGATGGAGTCGAGCGAGTGGAAGGCACGCTCACCATCCTCGCGGCGCAGAAGTTTGCTGATACGGCTTTCCGGATTGCGCATGTCGCCGAAAATAATAGCATCAGTAGGGCAGGACTGGGCGCAAGCAGTTACAATCTCGCCATCTCTGGGACGACGTTTTTGCTTCTTGGCTTCGAGTTTACCGAGCTGAATGCGCTGCACACAGAACGAGCATTTTTCCATCACACCGCGGGCACGTACAGTAACGTCCGGGTTTAGCACCATCCGGCCGAGGTCAGTAAACATGTGGCCGTTCACGGTTTCGAACTTCTCGTTTGAATAGTACGAGAACCAGTTGAAGCGACGCACTTTGTACGGACAGTTGTTGGCACAGTAGCGGGTACCGATGCAACGGTTATAAGTCATCTGGTTGAGACCTTCCGAGCTATGCGTGGTGGCCAATACCGGGCATACCGTTTCGCAAGGCGCGTGGTTGCATTGTTGGCACATCATCGGCTGGAAAATAACCTGGGGGTTTTCCGACGGGTCTTCCATGGCGGCATAAGTAGCCACCTTGCCTTTGGTTTCGAAGGAATCCTTATGCGTATCCGAGCTGTAGTAGCGGTCAATGCGCATCCAATGCATCTCACGGCGGTTAATAACCTGCTGCTTACCCACCACGGCAGTATTATTCTCCGTTTGACACCCAATAATGCATGAGCCACAGCCAATGCACGAGTTGAGGTCCACGGCCATGCCCCAGTGGTGGTTATTGTATTGATAGTCCTGCCACAGCGAAACTTTACTGGGTTTTTCCAAACCGTCAGGCGTGGATATCATTTCGTACTCAGTGACCTTTTTAGGGTCCTTCTTGTAGTTGGCAAGGGTATTTTCCTGGACTACCGGGCGGCGGTCCATGAGCGTTTGGTGAGTCTGCGTCTGGGCAATTGGTGATGTGGCACCGGTCTTCTCCAGCGTCACCACATTCATATACTCGATGCCATCCGTCGTCCGGGCCAATGGGGCCGCATTCTCTCCTACTTTGTCGCCCACTTTGCCGGCCATCGTCCGGCCGTAGCCAAGGGCAATGCTCACAGTGCCATTAGTCTGGCCAGGCTGGATAAGCACGGGCAACTCGATGCTGTAACCGTTAGCGCTCACTTTCACCACATCACCCTGCTCCCACTTGTTGGCAATAGCCATAGCGCGCGGAACAGCAACATAGTTTCCCCAGGTTGCCTTCGAAATAGCATCGGGCAGCTCCTGAAGGAACGGGTTGTTAGCTTCCATACCGGATGCCCCCAAGCCGCCTTTCTCGTACAGGCAAAGCTCGATACCGCTGCCCTTAGCAGCCCCACCGAGCTGCGATGCGGCGGCGGCGGCGCTCATGCCGGTCATGGCGGCGGCAGCGGGAAGGGCCGAACCCATTAGCACACCATCATGCACGGCCTTGTCCCAAGCAGAATCAGTCGGGGTGATGCCCTTCCAGTTGGCACGCAGGTATTTGTAATAAGTTGTGTTGTTGCCAGCCCAGTGCAGCAAGCTTTCCTGTGCCTGACGGGTAGCGAACAGTGGCGTGATGGCGGGTTGGGCAAGGCTCAGATAGCCACGCTTGGGCTCAAAGTCATTCCACGACTCCAACCAATGGCTGTCGGGAGCGGCGTACTGACATAGGCTACCGGTTTCGTCAAGGCGGTCGTTGAGCGAAATGGTGAGGGGCACTTTGGCAATGCCCGACTTTACTTTTGCGCCCAACGGGTGGTTGAACACCGGATTAGCGTTATAAAAGATTACCGCGCCTATGGCACCGTTGTTCATGTCATTCACCAGCGCGTTCATGCGAGCATCATCGCCCTGGCGCACGTTGCTTGGCGCGCCTCCGGTGGTAGTGCCACCATTGCCTAGCGCCTGATTGATGGCCGTTACCAGCGATTGCACAGCCGGGTCGTTCGAGCCCGACACCACAAGCCCGGTACTGCCGGCCGCTTTCAGCTCGGCGGCAGCTATGCCCAGATTCGTTTTGGTGTCGACCCCACTGCCGTTCACCACAGCGTTGTAGAGGGCCAAAGCAGTAGCGCCCATTTGTGAAGGCTTAATCGGTACTCGTACGTCGGCGTTTGAACCGGTAAGCGAAAGAGCCGTCTCGAATTGGAAGTGGCGCGACATTCGGCGACTATCACTGCTTATCTTGCGGGTTGCCGCGTATTGGCGCGCATACTCCACCGGCGATATCCAAGTGCCGAGGAAATCGGCACCCAAACTTATGATAACGCTGGCCTTGCTGAAATCGTAACCGGGCACCACGCCACCATTGGCTTGCAGAAGGCCCGAGGCCGACTGCATGTCGTACATTACGTGGGTGGTAGTGGGGTAGCGGGCAGCGAACTCAGCGATGGCTTTTTTAGTGCTTGGGCTGATAATCGTGTGCGATACGATGGCAATGCGGCCGGCGGTTGCCGCGAGCTTCGCGCGAATCTCCCGGTCAACCTGCTGCATCTCTGCAGATTTGCCTTTGATGGCAAAATGTTGGAGACGGCCACCGTCGTAGAGGGTAAGCACAGCAGCCTGCGCCCGGGCCGACAGGCCACCCTTCGTGATGGGGGAACCCGGATTGCCTTCCAGTTTGATTGGCCGGCCTTCGCGGTTTTTCACCAGCACGGCGTTATAATCCGAACCCGTGAAGTAAGTGGAGGCGTAATAGTTCGGAATTCCGGGGTCGACATCCTCCGGTTTGTTCAGGTAGGGAATCGCCTTTTTTACCGGCGTTTCGCACGAGGCCAGCACCGCAGCGCCAATGCCAAAGCCCATCAGTTTGAGGAAGTCGCGACGGGGAGCCGAAGTGGCATCGCTGCTCTCGTGGCTTTCCTTCACCGGCATGAACTCGGCAAACGCCGATTGCATAAACTCCGGGGCGCTTTCCAGCTCCTCAATTCCTTTCCAGTACTTCATTTGGGAGGGTAATCAGTAATCAGTATTGGGTAGTCAGTAGTCAATAACGAGTAGTTCAAATACTGACTACCCAGTACTGACCACCAAAAATTTAGCTTAGTAGTGGCACTTTGAGCACTCGGTGCCGCCGTTCGACGACACGGTGAAGGGAGCGCCGGCATTTTTGGTGTCGTGCAGCTTCACGAGGTTGTCGTAGTACTTGTTATCCTTCGCGTTGATAGGCATCTCGCGGTGGCAGTTAATGCACCAGCCCATCGTGAGCGCCGAGTACTGGTACACCACTTCCATGTTCTGGATGGGGCCGTGGCAAGTCTGGCACTGAAGGCCGGCTACTTGCGTGTGCTGCGAGTGGTTGAAGTAAGCCAAGTCGGGCAGGTTGTGAATACGAACCCATTGAATGGGCTGCTTACGCTCGATGGCACGGTAGATTTTCTTGATTTCGGGCGACTCTGTCTTAATCTGCGAGTGGCAGTTCATGCAGATATTAGCCGAAGGGATGTTAGCCGATTTGCTCTTGTACACCGACGTGTGGCAGTAGGCACAGTTAATCTGATTGGTACCGGCGTGCAGCTTGTGGGAAAAAGCAATGGGCTGAGTGGGCTGATAACCTTGAGTCAGGCCCACGGCCATTACACTCTGTACGCCTTCGTAGAGTAGAACGAGGGCGAAAACCGTCCCCACGATACCACGCATCAAGGGCGAACGGTAGAACTTGCTCCAGTCGAAGCGTTGCTCCAGGATTTCAACGTCGCGCCCGTCGAGGTCTTTGCGGCCTTTCAGCACGTCTTTCATCAGATTGCCAATGATAACGAGCGTCACTACCAGCACAATCAGCACTACTACGAGTACAATAAGCAGGATGTCCATGTACTTGCCTGCACCCGCCTCGGTACCGCCAGCGGCAGCCTGGCCGTCCGCTGCAGCGGCATTGCCAGCCGTAACTCCAGCAGTCGTGGGAGCTTTCCCTTCTTCCGCTGTGATGTAAGCAAAAATCGAGGTAATTTCCTTATCTGAGAGAGCGAAGGAAGGCATCTGCTGCTTGTTGTACTTGTTGTACAAGGCCACGGCATAGTCGTCGCCGCTAGCCACCACTTTGCTCGAGTTCTTAATCCAAGGAATAAGCCACGTGATGGGGCGACGCTTGGTGATGCCGCTCAGGGCGGGGCCAACCACCTGCTCATTGATGGCGTGGCACTGGGTGCAGTTGCCTTTGAAGAGAGCATCGCCAGCAGCGATGGCAGCGGCATCGCCACCCCCAGCAGCCGGCGCGGCCACCGTGGCAGGCGTAGCGGCCGCCGTAGCACCGGGCACCACACCTTCTTTTTTAACAGTAGCAGCTTCCTGGGCGGAAGTATGCTGAATGCCGGCAAACGTGAGCAGTAGCGCCAGCAGTAGATTAGGTAACGAACGGAGTCGGATGCTATTCATAAGAAAATAGGCGGTAAAACGAAACGCTGTGGCATTTCAGGGCCACAAAGGTAAGTCAGGAATCGTAGGCGGCAAAAGCCAGCGGGGCATTTTGAGTGTTGAACACCTCCCTGGTCTTATTTAGAATCACACTAAATAAAGAGTGTACTATCAGTATCAAACTTCCGCATTGCGACTATATCTAGGGGCTTAAACGGGCCGTCACAGCGCCGTCATACCCTCACGTGTACTACTAAAATCCGGCGTATTTGTTCAACAGAATCTAAAACTTTAGGTTCCTGCTGCGTGGCACCTCTGCTTAAGAAAAGGTACTAGGTGCTGCTTGGCAATGTGCCGGAAAGTCAGTACCTTTGCGCCCCAATCAATTTTTTCACCCCCCACATTCACCCCCATCGTAATGGAACCAAGAAATTACGAGACGGTCTTCATCGTAACTCCCGTGTTGAACGAGAGCCAGGTGCAAGAAACGGTCGAGAAGTTCACCCAGGTGCTTAAGGAAAATAGCGCCGCCCTTTTGTCCACTGAAGCTTGGGGCCTGCGCAAGCTGGCGTACCCGATTCAGAAGAAAACCACCGGCTACTACTACTGCCTGTCGTTTACTGGCGAAGGCAACATTGTTGACGTACTCGAGTTGGCTTTCCGCCGCGACGAGCGCATCATCCGGTTTTTGACCACGGTGCTTGATAAGCACGCCGTGGACTACAATACCCGTCGCCGCAACGGCGAGATGAACCTGCAGAAGGCTGCGAAAGAAACCGAAGCCGTCGCTCAATAACCAGCATAGACCATGGCAACCCCCGCATTCAACCGGAACAACGACCGGTCGGCAATGAACAAGCCGCAGGATACCCGCAAGAAATACTGCCGCTTCAAGAAAAACGGCATTAAGTACGTGGACTACAAAGACCCGAACTTCCTGCTGAAGTTTGTGAACGAGCAGGGCCGCGTGCTGCCGCGCCGTCTCACCGGCACCAGCCTGAAGTTTCAGCGCAAAGTGACTCAGGCCATCGCAAAGGCCCGCCACTTGGCTTTGATGCCGTACGTAGCCGACGCCCTGAAATAAATTATGAGTTATAAGTCATGAATTATGAATTGCTTACGGCGATTCTAACTCATAACTCATAATTCAAAACTCATAATTCTAACAAGACATGGAAATCATCCTCAAAGACGACGTTAAGGGCCTCGGGTACAAGAATGACATCGTGACCGTGAAATCGGGTTATGGTCGTAACTTCTTGTTGCCGCAAGGCTTGGCCATGCTGGCCGACAAGACGAACAAGAAAATCACGGCCGAGAACGTGCGCCAAGCCGCTCACAAAGCCGACAAAGTGAAGGGCGATGCCCAAGCCATCGCCGACCAGATTGGTGATGTGGTATTGGACATCCCGGCTAAAATTGGCGAAAGCGGCAAAATCTTTGGCCGCGTTACCACCCTGCAATTGGCTGAAGCGCTGAAAGCCAAGGGTGTTGACATCGACCGCAAGCGTTTGTCGTTCGACCAGGAGCCTTCGGCGGCTGGTGACTACACCGCTACCGCCAACTTGCACAAAGAGGTGAAACACTCGGTGAAATTCCGCGTGGTAGCCGAGTAGCCCCGGTTTCAGCACTATTTTGGAAAAGCCCTGCCTTCTGGCGGGGCTTTTTTTATTCCGGCTTTCGGGCCAGACCCCGGTTCGGGGCTATTTTTGCCTTAATGTTTAGAACTGAACTTACCATTGCCCCGGCCACGGGCCAGCTGCCGCGCACGGCGCGGGTTCTCACCGTGGGCTCCTGCTTTGCCGACAGCATCGGCTCGCGGCTCGCTACAAATAAAGTAGAAACGCTAGTGAACCCCTTTGGGACCGTATTCCAGCCGCTGGCGCTGGCGCGGCTTCTGCGTGCGGCGGCGGGCGAAGATGTGGACTGGCAGCAGCACCTCGTGGAAGCCCGTGGCCGCTGGCAGAGCTACGACCTGCACGGCAGCATTGGGGCCGATTCGCCGGTGGAGCTGCTACAAAATATTCAGGAACTGGTGCGACGCACGGGCGAATTCTTGCGAAATGCCGACGTGGTGCTGCTGACCTTGGGCACCGCTTGGGCCTACCGCCTGCGCGAAACTGGCGAACTGGTGAACAACTGCCACAAGCAGTCGGCCGATTTGTTCGTGCGGGAGCTGCTTACGCCGGATGAAGTTATCAATGCACTGGCGGAAACGCACGCGTATTTGCGGCGCATCAACCCTGAGTTGCGCTTTGTGCTAACGGTGAGCCCAGTGCGACACTTGAAAGATACGTTGCAGTTGAACTCGGTAAGTAAATCGGTGTTGCGGCTGGCTACGCACATCGTGAGCGACCTGCTCCCGGGCGTGGCGTACTTCCCGGCCTATGAGCTGCTGATGGACGACCTGCGCGACTACCGCTTTTATGGAGCGGATATGCTGCACCCATCGGCCGTGGCGGAGGATTACGTTTGGGAGAAGTTTGCCAGGGCCTATTTCGACGCGGATTTTGGACGATTCCGCAAGGAATGGGCGGCCGTGCAGCAGTCGTTGGAACACCGGCCACTGCACGCGGGCGCGCCGGAGCACCGGCAGTTTCTGGAAAGCACCCGCGAAAAGTTGGAGCAGCTGAGTTTGCGGAAGGTTGAAGTTGGAACCGAGCTGGCCCAGGTGCGCACGCAGCTGGCGGCTCTGCCGGTACCGCAGTTGCCGAAACTGGCGGTAATGGCCGAGGATGACGAAGAGCGGATTGACATTGGGGACGTTGCGCCGGCCAATATCCCAATAATGCCAGTGCAGTCGGCAATTAATGAAGGCCGGCCACCGCGCTTGTCTCCGGAAGAGTTCCGCGCTCAACGGGCGGCGCGGCCTGAGCGCGGCCGGCGAGATGGCCGCGGCAAGGGCCGACAGGTATTGCCCACGGAAAACGAGCAGTTCCAGGCAACCGGAACTGAGGCGAATGACCAGGTTGAAGCACTGCGTGACAATGACTCTACGCTGGCAACGGAGGTTACGGACCAAATTCTGAACCCAGCAGCGCGGTCGGAGGCTTTGGTAGCGCTGGATTTGGAGGCTTTAGCTGATGGCGAAGAGCCTGCGAAAAAGAAGAAACGCCGCTCACGGGGCGGTGCCAAACGCACGGCCCGCAAGAATGCCTTGCGCCTAGCCGCGGGCGAGTTTTTACCGGAATCCGACCCTAACGCTACACCCACCGCAACGGATAGCGAAGACCAACCCTCAACAGAGGCTGCTGACGTACAGGAAACGAGCCGGAAATCGAGCGTCATCACTAAATCGGTACCAGTGAAGCGTGGCGGGCGGCGCGACGAGCCCAACCGGGTGCCCCGCGTGCCGTTGTTTGCGGCAAGGGTTACTCCTGAGGATGCTGAGGCAGCAGCAATGGTAGATGCTGAACTGCCAGCGCTGTCAGTAGAGCAGAATTTTGCAGCAGCATTGCCGGAACCAGACGACACCGTGACGGCTGAAATGGGTGTGGCTCAGAGAAAATCCCGCAATAGCCGCAATAGAAATCGCAAGGGTGGTGGGCGAAATGAAACCGGTAATCCTCCGACTGCTGCGACAGAACTATCGCCGGAGACGGGGGTTTCAGCTGGCGACTTGCCAATCGGCAGCGCAACGCAACTAGCTGGAACGGTGGATTCGCCGGCTAATTCGCCTGGTAACCCTGGTAGCTTTGATAATCCTACTCCAGAAACAGCTACTGTCGCAGCAACTCCGGCTTCAACGATGCCGGCAACGGAGGGGGGAGCAGCGCCTGTAGCAGCGTCCCGCCAGCCTCGGCGGAAAGCCCGGGCCGTGAGCGCGGCCCGGCCGGAAAAGCCAGCCATCGATACACCAGTAATTCCGGTGCCCGATGACACGATGGTGCGCACGCAGGTGGCGGCTGGGCGCATGATGGGCTCGTCGGCCTCGTTGATAATGCCAACCACGCCAAAAAAAGCGGTTGCGACCAAGAAAGTTGGGGCTCCGGCCAAAACCGTAGCTGTAGCACCTGAAGTGGTTGAAGCGGCTCAGGTCGTGCCAGTGATGGTAGAAGCCTTGTCCCAAGCGCCGGTAGCTAAGCCGAAATCAACGACGAAGCCCAAGGCCAAAGCGGCCCCGGCCAAACCGGCAACTCCCGAACCGGCAGTAACTAAGGCAACGGCTAGAACAAAAGCCGTACCAGCTGCCCAGCCAGTTGCGCCAGCAGCTAAATTGACGGTGGCGAAACCAGTGTCGGCTAAAAAAGCCGGCGCAAAACCCCTTTCTACGGTTAAAGCGCCATCTTCCAAAGCAGCGCCGACGGCTAAGGCAACCAAGGCAGAAACACCAGTAGCACCAGTAGCTTCGGCGAAAACAAGTTCACTTAAGGTAGCTGCACCGAAGAAAGCCGCAGCAAAACCAGCGGCCAAGACTAATGCTAAGCCAGCGGCTCAAAAGCCCAAGCCGCCGAAAAAACCGGCTAACCCGGCTTAATCCTTTCTCAAACCCGGCCTTTTTCGCCGGGTTTGTTGTTTCACTGCCTCCCCCCATCCTTCGTAACATGGCCCACGCTTCGCATCCATCCAACCGCCTCGCTCAGGAAACCAGTCCTTATTTGCAACAGCACGCCCACAATCCCGTGGACTGGTACCCGTGGGGGCCGGAGGCGCTGGGCCGGGCGCAGGCCGAGCAGAAGCCGATTCTGGTCAGTATCGGGTATGCGGCCTGCCACTGGTGCCACGTAATGGAGCGCGAGTCGTTCGAGAGCGAGGCCGTGGCGGCGGTGATGAACGCGCAATTTGTGTGCATCAAGGTAGACCGGGAGGAGCGGCCCGATGTGGACCAGATTTACATGGATGCCGTGCACGCTATGGGTTTGCAGGGCGGCTGGCCGCTGAACGTGTTCCTGACGGCGGAAGCAAAGCCATTTTACGGCGGCACGTATTTCCCCAAAGGCAAGTGGGTGCAGTTGCTGGAAAACATCGGCCAGGCCTACGCGGGCGAGCACCGCGCCGAATTGGAGCAGTCGGCAGAGCGGTTTATGGAAGTGATTGGGGCGAGCGAGCTGAAGAAATATGGCGCGCAGAACCGCGACGCGGCCCAGGAAGCCGACTACAACGCTCTGCAAGCCATTGGCGTGGCTCCGGAAGCAGGGCTGGCGGGGGTTTCCGAGGAAGAATTCAAGCTGCTGGTATATAATCTGAGCGTGAATTTTGACCGCGAGCGCGGCGGTATGAACCGGGCCCCGAAGTTTCCGATGCCCAGCATCTGGCGATTTTTGCTGCGGGCGCACGCCATCAGCGGCAGCAAGGCAGTGCTCGAACAGGCCGTATTGACCCTGCGCGAGATGGCCTGGGGCGGGATTTACGACCAGGTGCACGGCGGCTTCGCCCGCTACTCGGTGGATGGGGAATGGCTGGCTCCGCACTTTGAGAAGATGCTGTACGACAATGGGCAATTGGTGAGTCTCTACAGCGAGGCCTTCCAACTGACGGGCGATGAGCTGTTCCGCGAAACGGTGTATGACACTATCGAATTCATTCGGCTGGAGCTGACCAATGACGCGGGGGGCTTCTACTCATCGCTGGATGCGGACAGCGAGGGCGAAGAGGGCAAGTTTTACGTCTTCACCAAAGACGAGCTGCGTGAGATTCTCGGCGACGAGGAACCACTGTTTTCCGACTACTATAACTGCACGGCGCTGGGCAACTGGGAGCACGGCCGCAACATCCTGCACCGCCGCGAAACCGATGCGGTATTTGCCGAAGCCCACCAGATAGCCCCCGGCTTGGTGCCTGAGCTGGTGGCGGGCTGGAAGCAGAAAATAATGGCCGTGCGCGCCACGCGCATCCGGCCCGGCCTCGATGACAAGGTGCTCACCGGCTGGAATGCGCTGCTGCTACAAGGTCTGACGGACGCTTACCGGGCCTTTAGCGAGCCCGAATTCCTGGTGATGGCCGAACACAACGCCCGCTTCATCGAAGCCAACCTGCGCGACGGCGTGCGCCTGTTCCGCACCTGCAAGGATGGCCGGGCCAGTATCAGCGGATTTCTGGAAGACTATGCGCTCGTCATTCAGGCCTACATCAGCTTGTACGAAGTGACGTTCACGGAAAAGTGGCTGTACGAAGCGGAAAAGCTGACGGAGTACGTGCTCAGCAATTTCTTCGACCCCGCCGAAACGCTGTTTTTCTACACCGACAGCAGCGCGGAGCCGCTCATTGCCCGCAAAAAGGAGCTGTTCGACAACGTCATTCCCGCTTCCAACTCGGTGATGGCGCACAACCTGCGCCGCCTGGGCCGGCACCTCGAAAACGCCCGCTACACCGACCTGGCCACGGCGATGCTGGCCCAGGTGCGGCATTTGGTGGTGAAAGAGCCGCAGCACCTCACCAACTGGGCAGCGCTGTACGCGGCCCTGCTGCGGCCGGGCGCAGAAGTGGCCATTATTGGGCCGGAGGCCGAAACCATTCGGCAGGAACTTAACCGGCAGTTTTTGTTTGATACGGTGCTGGCCGGCACCGAAAGAACGTCGAAGCTGCCCCTGCTCGTGCTGCTGAAGCCCGCCGCAGACGACCGCACGGCAGTGCACGTGTGCCGCAATCAGGCCTGCTTGGCCCCGGTGTATGGCGTGGCAGAAGCGCAAAAAGCCCTGGCCGCCGTTTAGCGCACCCCGCGGCTGGCCGGTGCCTGGAGCCTGTTATCTTTACTATCCGCCCCTACGCCATCCCTGTTTTGAGTCTTGCTCTTGATTTTATTTCGCCCGCTGCCGCCCCGGCGGCCGACCGGGTTACACTGTTTGCCGACGTTATTCTGCCCCTGCCCCTGCCGCGGCTCTACACCTACCGGGTGCCGTATGAGCTGAACGACAACGTGGTCATCGGCGGGCGGGTCATCGTGCAGTTTGGGGCCAAAAAGACGCTCAGCTGCATTGTGGCCGCCGTGCACGAGCAGGCCCCCAAGGAATACCAGGCCAAGTACATCCTCGAATTTATCGACGATGCGCCCGTGGTAACGCAGCCGCAGCTCAAGCTGTTTCGCTGGATGGCCGACTACTACATGTGCACCATCGGCGAGGTGATAAACGCGGCGTTGCCCTCGGCGCTCAAGCTCAGCTCGGAGTCGCGCATTCAGCTGCATCCGGGGTTTTCGCGGGAGGAAAGCGAGTACCCGCTCACCGTGCAGGAAGAGTTGATTGTGGATGCGCTGGGCACTACCGAGGACGGCAAAGCCCTGACCTTTACCGAAGTAGGCGACCTGCTGGGCATCACCTCCTTCCATAAGGTGATAAAGTCGCTGATGCATAAGGACGTTATTTTCCTTTTCGAGCACACGGCTGATAAATACTCGCCCAAGGTGGTGAAGAAGGTGCGGCTGGCGCACCATTTCGTGTCGGAAGCCTCGCTGGAGCAGCTCTTTACCAACCTCACCAGCAAGCCCAAGCAGCTCGATGTGCTGATGAAGTACATGCAGCGCGTGCCCGTGTACCAGAACGAGTACGCCAACCAAAACGGTATTGAAAAAGCGGCGCTCACCAGCAGCCCCCACCTGTCGGCCTCGGCGGTGAGCACGCTTATCAAAAATGGCGTGCTGGAGCAGTTCGACGTGATTGTGTCGCGCTTTCCTTTGGAGAATGAGCCCACGGCCCAGTTACATTTCACCCTAACTGAGGCCCAGACCACGGCCCGGGACGAGGTGATGGCGCACTTTGGCGAGAAGGAGATTGTGTTGCTACATGGCGTGACCGGCGCGGGAAAAACCGAAATTTACATCGACCTCATCCGCAAGGCCATGGAGGGCGGCGGGCAGGTGCTGTACCTGCTGCCCGAAATTGCCCTCACCGCCCAGATTGTGACCCGCCTGATTCGCGTGTTCGGCTCGCGGTTGGGGGTGTACCACTCCAAGTTCTCTGATAATGAGCGGGTGGAAGTGTGGAACGGCGTGCTTTCGGGCCGCTTTCAGGTGGTGGTGGGCGTGCGCTCGGCGGTGTTTTTGCCGTTTGATAACCTGGCACTGATTATCGTGGACGAGGAGCACGAATCGAGCTACAAGCAGTACGAGCCCGCCCCGCGCTACAACGCCCGCGAAGTAGCCCTGATGATGGCCAACTTTCAGGGGGCCAAAACCCTGCTCGGCTCGGCCACGCCAGCCGTCGAAACCTATTACCAGGCCAAGCAGGGGCGCTACGGGCTGGTCACGCTCAGCAAGCGCTTTGGCGAGGCTGGCATGCCGGATATTGAGCTGGTGGATACCCGAAAGGCCCGCGAGCAGAAAGCGATGCACAACCACTTCACCGCCGACTTGCTGGGCGAAGTGGAGCGCACCCTGGGCCGGCAGGAGCAGGTGATTCTGTTCCAGAACCGGCGCGGCTACGCGCCCGTGGTGGCCTGCCAGGACTGCGGCTGGATACCCAAGTGCACCAACTGCGCCGTGAGCCTGAGCTACCACAAGCACAGCCACGAGTTGCGCTGCCACTACTGCGGCTACCACGACAGTATGGTAACCAAGTGCCCCGCCTGCGGCTCCCGCGCCGTAAAAACCCAAGGCTTCGGCACCGAGAAGATTGAGGACGACCTCAAAATCATGCTGCCCCAGGCCAACATCCAGCGCATGGACCTGGACACGACCCGCGCCAAAAACAGCTACCAGCAAATCATCGGCGACTTCGAGAAGCAAACCACCAACGTGCTGGTGGGCACCCAGATGGTGACTAAGGGCCTCGACTTTGCCAACGTGAGCCTGGTGGGCATCATCAACGCCGACAGCATTATCCACTACCCCGATTTCCGAGCCCACGAGCGGGCCTACCAGATGTTTGTGCAGGTGAGCGGCCGGGCCGGGCGCAAGGGCAAGAAGGGCAAGGTCATCATCCAAACGGCCGACCCCACGCAGGTGATTTTCGATAAGGTGATTCGCAACGATTACGTGGAGTTCTACAACTACGAAATCATGCAGCGGCACGAGCACGGCTACCCGCCTTTCATGCGCGTTATCAAAATGACGGTGAAGCACATGGAGCAGGGCCTGGGCGAGCAGGCCGCCATTTTGCTCACCGAGGAGCTGGTGAACCGGCTGGGCCGGGCGGCGGTGCTGGGGCCGGAAGCGCCTTACATTTTCCGCATCCGAAATTTCTATTTGCAGGACATCACCATCAAGCTCGACCGCGCCCATACGGCCCTGAAGTGGGCCAAGGAGCAGATTTACGAAGCCATGGAGGTAGTGCGCGACCAAAAAGAATTTAAGCAGACCCGCTTAGTAGCCGACGTAGACCCGATGTAAGGCACGTACTTATTGGTCATTAACAATTCTACAAACAACAAAAAGGAGCCCCTGCTACTGGTGTAGCGGGGACTCCTTTTTGTTGGGGCGACGACTATTCACTTATGCTTGGTCGAGCAGCCAAAGGATGATGAACACCAAGCCGATGATGGCAAAAATGGCCCCGATAACTCCAAAAATGCCGCTAATGCCGCTAAACAGCGAAATGAGCAAGCCCACGAGCAGAAAAATCAAACCCGTGCGCAGGTTGCCGCTGATGGCGCTGGTTTTGGTGGTAGCAGCCGTGTTGTCGTGCTGGCGCGCGGTGGCCTTCTGCATGAGTTTATCCACCCTGCGGGTCACCTTGTTCAGCGCCAGGCGCTGCATCACATTCAACTTAGGCGCGGGTGCGGCGGCCACGGTTAAAGCTGTGCCGGGGGTGCTGGCTACAGCGGCGGAGGCTACTGCCTGCGCTTGCCGCTTCACGGTTTGCACGGGGGCTGTGGCCATCGGCAGTTCGGTGGGGGCTACGGACGTGGCGGCCATAGGTGCAGCTGCGGGAGCTGCGGCGGGCGTGGCAGCTACGGCAGCGGGGGTAGCAGCGGGTACGGGGGTGGCCACGCGGGTCACGCCATGATAAGAGCCACCTTTGGGCAGCATGGCGTATTCGGCACGGCTGCAGCTACCGAGCGTGAGGGCGCAGGCAGCAACGGCAACGAGCTTGGCGAAAGAGGGAAAATTGTTTTTCATGGAGAATGTGATAATAGTGAGCGGAAATGACCGTTCTACGGTCAAAACTACGAACAGGTGGTTTTTTAAAGCATTTTATTGTTCGTGCATTCTTCTGATAGCTGGATTTAGCGTGTAGTCCGCTGTGACGAGCAATGCCCGGCCTGAAGCACCAGGCGGGCTGAACGCAGCACCCTGGATTGTTGTTTGCTAGAACCAACTGAGCTAAATGTGCTTACTTGCAAATCGTATGAGGCATCGTTTTCCAACCTGGCAACAGGCGTTAGGAGTAGTAGGATTGAGCAGTGGCGTTGGGCTGCTGGCCTGGGGCTGCACGCAGCTGCCCGCTGAAACCCGCCCCTCGGCCAGCGCCGAAATGCGGATGCAAGCCGTGGTGCGTAGCGATACCAGCGGCTACGAAACCGCCACGCCACGCGACCCTAACGGCATTGGCACCTACTACCTAGGCCGCCAGATTGCCCACGTAATGGGCCACGAAGGAGCCGACTGGCTGGAGCGTAGTGGCCGCAAGCAGGAAGAAGGTACCGACTTGTTGCTGAAGGAGCTAAAGCTGAAACCCACCGACGTAGTGGCCGATATCGGGGCCGGCACGGGGTTTTTCTCGTTTCAATTGGCCAAAAAGGTGCCGAAGGGCGAAGTGCTGGCCGTCGATATTCAGCCCGAGATGATTGCGGCATTGCAGGCCAACAAGCGCAAGCTCAAAGCCACCAACGTGCGCTCCATCCTGGGCACCACCACCAGCCCCGCCCTGCCAGCCGACAGTGTGGATTTGGTGCTGATTGTGGACGCCTACCACGAGTTTGACCACCCGCGCGAGATGGGCCGGGCCATTCGGCGGGCCCTGCGCCCCGGCACAGGTCGCTTGGCACTGGTGGAGTACCGGGCCGAGGATGCCGATGTGCCCATCAAACGCATTCACAAGATGAGCGTGGCGCAGGCCCGCAAGGAAATGGCCGCCGTGGGCCTGGAGTTTGTGGAAACCATCGAAACGCTGCCGCAGCAGCACCTGCTGTTGTTCCGGAAGAAGTAACGTAAGCTGTAGCTTGCGACGAGCGCAGCGAGTTCAATAGTATGGTGCGGCGCGGACGTTGTTACTCGCTGCGCTCGTCGCAAGCTACGGCTTACGGTACATCATCACGACCTTTGCGGGCATGACTACCGACCCGCGCCAGCTTTCCATCCACGATTTCACCTATCCCCTACCGGCCGAGCGCATTGCGCCCGAACCCCTCCCCGACCGTGCCGCCAGCCGCCTGCTGGTGAGTCGCGGTGGCATTATCAGCGACCTGCACTTCCGCGACTTACCCGGCGAGCTGCCGGCGGGTTCCCTGCTTATTTTCAACGACACCCGCGTGGTGCGGGCCCGGCTGCTGGCCCGGCGGCCCACTGGTGGGCAGGTCGAGCTGTTTTGCCTGGAGCCCGTGGCCCCGCACCGCAGCCTGGAGCTGGCCCTGCAACAGACCGGGCACTGCACCTGGCGCTGCCTCGTAGGCAATGGCCGCCGCTGGAAAGAGGGCCCGGTAACCCTAGCATTTACCACCACCGAAGGCCAGATGGCCACGCTGCACGCCGAGCGCCAGACGCAAGAGGTTGGCACCGCGCTGATTGACTTTCGCTGGGAGCCGGCCGCGCTGCCGTTTGCCGAGGTGCTACGGGCCGCGGGCCACCTGCCCCTGCCGCCCTACATTGCCCGCCCCGACACTGCTGCCGACGCCGTGCGCTACCAAACCGTGTATGCCGCGGCCGAAGGAGCCGTGGCCGCCCCCACCGCGGGCCTGCATTTTACGCCCGAAATACTGGCGGAGCTGCGAGAAAAGGGCTTTGCCACGGGCCATATCACGCTACACGTGGGGGCCGGCACCTTTCAGCCCGTGAAGGCTGACCATATGGCCGACCATCCCATGCACACCGAGCCGATACTGGTAACCGCCGCACTCCTGCGCCAGCTGCTGGCCCACCGGCCCCGGCCGGTGCTGGCCGTCGGCACTACGAGCCTGCGCACCCTCGAAACCTTGTATTGGCTGGGCGTGGGCCTGTTGCGGAACGCTGCGGGTAGTGAGCCGCCCGAGTTATTCGTGACGCAGTGGCAACCGTATGAACAGGCCGATGCGGCGGCCCACATCAGCCCGGATGCAGCCCTCACGGCACTGCTGCGGCACCTCGAAGCCCAGGGCACGGATACCCTGGAGGCCAATACGCGCCTGCTCATTGCCCCCGGCTACCGGTTCCGCCTCGTCACCGGCCTTATCACCAACTTTCATCAGCCGGAGAGCACACTGCTGCTGCTGGTGGCCGCCCTGCTGGGGCCAGACTGGCGAGCGGTATACGACCACGCCCTGACGCACAATTACCGCTTCCTCAGCTACGGCGACAGCTCACTGCTGTTGCCCTGAGCTCTTGCCTGAAGCAGGCGTGGGGTGGGCGGCGCATCTGCGGCACATTCCTTGCAATAACCTTTGTTATCGGGGCGCGTACAAACCCCACACCACCCTTTTTCCTTCTATTGACTCATGAAAAAAGTAACGCTGTTGCTCGCTTTTTCCGCTTTCGCCACCACTGCTTTCGCCCAAACCACTCCCACTACGGAAGTGAAAGTCCGCGACAACGGCACCAAGAAAGTGGTTACCAAAACCGGTAAAACCAACACCGGCCAGGCGCTTGATAATACGGTCGATGCCGCTGGCAACGTAGCCGAGAAAACCGGCAGCGCCATCAAGCGCGGTGCCAAAAAAACCGCCCGGGCCGTGAAACGCGGCACCCAGAAAGTGGGCAAGAAAACCGTAAAGACCACCGAGAAAATGGAAGCCAAAACCGAATAGTCCTTTCAAGAACTGTTCCTTTCCGCCATTTCCAGGAAGACTCCAGCGCAAGCTGGGGTCTTTTTTGTGGTTGGCTCCGCCGATTATCACCGCTGGGGCTGCTCACGCACTTCGTGCAACACTTTTTCTACCACGCCACGCCCAAACAGGCTTAGGCCGGCATTGAGCACCACCAGCGCTGCAGTGCCGGCGGCTATCCATTTGCGGGCCGGTACCTGCTGGTCTTTGAGGCTGCCAGCCCAGTGCACCATGCTGGCTCCCGCGCCGATTGTGGCCAAGCCCAAGGGGGAAAACAGTAGCCATTTCGCCTTGTGTGTCATCAGAAAAAGAAAATAATGCGGTGAGTGTAATGCCGGGTGGCGCGCCCCGATTCATGCCTTGGCCTGCTGCCAGCGCGTACCTTTCGGCTTTTCGCTTACGCACTAGCGCGGCCGGTGTTTCGGCCCCGGCCGGCCTACTTCCCCATGACACCTTACGAACAGCTGCTGCACCTCGCCTTCACGGCCCCCAACGACGTGAAGTACTACCTCACCCCCGGGGCCCTGCGGGCCTACGACGAGCTGCAGGCAGCCCCGCCCGCGCAGCGGCCCTTCCGCTTCGAGCAAGTGCGCCTGGGCCTGGCCATGAGCCTGCTCAAGCTGGTATCGGAGCTGGGCGACCACGACGAGAGCCGCCAGGTGCTGGACGTGCTGCACCGCGCCCTGAGCGAAGCCCGCTCCCCCGAGGACATTGACCGCATTATCGGCCGCGAAGCCCGCCTGTTCGACCGGCTTTACGAAAACCTCTACGTGAACGAGGAGGGCGAGGAGCTGCTCAACCTCTTCAGCCGCACCCTGGATGCTGATAACCCCGAGCTGCTCGAAGAAATTGCCCAGGAAGGCGTGGCCCTGGCGCGCACCCTCGATTTCAGCTCGGATGAAGAAGACTGATGTACTCGTATGTTGATGTGCTGATGTCACTGCCAACGCAGCCCTGGCTGGCTACAACGCGCACAACTCATAGTTTTTAATTTTTAATTCCCCCTTCTCATGACCCTCACTATTCTTGGCTTCATCATTCTGGTTGTCGGGCTCAACGCATCCCGGTTTTCGGAGCGGTTGGAACGCCTGCGCGGCGGCCTCATTTTTCTGGGCGCGGCATTTCTGATTTTAGGATTGGCCCTGAGCACAGTCGTGCAGATTGGCGTGGGCCAGGTGGGCGTGCAAACGCTATTTGGCCAGGTGCAAGGCCGCATACTACAACCCGGCCTGAGCGTGGTCAATCCGCTGGTGGACGTGACCCGTTTCGACACCCGCACCCAGAACTACACCATGTCGGCGCAGCACAACGAAGGCCAGCAAACCGGCGACGACGCCATCCGGGTGCTCTCGGCCGATGGCCTGGAAGTGGTAATTGACCTCACCGTGCTGTACCATGTAGTCCCCACGCAGGCCCCCAAAATCCTGTCCACCATCGGTGAGGACTACCAGGATAAAATTGTGCGGTCCATCTCGCGCACCCGCATCCGCGACGGCGCGGTGTTCTACGATGCCGTGGCCCTGTACTCGACGCGCCGCGAGGAGTTCCAAACCCGGATTTTGGCGGCTATTGAGAAGGATTTCCGCAGCAATGGCCTTCAGCTCGACCAACTGCTCATCCGCAACATTCAGCTGCCGCAGTCGGTGAAAACCAGCATCGAAAGCAAGATTTCGGCCGAACAAGATGCCCAGAAAATGCAGTTTGTGCTGCAAAAGGAGAAGCAGGAAGCCGAGCGCAAGCGCGTAGAAGCCCAGGGCATCGCCGACTACCAGCGCATCGTGAACACCGAACTGAGCGACAAGCTGCTGCAATACGAAAGCATCAAGGCCAACCAGGCCATTGCCACCTCGCCCAACGCCAAGGTCATTATCATGGGGGGCGGGCGCGGCCCGGTGCCACAACTATTGCTAGGCGACAAGTAAGCTACTTTTGAGTAGGCATTCAGAAATAAGCAGTCGATAGTCAGACGGGAAAAAACATGGTCTATTAGGTCTTTAATAGTGGTCTGACTACTGGTTACTTATGACTGACTACTTACCAACCTCCGGCAACAAGAAAGGCCGCTCCAGTAGCTGGAGCGGCCTTTTTCAGTAAATACGCCCGCCTGGAGCGGCGGGTCTGGCACTAGTTGTATCCTTCGTTCTGCACCAGGTTGGGGTTCACGTTGATTTCGCGCAATGGGATGGGGAACACCAAACGACGCGAGTTCCAAGGTACGGCCACGCCGTCGGGGTCAGTGATTGTTTCCCGGTTACGCTTCACGTCGCCGAGACGGAAGCCTTCGAAGGCCAGCTCCAGCTTGCGCTCAAGTAGAATGGCGGGTAGCGTCACCACCGCGAGCGGAGTCAGGCCAGCCCGCGTCCGTACGCGGTTAATGTCGGCCAAGGGGGTAGCACCCGCCACCGTGCCATTCCGGAAATTGGCTT
>JBBQSQ010000006.1:0-49977 GCA_038213745.1 Cytophagales bacterium
ATGCCAAACACGAACTTGCCGTTGGCGATGAACTGCCGGATGTCATCGAGCAGGGTGCGGCCGGCGGGGCCGTTCTGGCGGTAGCGCAGCTTGTTGGCCAGCACCACGCCGGAGCCCAGGTCGTCGCCGAAAGAGAAGCCGCCGGGGAAGTTCAGGATGTCGAAATCGTGGATGCTCACCTGTCCGTGCAGCACCTGGTTGAGGTGCACGATGGTGGCCTCCGCGCCGGCCAGGCGGTAGGCGGCGGCGAATTCTTCTTCGCAGTTGATGCCGAAACCCGTCAGAATCAGCGCCCGCACTGCGCCCGAAGCGCCCAGGTCGCCGGCTTGTGCCTCCGATTGAACTTTATGTGCTTCTGGAGCCGCGTCTTGTACCATTTCAAAAGTATTTTGGGCCAATGGAAAAGGGTCTTGTGCTTTTAGAGCGAATTAGAATGACTGAGGTTATCTTTCGAAACGACGCCCAGCAGCTGGTTTACCGGCCCATTGGTCCAGGCAGCGCGCAGCGTGGCGGTGTTAGCTGAAACAACCGTTTGGCCGGCGTGGCGAACGGTCAGCTGACCATCCAGCGTCACGCGGCCGATACGGGTGGCGCGGTCGCCGAGCAGCTGCTCGAATGCCACCACGTCTTCCGGCGCTACCGTGGCCAGGAAACGCGAGTGCGACTCCGAAAACAGCTGCGTCGCCAGCGGCAGGCCGGCGGCGGGCAGCTCAATGTCGGCCCCGTAGCCGTAGCCGAAGGTGGTTTCGGCCAGCGCCACGGCGAGGCCGCCGTCGCTCAGGTCGTGGCAGGATTGGATGAGGCGTTGGTCGTTGGCCTGGCCCACCAAGGTGTAGAGCGCCTTGGCTTTCGCGAAATCAACCTTGGGCACGTTGGCACCGAGCTGGCCGTGCAGGGCGTAGAATTCGGAGCCGCCCAGCTCATCGTGGGTTTCGCCGAGCAGGTACACCACGTCGTCTGCCTGCTTGAAGTCGGAAGTCACGGCGCGGCGCACGTCTTCCATTTTGGCCGTCATCGAGTAGAGCACGGTGGGGGGCACCGAAATCTTTACGCCGTCGGCCTTGAAGTCGTTTTTCATCGAGTCCTTGCCGCTGGTGAGCGGGATGCAGTAGGCGGCCGTGGCGTCGCGCAGGGCTTCGCACATGCGTACCAGCTTGGCCAGCTTCTGCTTGCCGTCGGGGTTGCTGACGGGGTCGTACACCGAATCGGGCACGCAGAAATTGTCGTTCACCGACCAGAAAATGCCGTCGCCGTGTCTCAGGTTCGGGAGCTTCCCTCCCACCGCGATAATCTGCCGCACGGCCTCGTCAAACGAGCCCGCCGACATATCATAAGCGTCCAAATCGCCGTAGCGCGGAATAATGCCGTTGCTCACGGCCACGCCTTCCCAGCTCTCGAAATTGAAGCGCACCACGGCCGCGTCCTGCGGGGCCTGGCCCGTCGCGCCCATCAAAGGCTTCACAATCGTGCGGCCCTTCACCTCGTGGTCGTACTGACGAATGACCGACTCGCGCGAGCAGATATTGAGCGAAGCGAGCAGGCGCAGCAGGGTCGGCGTGTAGTCAACCCCACCCCCAGCCCCTCCCCGGTGGGGAGGGGTGCCAGTCGACGCCTCATTTAAATCGCTCGGCTCCCCCTCCCCACCGGGGAGGGGGCCGGGGGGTGAGGCAATCGTCGGCTCCGTTAGCATCGGCCGCGTCCACTCGGCTTCCAGCACCTTGCGCGGTACGCCTTCGTGCAGAAACTCCATGTTGAGGCGGGCCACCGGCGCGCCGTCGAAGCGCACGTCCAGGAAACCATCGGCGGTGAAGTAGCCGATATCGGTCAGCTCCACTTCCATTTCCTGGCCCAGCGCCGTGATTTCGGCCATTTTACCCGGCTCCACCACCAGCGTAAACCGCTCCTGGGATTCGCTCACGAAAATCTCCCAGGGCCGCAGACCGGGGTATTTCAACGGCACCTTTTCCAGCTCCACCACCGCGCCGCCGGAGATGCCGGCCAATTCGCCCACGGACGATGAGAGGCCGCCCGCGCCGTTGTCGGTGCTGCATTTCAGCAGGCCGCGCCGGGCGGCCAGCAGGAGGAAATCCATCGCCAGCTTTTGGGTGATGGGCGAGCCGATTTGCACCGCCGTGGCGGGCGCGGTTTCATCGAGTTCAATCGAAGAAAAAGTCGCGCCGTGGATGCCGTCCTTGCCCACCCGGCCCCCGGCCATGATGATGCGGTCGCCGGCGTCAATCTTCTTTTCCCAAGAGTCCAGCCCGGCGAATTGCATGGGCATCACCGCGCCGGTGCCGCAGTATACCAGCGGCTTGCCGGCGTAGCGGTCGTCGAACACAATCGCGCCGTTCACCGTGGGCACGCCCGACTTGTTGCCGCCGTCCTCAATGCCCTTGCGCACGCCTTCCAGAATGCGGCGCGGGTGCAGCTGCCCGGTCAGCAGCGGCCCGTCATACTCGGGGTTGCCAAAGCACAGCACGTTGGTATTGAACAGCAGCCGCGCCCCCCCAATGCCGGTGGCCAACGGGTCGCGGTTGTTGCCCAAAATGCCCGTGATGGCCCCGCCATACGGGTCGATGGCCGAGGGCGAGTTGTGCGTTTCCACCTTCCACACAAACAGCGAATCGGGGTTAATACGCACCGCGCCGGCGTTGTCCGAAAACACCTTTACCAGCCAGTCGTTGCCGTTAGCCCGCAGCTGGCGGTCCACTTCCGCAGTAGCGTCTTTGATGTAAGTTTTGAAGAGCGAATCAACCTGCTTCGTCTCACCCGTTTCCAGGTCTTTGTAGTTGATGAGGGCCGAGAATTCCTTGTGCTTGCAGTGCTCCGACCACGTCTGGGCGATGATTTCCAGCTCGCAATCCGTCGGGTCGGCGGGCAGGCCGGCGACCTGGCGCTCGGCCTGCGTCTCAGCGGCGGCGAAGTAGTCGCGCACAGCCCGCATTTCCTCCAGGTTCAGCGCGTAGATGTTCGCCTTGGAGAGCTGCACCAGCTCCTCATCGCTGCGGCCGGTCAGCGAAATAACTTCGGTGATGGCTTCGGCCCCACCGCCGGGGCGCGGCGTGTAGTCGCGGATGCCATCGGCCACGCGGCCCACTTCCAACCAGTTGATAAGCTTGTTGCCGAGCAATTCCTCCGCGATACGGCGCAGGGCCATTTCGGTTAGGTCGTTTTCGAGCAGGTAGAGCTTCTTGCTAAAAATGTGCTGGGTGTGCACGTCCAGCGGCTCGTTCAGGATGTCGGCGAGGGCATTTTGGGCCGAAGTGCCTTCGTCGTCGGTAACGCCGGGGCGGCGGGCTACCAAAATGTAGGTGGCAAAGCCGGGCGCGGCCGTCAGTTCGTTCAGGCGCACATCGTGCAGCACCGGGTCGGCGAGGCAGCGGGTGGCGAAATCGTGCAGCTGGGTTTCGCTGAGCGGGTAGCGCACCGTGTAGAGGGCGGTGCTGCGCACGCGGCCGGTGGCCAGGCCCAGGTGGCGGGCGGCGGCCTCGGCCACGCGCTGGCCGTCGCCGTCGTGCTGGCCGGGTTTCAGCGTGAGCTGGATGGTGTGGGTGGTGTTGGGGGTGTTATCGGACATTATCAAATTGACAACGGAACAATTCAGCACGTCATGCTTTATCTGGCGTGCGCTTGTCGAAGCATCTCTACTGCTTCGTTGAATCGATTAGATTACTCTCGGGGTAGAGATGCTTCGACTTCGCTCAGCATGACGACCCTTCTTCCTTTTCTAAACAAACGCTATTGCACTCTCCACTAAAACGCTTTCTCGGGCCGGCTGCCGGGCTTCACTACCGGTACGTCGGCGGCGCACAGGGGGCAGTTCTCGGGGGCAAAGGTCGCTGCTACCACCGGAAGGAGCGCAAAATGTGGGAAATCTAATTCCCCTTTTCCGCCGGTCCGGTCAATCAGCGAGGCCACGGCCAGCACCTCAGCGCCCATAGCGCGCAGCATTTTAGCTACTTCCAAGGTGCTTTTGCCCGTTGTCACTACATCCTCGGCGATAACAACTTTTTCGCCGGGCGCAATGGTGAAGCCGCGCCGCAGCGTCATCAGCCCATCGGCGTCGCGCTCGGTGAAGATGCCGGGCACGCCCAGCTGCCGGGCCAGCTCGTAACCAATTACCACGCCGCCCATGGCGGGGCCGACTACCACATCCGGCTTCAAACCAGCGGCTTCAATCTGAGCGGCCAAGGCAGCGGCGGCCGGCGCCGCCAAATCAGGCCGGCGCAGGAAGCGGGCGCACTGCACATAGGTGTCAGAATGCAGGCCCGACGACAGGCGGAAGTGCCCGCTCAACAGCGCGTCTTCCTTGCGCAGAAAGTGCTCCAGCGTGGCGGCATCGAAGGCGGTGACGGCCGAGGTATCCAATTGGTTGGTCATCTTTTGCAAAAAAATCTAAAAGCAAAAAGCCGCGGTTAAGCGGCTTTTTCGTTCAGGCATTAACCGGGCTCGTCACGGCCCGGAACTGGTTGATTTGTTCCATCAATTCCCGCGCTGCTGCGCCCGCATCGTGGGCTTGCCAGATGCTGCGCGAGGCGTTTATCAGCGCGCCGCTGCCATCCATTCGCAGACCGGCGCGGAGCGTGGCTTCGAGGTCGCCACCCTGCGCGCCGATGCCCGGCACCAAGAACCACTGCGCCGGACACGCGGCCCGGACTTTGGCTATGCTGGCCGGCTCAGTAGCGCCCACCACCAAGCCGATGGTGGACTCGGTCAGCTCCTCATCGAGCTGCCGGGCAATCTGCGCGGCGCGGTCGCTAAGATTGCCGCCCGTGGTCAGGGCTTCGTCTTGCAAGCCGTATTGCGGTTTGTTCGAGGTTTTGGCCAGCGAAAAAACCAGCTTGCCGGGCCGGGCAAAGGGCCGGATGGCGTCGTCGCCCATGTAGGGGTTCACAGTCACCGAATCGGCCCCGATTACGTCGTAGGCGAAGCGGGCGTACTGCTCGGCGGTGTTGGCGATGTCGCCGAATTTGCCATCCAGAACCACGGGGATGTCGGCCGGGATGCTTTGCACTGTTTGCTGGAGCAGGGCCACTCCGTTTTCACGGCTCAGAAAGAACGCCAGATTGGGTTTGAAAGCCGCCGCATAGGCGGCAGTTTCGGCAATTACTTCACTCAGGCGTTGGGCCGCCACGGCATCATCACCCGTGGGGTCGAGGCCTACGCAAAGCAGGGAATTGGCCTTTTGGACGCGTGTGAGAAGCTTTTGCATCGAACTGGGGTGGTGATGAAAAAGGGGAAACGGTGTATGTGATTTTTAGAACGTCATGCCGAGCCGTGAAAAGTCAACGAGCTACGGAGGCATTATGCGCAACCTCCGACGCCAGCCGTGCCGAGAGGCCCGGCGACAGCCATTCGCCGCTCGCAACTTGTACGGCCTGGGCACCTACCCGCAGGTAGTCCTCCACATCGCGCAGCGTGAAAATGCCGCCCGTGCCGAAGATGGGCAGGTGTAGGTTGGCGTCATTGGCCAGCTCCCACACGCAGCGCTGCGACAGGGGCCGCAACGCTTCGCCCGAGAGCCCACCCACCAACGGGGCCGCGTTGGGGTCAGCCGGCAGGTGCAATACTTTCAGGGTGTTGGTGGCCGCCAGGGCCGTAGCGCCGCCTTCCTGCGCGCCCAGGGCTAGGCTTCGGATGTGGTCGGGCCACGGCGGCAGTTTCACAATAACCGCCAGGTCGTCGCGCAGTTCATTGCGCACGGCCTCGGTGGCATCGCGCACGTAGCGGGCCGTTACATCGGAACCGGAGCCGCCGTGCGGCACCGTGATGTAGACCTCCACGCCGGCCAGCTGCGCGGCGGCTTCGCGTTGCAGATAACGCGCAATTTTGCGAAAACCAGGCACGCCGGGCGCGGTGATGCTTACAAATACCGGCACGCCAAAGCGGCGCAGACGCGGCAAATGCTCCTGCACCAGTCCCTCGGCCCCTTCGGTGCGGAGGTCGGTGCGGTTGAGCAGGGTTTGGTCGGCCACTTGCAGGATGCCTTCGTCGCCGGGCAGGCCGGCGCGGGGTTCCATGGTCACGGTTTTGGTGAAAATCGCGCCGAGCTGCTCGTAGCCTTCGCCGGCGAGGTCCCACGGAGCAGTGGCCAGGCAAACGGAATTCTGTAAGGTAATGGCGCCGAGTTTCATAGCTTATATAGTTGTCAGTTGCTCGTTGTCAGTTGCCGGGGGTGGTGCAGGCAACTGGCTTGGCTCCTGAAGTTAGCACCGCCGGAAAATAGTTGTTGGTTGCCAGTCGTTAGCTTCAATTCAGGCAACTGCCCAATCAACCACTAACAACTGACAACCAACATTCTAGCAACTATACCCTAGATAACGTTGTCGCGGTTAATCAGGAACGGCACGCACTCGCGGATGTCCGTCTGCGCCAGGATGAACTGGGCCACGCGGGCCATGCCCACGCCAGCACCCGAGTGCAGTTTCACGTCGTGCTGCTCATGGAAGCCGAGGTACCACTCGAAGTCTTCCAGCTTCATGCCCTGGCGGATGAGGCCGGCCAGCATCGAGCTGGTTTCCAGCTTGTGGCGCAGCTTGGCCCCGTCGAACTCCCGCTCGGCCGAACCAGCCGACTCGCCGGCCAGCGGCAGCAGCAAGTCGGAGGAATTCACCACGCGGGGGTCCTCGTCGTTGTTGCGCATGTTGAAGAACTTAATGTCGGCGGGGTAGTGCGTGATGAAGATGGGGCCTTCCAGCTCGGTGAGGCGGTTTTCTTCGGCCGCGCCCAGGTCGTCGCCCCACTGCAGGTCGGGGAAGCCCTCGGGCTTGAGGCGCTCAATGGCATCGGCGTAGGTCATGCGCTTGAAGGTCAGGTCGATGATGTCCTGCGCATCGCGGCCGAACAGGGCCAGCTCCTTGGCGCACTTGGTCGCTACTTCGCGGCAAGCCGTGTGCACAATACCGGCCAGGTGGCCCAGCAGCTCGTCGAGGTCGCCGAGGTGCTCGATTTCGAACAGGGTAAATTGCGCCAGGCGGCGGTTATCAGCGTTCAGCTCCTTGCGGAAGCTCTGGATTTCGCCGCACACGCGGCCGCCTTCCACGGCTTGGGTCAGCATTTCGATGTAGAGCTGATTCGACTGGGGCAGGAACATTTTCTTGCCGTCGTACCAGTCCAGCGTGAACAGCGTGTCGGTGTTTTCGCAAGCACCGGTCACCCCCACGATGTGGGGCATGTTGTGGATGGTCACGAAGCCCTGCTCCTCGCAGTACTTGCGGGCGCCACGCATCATCGAATCCCATACTTTAATGACGGCCATGCGCTTAGCGTCGGTGCTCAGGTTGCGGTTGCCGGCGTGAGCCGAGGCGAGGGTAGCCGCTGCTACTTTGGGGGCGAGGGTGTTGGTATCCATTAGGGTTGAGGTAATGAGGGGTTTTATTAGAAAATCAGCGAAGAGAAATCCGAACCAGCCGCGCATAAAAAAACCGTTTCGAATTCCGAAACGGCAGCGGGGCAAAAACCAGGAAAAACAAACGAAAAATCGGAAAAACCGACTGGGAACAAGACCTTCCGGTCTCGCTGCGGCACGTCCTGGTGGAGCGTCCCGCACTTCATCAACTGTTTATTGGGCTGAAGCACGATGCAAAATTACGGAATGTTTACGCTGGGCAAATGGCTGAACATATTAAGTTTTTATTGGGCTTTTTTTTCGTGTTTTTTTCAACTTCTGTTTCCGGCCTAACTCCCTAATCAGCGCCCTTTTTTGGGTCTTTATCCCCTTGATAAAAAATTTTGGCATCCGCTAACCCATTGCTTTGCAAGCAGAACTCACCGTAACTTTGACTCTTTATTCCTCGCCTGAAAGTACTACCGGTATTTTCAGTCATTAAAAAGCCCGTAAAATACAGCTGTATTTTACGGGCTTTTTAATGACTGCTAAATTTACTGATTACCGATACTACTAAACGCCCGAAACCACCGTAAAATTCGCAATACAAAGCGGGCTCAGCTCGTGGGGCCGGTGTCTACTTTCGACTCGATGGTGGTTTGCACTGCCGCCGATACGGCCGAGAGAATATCGTAGCCTGTGGCGGCCTCGATGGCATCAACGGAGGTGCGGTAGGCCCCCCAGGCCGTGCCGATGGAGTTATCGTTGGGCAGGTTCACGGCAATGATTCGGGTGCTGGTCGTCACGCGGCTGGCGTCGCCGGTGCCTTCGGGCAGCACCACCATTACTTTCCAGCAGTTTTTAGGCACGGTAATGCGGCCACCGTCGAGCGTGGTGGCGTAGCCGTTGGAGCCAGTGCCACCCACGCCGTAGCTACCGGCGATGATATAAACCTCGTTGCCGGCGTTCACCAGCGTGCGGGCGTAGTTTTCGAGGCCGGCCCAAGTCTGCTGGTTGTTGCGCGGAGCTTGGGGCATCATATTGGTCATCAAAAAAGTAGCCGTGTTGTCGGGTACCGAGCCGGTGCGGTCGGCGCTGGGGCAGTTGTGGCCCCGGTCAAAACCTGAGCCGCTGTAGCTGGTACTGCCCACGTGGTACCAGGAGTTGGGCAGGCTGGCATCGGAAGCAAAGTTGTCCTGGCGGGCAGTGCTGCCGAGCCAGGCGCTGCTCAGGTGCCAGCTCACCCAGTTCGGCTTGCCCTTGTCGCGGCTATACGAGAGGGTGTACTGGGTTTTGGTCATCAGGTAGTTATTGGGCGCGTTGGTGGCGTCGGTCACCGCGCCGCTGGGGTTGCCCATGGCCAGGTTGCTGTCGCGGGTGGCGGCGTCGTTCGAAACACTGGCAGCCGTGGGGTTGGCGGGGGCAATGCCTTGCTTATCGCGGGCGCAGGAAGCGGCCAGGGCCAGCAGCAGCGCGGCGCTGCTGATGCGGATAATCGTTTGCTTCATAAAGGGAAAAGAAGTAGGGAATTTGGAGCGACAAATGTCCGCGGCCAGCGTTGCCTCACGGCAGTTCCTGCGTTATGGCTGCGTTAACACCGCCCCGCGTCAGGTGCCCAAACCGTGCGCATGCTCCGCAGCACGGCTCAATACTCACGCGCTGCCCCAAAAACAAAAAGGCCCCGCTGAAGCAGCGAGGCTTTTTCTTGCTGTATAAAGTGGTGGCTTAGCGCCCTCCCACTACGAGGCGCTGGGTAGCCAATTGCTGGCCGGTGGCATCGCGAAGCACGACGTGGTAGAGGCCAGGAGTCAACGTAGGTAGTGATAAGCGAGTCGTTGGTTCGGTGATGACCTGCTGGCTCACGAGCTGGCCCATTTCCGAGTAGGTCTGGACGGTGCCGCCGGTGGCGGGCAGGCCAGGGCAATGCACCAGCACGGTCCGGGACTCGGGGGCCGGGTTGGGGTATACCTCCAGCTGCGGGCCGGCCGCAACCAGCTTGCCCACGACCACCGCTACCAGTGGCGAGAATGCTTGCGCCCCGTCCTTGTCTACCTGCCGCAGGCGGTAGTAGAGGGTAGGCACGCCCAAAGTGCCGGCTTCGGCATCACGCAGCTGGTAGGTTTTGGGGCTGCTGCTGGTGCCGGCCGCTTCTACTTGGCCCACGGCCCGGAAAGCGGCGTCGCCGCCCACGGAGCGCTCCACTACGAAGTGGCTGCTGTTCTTTTCGGTGGCGGTGGCCCAGTTCAGCTCGGCAGCGCCGCCGGCCCAGCGCCCGGTGAAAGCCGTGAGCTCGACGGGCAGGGGAGCCGCCAGGAACAGCAAGGGCACATCCTCGGCAAAAGCATAGTACACGCGGGTATTGGAAAGCACTGAGGCCGCGCTGGTCACGGTTAGCTGCGCGTAGGTGAAATCACGCGAGGCCAGAAAGGAGACTTTGGCCATGTCAGGGCTGCCGGGAAGAATGACGCTGAGCAACGACGAACCGGTTTTGGTCTCGATGAGGTTGTTGTTCGCATCGTACGTGGCAATGGTCAGGCGCTCGAGCGCGGTCAGGTCCAGCAAGCCCGCGCCCTGGCTCACCACAAAACCGACCCGGTTGCCAGCCCTGCCAGTTCCGTTAATTTTTAGCTTAAGACTGGCCGTGGCCGCGGTGGTGATGGGCGTAGCTAGGGTGACCGTACCAAGTAAGTTGAGCGACCCCAGATTCACCCCCAACGTATTGAGCTGCGCGTAGTCGGAAGTACCGATACCGGTAGGAATGTTGGCATCTGCTGCCTTCTCCGGATTGTCGACGCTTGAAATCGTGAGCAGCTGTCCACTCACTTTAGTGGTTATAATTCCTACCGTAAGGTTTACATCCACAGAAACCTTCTGCGGACCGCTGGCGAAATAATCCACGTTATTCGTGGGGCCGGGAGCTGGGAAATCAGAAAGCACCGGGTTTGTTCCTTCAAACGCCTGCGGGGCCAGCCCGAAACCGTAGTACACCTCCAAGTCGTCGAGGGCGGTGAGCAAGCCGACGCGCTGAATTTTTACGCCGTCGAACTCTTTGCCAAGTGCCGTTTTGAACGACACCTGCGCTTTATTGCCGGGCAGCAACGCCAGATTGAGGAGGTTCAGGCCCGACCTGGTTTCCACCACCGTATTGCCGAGGTACGTGGTGATTTCTAAGCCACTCAGCACACCTACGTCCAATACGCTGGATTGCCCAATCACGAATCCGGCGTAGTAGCCGCCGAGTACCCCGCCGGCCGGCACGCCGGCCAGCTTGGTGCGCAGGCCGGGGTTGCACGCCACCGTCAGGGTACTTTTCAGGGTGGCAAAGTTGGTCAGGTCGGCATCGGCCACGCGCTCGGGGGCCGTTACGTCCGTATTCACACACAGCAGGCCTGAGGTGGTGGAGGCACTGTATTCACTGTTGATGGCCGGGGCCGCGAAGCGGGAGATGTAGCCATTGGCCCGCGTCTGAACGCCCGGCTGCACGCCATAGCCGTAGTAAACATTGGCCTTGTAGGCCGGGGTGCTAACCAAAGCGCCAATTACAATTTCCACGGCATCGAATGACTTGCTCGACAGAAATTCCAATTGCGTCGGCTGGTCGGTAGCCAGCAAAGCCGCCCGAACGAGTTCGGCCCGAACCACTTTTTCTTCGCGCAATTCCGGCGTAGCGCCGCTCAGGTACGTGCGCAGCGTGACGGTACCAAGCGTCTGCAGGTTGAGCAGGGTGGTGGCGTTGGCTATCAGTACCCCGGCCCGGTGGCCCGCTGGGGCTGTGCCGGTTAACTTCAGGCGAAGCCCCACCGGAACGCCCACGTTCGCCCGGATGTCAGTGCTTAGCGTGGCATAAGTAGCAAAATCACCGTCGGCGGCATTGGCCTCACCCGTAACGGTGGCACCACCCACAACAAAGGGCGATGCTTGCGTCACTTGTACTGTGTTGCTGCCGGTTGAGTAATACGCGCGTTGCGAGGCCTGCGCGAAGGCATCGCCCGGACCGAAGGCCCGCAGCAAAAAGCTAGCGGCAACCAGCCAAGCCCGGAACCGGACCAACGCAGCGGAGGTAAATGAGAGGGTAATGACTTGCATATAAATAATTGAGGAGTGGCTGAATATTTTGTCAGGCGGTTCGCAAGTGCGTGCAATTCCGCGGCCATATGCATCGGCATGCTTCCACAGGCTAGGATTCAATTAGATATAATTTTGCTAATACAGTATATCAATCCCAATTCGGGAAATTATTCCTAAAACGAGAATAACAAATTTTCAAGCCGCAATCCGCTCTACTTTTTACTTCGTATGTAGTCTGTTTGAATGTGCTTTTAAACTTTAAATAGCATTTGTGACGTATTTTTGCAATGTAATTTTTCCAATGTCATAGCAGGGCAAAGGCATCTCCTTTCTGCTACTTTCACCTTATTCCGGGCTCCGTCAGCTCCTCTCCAGCGCCTTTTTTATATGACCCCTGCTTTACCTTTTAAAATATTTGTGGTCGAGGACAACGAGTGGTACGGCGAGTTGTTGGTGCACCGCTTGGGCCAGAATCCGAACCACAGCGTGTCCCGGTTTGCCACGGCCCGCGCTTGCCTGGAGCAGCTGGGCGAGCAACCCGACTTTATCACCCTCGACTACTCCTTGCCCGATGCCAAGGGCGAGCAGGTGCTGCGCACCATTCGGCAGCGGCTGCCCGGCACGGAAGTCATCGTTATCTCGGGCCAGGAAGATGTGAGCACCGCCGTGAGCATGCTGCGCCAGGGGGCCTACGACTACTTGGTGAAGGACGAAAACACGCTCGACCGGCTCTGGAACATTGTGGGCAAGGTGGAGCAGCAGGTGCGCCTGCGCCGTGAAAACAGCCGGCTGCGCCAGCAAGTGGCCGACCGCTACAACCCGGGCCAGGTTATTCTGGGCGAGCACCCTTCCATTCAATTGGTGCACACCCTGATTGCCAAAGCCGCCCGCACCACCATCACGGTGAGCGTGAGCGGCGAGACGGGCACGGGCAAGGAGCTAGTAGCCAAGGCCATTCATTACCAATCGACCCGGGCCGCCCAGCCCTTCGTGGCCGTGAACATGGCCGCCATTCCGCGCGAGCTGGTGGAGAGCGAGCTGTTTGGGCACGAGAAAGGGGCCTTTACCGGGGCGGTGGCGCGGCGCGTGGGCCGGTTGGAAGAGGCCAACGGCGGCACCCTGTTTCTGGACGAAATAGCCGACCTCGACCTCAGCCTGCAAGCCAAGCTGCTGCGCGTGCTGCAAGAGCGCGAAGTGACCCGCGTGGGCGGCAACCAAACAGTAGCCTTCGATGTGCGCCTGATTGTGGCCACGCACCGCGACCTGCTGAGCGAAGTGCAGGCCGGCCGGTTCCGCGAAGACTTGTACTACCGCCTGCTGGGCCTGCCCATTGTGCTGCCCCCCCTGCGGCAGCGCGGAGCCGACGTACTGCTGCTGGCCGAGGTATTTGTGCGCGATTTCTGCCAGCTCAACAACCTGCCACTGCGGATGCTCACGGATTCGGCCCGCGAGCAGCTCCGGCAGCACTCGTTCCCGGGCAATGTGCGCGAGTTGAAAGCCGTGGTGGAGCTGGCCTGCGTGCTGGCCGATGGCGAACTGATTCAGGGGGAAGACCTGCCCCTGCGCGCGGGCCGCACCGTGGTGGGAGCGGGCAGCCAGCTCTCGCTGCGCGAGCAAACCACGGCCATCGTGCAGAGCTGCCTCGATGAGGTGGCCGGCGATGTGCTGGCCGCCGCCGCGCGCCTGCGCATCGGGAAATCGACGATTTACCGAATGATACAGCAACAGGAATTGGTGGTGAGCTAAGGTAGCCAGCCGCAAATTGCGCAACGCTTCGCTGTTCTTCGTATCCTTCTGTTCTTTCTACCAGCTTCTTCCGCCATGATGCGCCGCTCCCGTATTACCCGCCTGGCTCGCCAAGCGGCCGTGCCTGCGGCGCGGCGCGTGGCCGAGAATGTGGCACGGCGGAGTAGCAGCGTCCGGGCCAATGAGCTGCCCGAAGAGGGCATGCTGACGCTGCCAAACCAGGCAGTGGCCGACCGCATGCCCCTCATTCTCTTCAGCTACGACGTGCTGGGACGGAAGCTGCTGCACTGCAACCGGCATTGCGAGTCGGTGCTGGGGTACACTACGCAGTACCTGCTGGAGCTGGGCCCTTACCTGGGCTTCAAGCTGTTGCATCCGGATTCGCGCGCTAAACTGCTGGGCAGTGACCTCAACCGCCTGTTAAGCAAGGGCAAATCGGTGCGCTGGGACTGCCGCCTGCTGCACCGCGATGGCAGCTGGCGCTGGCTGCGCATCCGGGTGCGGGCCAGCGCGCTTGGCCCCGGCGGCCAGGTTCGGGAAATGGTGGGCAGTGCCGAAGACGTGACGCGCTACCGAGCCGCCGTGGACCAGCTGCGGCAGAACCGCTACTTGTTTCGCCAGGTGATGGACCTGGTGCCCAACGTCATTTACATCTACGACCTGCTTCGGCAGCGCAGCACCTACATTAACAGGCGGATTGAGGCCGTGCTGGGGCTCACGGACCACGAACTGTTGGAGATTCCCGACGGACAGGCCCTGGCACTCCTGATGCCCGCCGATTCGGTGGCACCATTTAAGGCGCATTTGACGGACGTAGCCCAGCTTCCCGACGGGGGGAGCCTTACCACGGAGTACGCCATTTACCACCGCAACGGCGCGCTGCGGTGGATGCGCAGCACGCACACGCCCTTTGCCCGGGATGCCAGCGGCCGGGTCACGAGTGTTATCGGCGTGGCCGAAGACATCACCGAGCGCCGGAACTACGACGAGCAAACCCGGCAGGCCACCACCCACCTGGCCGAGCAGTACCGCCTGTTTCGGCAGGTTATTGACGCGCTGCCCCACCCCATCTACCTCAAAGACGGCGCGGGCAACTACCAGCTGGCCAACCACGCCACGGCAGCCCTCTTCGGCCTAACCCCGGACGAGCTGGTGCGCGACGGCCTGCCGCCCCATGCCGGGCGCACATTGGACGAAGCCACCGCCCGCCAGCAAAGCCAGGACCAACACGTGCTGCACACGGGGCAAGACACCAGGCAGGAAGAGTCGCACACCTACCCCGATGGTACGGTGGCGTGGTTCAGCAGCGTAAAAAAGCTGTTCGTGCAAGCCGATGGCACGGCGCAGGTGTTGGGGGTCGAGAGCAACATTACGGAGCTGAAGCACACCCAGCAGGCCCTGGAAGCCGCCATTGCCAGCGCCGAAGTGGACGCGCGCGCCAAGCAGGACTTTTTGGCCAACATGAGCCACGAAATTCGCACGCCGCTGCACGGCATCTTGGGCCTGACGGGCGTACTGGCCAAAACGGTGCTCAGCCGCAGCCAGCACGACTACCTGCGGCTGCTGGGCGAGTCGGCGGAGCACTTGCTAACCGTGCTAAACGACGTGCTCACCACGGCCCGCCTCGGCGCGGGCAAGCTGCGGCCCGAAACCATTCCGTTTGAACCAGCGGAATTGCTGGCGAACTGCGCCGCTCTGCTGCGGCCCCGGGCCCGCGAAAAAGGCCTGCGCCTGCGCGTCGAAAAGCCCATGGCCCTGCCCGCCGTGCTGGGCGACGCGCACCGGCTGCGGCAAGTGCTGCTCAACCTGGTCAGCAACGCCATCAAATTCACCGAAACGGGCAAGGTGCGCCTGGGCGTGCGCCTGGTGCCCGGCCCACACCGCCACACCGAGTCCGCGGGCACGCTGTGGCTGCAATTTGTGGTGAGCGACACGGGCGTAGGCATGGCCGCCGAAACCCTGGACAAAGTGTTTGAGCCATTTGCGCAGGCCGCCGCCAGCACCGACCGCGAATACGGCGGCTCGGGGCTGGGCCTGAGTATTTCCGAAGGCCTCGTGCAGCTGATGGGGGGCGTGCTGCGCGCGTGCAGCGAAGTAGGCCAGGGCAGCACTTTTGCCTTCACCCTGGCTTTCCCGCCCGTGCCCGCCGCGCCGCCCGTGGCCCCCGCCAGCCCCGCCGAGGCCCCGGTCGAGAACGTGGCGGGCTGCGTGCTGCTGGTCGAAGACAACCTGGTGAACAGCCTGCTGGCCGAAACCGTGCTCCGCAACTGGGGCTGGCAGGTGACCACGGCGGCCAGCGGCCCGGCGGCCATCAAGCTGTTCGAATTTCGCCCCTTCGACCTCGTGCTCATGGACATCCAGATGCCCGGCATGGACGGCGAAACGGCCGCCCGCGCCCTGCGCGCGCACCCCGACCCCGTGCGCGCCGCCACGCCCATCATTGCCCTCACCGCCCGCGCCCAGGCGGGGGAGGCCGAGCGCCTGATTGCCAGCGGGTTTGCCGGCTACCTGACCAAGCCCTACCGCGAAGAGCAGCTGCTCGAAACCATGCACGCCGTACTCATAAGCCACGGCCAAGCCGCCGAACCCGTTCCACCGTACACTACCCTTGCCATGCCTTCCGCCATTCCACTCTACGACCTGACCAACGTGCGCCAGCTGGTGCGCAACGATGAATCCATCGTCCGCCGCCTGGCCTGGGCCTTTATCGAAACCACCCCCGCCATTCTCGCCGCGCTCGACGAGGCTCTCACCAAGGCCGACTGGGAAGCCGTGGGCGACGCCGCCCACCACCTCAAAAGCTCGCTCGATGGCTTGGGGGTGGAAAGCCTGCGCCACGTCATTCGGGAAATGGAAACCTACGGCAGCACCCCGCCCACGCCCGCCCACGCGGCCACGCAGGTAGCCCAGGTGCGCACCACCACCGAGCAGGTAATGGCCGGCCTGCGCAGTAAATTTCCGGAGCAGCAGTAACCATTTCTTGCCATGTCCGCGCCCGCTACCGCATCCGCGCTGCTGCCTCTCCCCCACCCCGGTGCCATTAGTACGGACACCGTGATAATTGGGGCGGGCCAGGCCGGGTTGGCGGCCGCCTATTATTTGCAGCAGCGACACGTTGATTTCCGGCTGCTGGACGCGGCCCCGATGGCCGGTGCGGCCTGGGCCGGCCGCTACGATTCGCTGCGGCTGTTTTCGCCCGCCTGGGCCAGCGGCTTGCCCGGCCGGCCCTGGCCCGGCCGCGCGCTGCGCTACCCCACCCGCGCCGAAACCGTGGCCTATCTGCGCGATTACGCCGCGCATTTCGCCTTTCCGGTTGATACCGGCCAGCGCGTGACCCGCCTGGCCCCGGCCGCCCCCGGCCCGGCTGGCTACGTGGTGCACACGGCGGCCGGCCGCACCTACGCGGCCCAGCGCGTCATTGTAGCCACGGGGCCTTACACCATTCCCCGCGTGCCCGCCTGGGCCGACCAGCTGCCCGCCAGCGTGGCCCAGCTGCACAGCCGCGACTACCAGCGCCCCTCCCAACTGGCCGGCACCGGCCCGGTGGCCGTGGTGGGCAGCGGCAACTCGGCCCTCCAAATTGCCGCCGACGTGGCCGCCACCGGCCGGCCGGTGTTTGTAGCGTTTGATGAGCAGACGCCGGCCATGCCCAACAACCAGTTTATGTGGGCTTTTCTGACGCTGACCGGCCTGCTGCGCGTGCCGCGCCATACCCGGCTCGGCCGGTGGCTGCACCGCCAGCCCGAGCCGGTGGTGAGGGGCGACTTGGCGCGGCTGCGCCGCTTCGGCAACGCCACGTTTATTGGCCGGGCCACGGCGGCCTTGCCCACGGGGGCCATTGCGGGCCAGCGCGCGGCATCGCCCCCACTGGCGGCCGTGGTGTGGGCCACTGGCTACCAGCCCAACTACGCCTGGATAGACCTGCCTATCGTGGCGGCCGACGGCCAGCCCCTGCACCAACGCGGCCTGACGGCAGTGCCCGGCGTAGCATTTCTGGGCCTCGACTGGCTCGACACGCGCCGCTCGGCCCTGCTAAACGGGGCCGGGGCCGACGCCCGGCGCGTGGTAGCGGCCCTGCTCAGAATGCCCTAATCTTGTTGAAACCCAGTTGCCCTTTTTGGGGTTGAACACTTCAGACGCGGGGCTTCGAATAGCGCTGCTTTTTATCCACCCGAATTTACTTTTGATTTATGTTTATTTTCATGCTCGGCCTGTTGCTGGCCACGGTTTTCCTCGCCCTCAAGACGGTATCAAACGTTCAGGAAATGCTCACACCTGAGCCCGTTCGGGTGAAATAAACCCGCTTCATTTTATCCATAAAAAAAGCAGCCCAACGGCTGCTTTTTTGTGTTTAATAACTTACTGAATTAATAGCGCTTAGGCAGTTTTAGCGAATTACCAGTTTGCACATCTGGCTGGTATTGTCGGCTTCGAGCCGCACGTAGTAGAGGCCGTTGGCAAATTTACTAAGGTCGAGCATTTTGCTGTACCGGTCGTTCATCTCGGTCAGGGTTTCGCGGTACATCACCGAACCGATAACGTTTAACACGCTTAATTCCACTTTCTTGCCTTGCAGGTTGTTGATGGTGAGGTGCACAATGCCGGTACTGGGGTTAGGATATACCAGCAGCGTTTTTTCGTCGCCGGGCTTGCCTTGCTGGCCGGGGCGATATGCGGCCGCAGCCTGGGCGACGGGCAGGGTGTTGAATAGCGGGCCTAAGCTGAGGCTAAAACAAATAAATAGCAACAGGGGTAAGAGTAGGCGTTTCATCATACTAACAATTAGTGGGCGGCAGAAACAAGCGCGCAGCGCTTATACTTAACGGATGGAATTGAATTTAGTTGACAAAGGTACGTACACGCGACCAGTAGGACTACACGTATATACAGAAACCTCGATGAATTACGGTAATTTAACTGCCGTGGTTCTCATTTTCCCGACCAATTAAGTGGATATTATAGTGATTGGCGGCGGCTTGGCGGGCCTGGCGGCGAGCCTGGATTTGGCGGGCCAGGGCCACCGGGTGGTGGTGGTGGAGCGCAAGCAGTACCCCTTCCATAAAGTATGCGGCGAGTACGTGAGCAACGAGGTGCTACCCTATCTGCGCCGCCTCGGGGCCGACCCGGCGGCCCTGGCCCCGGCGGCCATTTCGCAGTTCCTGCTGTCGTCGCCGGGGGGGCGCGTGCTCACCGCCCCGCTCGACCTGGGCGGCTTTGGGGTGAGCCGCTACGCGCTCGATGACTTCCTGTACCAGCTGGCCGTGGCCCGGGGCGTCACCTTCCACCTGAAAAGCACCGTGACCGACGTAACGTTCGACCCCGCCGCCGACCAGCACCACGTCACCCTGGCCGATGGCCGCCAGCTAAGTGCCCGCGTGGTGCTGGGCACCTACGGCAAGCGCGCCGCGCTGGACCGGCAGCTGCAACGCTCGTTCTTCGCCCAGCGCTCGCCCTACCTGGGGGTGAAGTACCACCTGCGCCTGCCGGGTTTCCCGCGCGATTTGATTGCGCTGCACAATTTCGCCGATGGCTACGCCGGCATTTCCGCCATTGAGGAGGACAAGCTGTGCTTCTGCTACCTCACCACCCGCCAGAACCTGAAAGCCCACGGCACCATTCCGGCCATGGAGCAGGCGGTGCTGGCCCGCAACCCCCGCCTGCGCGAGATTCTGGGCGCGGCGGAGGTGCTGTACCCGCAGCCGGAGGTCATCAACGAAATATCCTTTGCGCCCAAGCAGCCGGTGGAGCAGCACGTGCTGATGGTGGGCGACGCGGCCGGCCTCATCACGCCGCTGTGCGGCAATGGCATGGCCATGGCGCTGCACGGCGCGGCGCTGGCGGCCGCGGCCGCGCACGGGTTCCTCAGCGGCGGCACCACGCGCGGGGCCATGGAAACGACGTACGCGCAGGCCTGGCACGGGCAGTTTGGCACGCGGCTGCGGGTGGGGCGGGCGGTGCAGCGGCTGTTTGGGGGGCCGGTGCTGAGCGAGTTGGTGATTGGGAGCCTGCGCCACTGGCCGGGAGCCGTGCGGGGCCTGATGCGCCGCACGCACGGGCAGGCTTTTTGAGGGGGGTCCCAAGTAAGCGGCTGGTTTTACGACCTGGCCACGCCGCCAACGCCAGAATGTTATTGGCACAATTTTACCTAAGCAAAGCTTCAACCTGCTTGCTTTGCCGTAAGTAGTAGCATTACAGCCAAAATCGCCCATTTAGGTAGTGGTTAGTAGCCTTATATACAGTCCCATTTTCTGAATCTGTAATTTCCCGTCCGGAATGCCGAGTTATTTAGGTGCCATTGGCACAGCCAACCCCGTTCACCGCATCGCGCAGCCGCAAATTGCCGATTTTATGGCGCGGGCCCTGGACTTTGGCGAGCGCGACACGCGTAAGCTGCGGGCACTGTACCGGGTATCTGGCATCGAGCACCGGTATTCGGTGTTGCCCGATTACGGCCGGGTCCACGGCGACTACACTTTTTTCCCGAATACGCCCGACCTGGAGCCCTTTCCGAGCGTGGGCCAGCGCATGGCCGTTTATCGGCGGGAAGCATTGCCCCTGGCCACCGAAGCCGTGCGCGACTGCCTGCGTCAGGTGCCCGACGTGGCCCCGGCCAGCATCACGCACTTGGTCACGGTGAGCTGCACGGGCATGTATGCCCCCGGCCTGGACATTGAGCTGGTGCAGGCCCTGGGCCTGCGGCCCGACGTGCGCCGCACCTGCGTGAACTTCATGGGCTGCTACGCGGCCGTGAACGCCATCAAGCTGGCCGACGCCTTTTGCCGGGCCGATGCGGAGGCCCGCGTGCTCATCGTGAGCGTGGAGCTGTGTACGCTGCACTTCCAGAAAAGCCCGGAAGAAGACCACCTCATCAGCAACGCGCTGTTTGGCGACGGCGCGGCGGCCTGCCTGGTGCAGGCCGAACCGCTGCCCAACGGCGCGCCCAGCCTGGCCCTGCAAGCCTTTCACTGCGGCCTGGAGCCCGATGGGCACGACGACATGGCCTGGCACATCAACGACTTTGGGTTTGAGATGACGCTGAGCAGCTACGTGCCCAAGCTCATTCAGCGCGGCATCCGCAACCTCACCGATGGGCTGCTGGCCAGCCTGCCCGTGCAGCTGGCCGACATCCGGCACTTCGCCATTCATCCCGGCGGGCGCAAGATTCTGGAAACGATTGAGGCCGAGCTGGGGCTGACGCGGGAGGACAACCGCCACGCCTACCGCGTGCTGCGTGACTACGGCAACATGTCGTCGGCCACGGTGCTGTTTGTGCTGCGCGATGTGCTGGCCCACGCCACCCCGGCCGATAACGGCGCGCCCGTGCTCAGCTTCGCCTTCGGGCCAGGCCTGACGATGGAGGCCATGCTGCTGCAGTTAACAGTGAACAATGAGCAGTTTGCACTTATCGCTGACCATCGGGAAGATGTGGTAGAGCAGACTGGCCAACTGCTCATTGTTAACTGATAATTGCTCAGTGAAAATGTTAAATGCAAGAGCTTCCGGCCCGGAGCTAATGGACGACCTGACGCTGGCCAACGAGGCCCTGCGCCAGAACCTCGACGAACTGGAGACCATCAATACCTGGCTGGGCGGCTATGCGCCGGTGCTCAATGCCCTGGCGCGGCTGCGCGCCCGTTTTCCCGCCGGCCGGTCCCTGCGCGTGGCCGACCTGGGCAGCGGCGGCGGCGATACGCTCCGCCACGTGGCCCAATGGGCGCGCAAAAAGGGCGTGGCGCTGGAACTGACGGGCATCGATGCCAATCAATTTATGCTGGATTACGCCACGGCCAAAAGCCCGGACTACCCCGAAATCAGCTATCGTAAGTTCGATATTTTCTCCCCCGAATTTCAGCGCGAGCCCTACGACGTGCTTACGTGCAGCCTGTTTTGCCACCATTTCACGGATGATGAGCTGGTGCGGCTGCTGCGGCAATGGCAGCAACAGGCACGAGTGGCGGTCATCATCAACGACTTGCACCGGCACTGGCTGGCTTACCACAGCATCAAGTGGCTCACGCGGCTGCTGGGCGGCTCCTACCTGGTGCGGCACGATGCGCCCATGTCGGTGGCGCGGGCTTTTCGGCGGGCCGATTGGGTGGCGCTGCTGGACCGGGCCGGTATCACCAACTATGAGCTGCGCTGGCGCTGGGCCTTCCGCTGGCAAGTCGTTATTAATGGTTAGTGATTAGTGGTTAACGGTTAATCATTAACCACTAACCACTAATAAATCCCTGCTGCCACCCGGTACGTATTTGCGTGGGCTTCCACGATGTCGAGGATGCGCTCGGAGTAGCCGCCGCCCATGCAGACTACTACGGGCAGCTGGTGGCGGTGGCAGAGGCTGAGCACCAGCTCGTCGCGCCGCCGGCAGCCGGCGCGGGTGAGGGCCAGGTGGCCGAGCTTGTCGGTGGCCAGCACGTCGACGCCGGCCAGGTAGAAGATGAAGTCGGGCTGCACTTCATCCAGGAGGTGCGGCAGGGTTTCGCCCAGCATTTTGAGGTAAGCCTGGTCGTCGGTGCCATCGGGCAGGGGCAGGTCCAGGTCGGACTGCTCTTTGCGGGCGGGGTAGTTGCGGGCCCCGTGCATGGAAAACGTGAATACCCGCGGCTCGTGCCGAAAGATTTCGGCCGTGCCGTTGCCTTGGTGCACATCCAGGTCCACAATCAGTATCTGGCGGGCGTGGCCGTGGGCCAGCAGCCAGGCGGCCGCGGCCGCCTGGTCGTTGAGCAGGCAAAAGCCTTCGCCCCGCGCCCAAAACGCGTGGTGCGTACCGCCCGCGATGTTGAACGCCACGCCGTGCACCAGCGCTTGCCGCGCCGCCTCGATGGTGCCGCCCAGGATGGTGATTTCGCGCTCGAACAGCGCCGCCGACCAAGGGAAGCCCGTCACGCGTTCTTCCTGGCGGGTGAGCTGGCCCCGGCGCAGGCGGGCGTAATAGTCCGCATCATGCACCCGCAGGATGTCGGCATCGGGCGCGGGGGTGGCCAGGAAAAAATCGGCGGCGGTGGCGGTGCCCTCGTGTAGGAGCTGCTCGGGCAGCAGCTCGTATTTCAGCATGGGGAAGCGGTGGCCGGCGGGCAGTGGGTGGGCGTAGCAGGGGGCAAAAGCAATGGGCAGCATCAGGGGTGGAATTATGAGTTACGAGTTGTGAATTATGAGTTACGCACCGTCGTGCTGGCGTGCGTCCGCGACTCAGTACCTAACTCACAACTTTTAACTCATAACTCATAACTCATAATTATATCATCGGCTCACCGAATACGTTTTCCGCTGCACGCCCACGCCGGTAATCTTCACGGACTGCCAGCCCGTGGGCAGGGTGCTTTTGCGCTGCGTGATGCCGGCCGGCGTGATATCGAGGCCCCCGAAGCCCATGAGCACGGCTTGCAGCACGCCGCCCGCACCGGTGGCAAAGTAGGGATTGGTGCCGCCCTTGGTTTCAGCGATGACCCGGAAGGGCGGCAGCAGGTTAGGCTCGTAGGCATCTTTGAACCAGAGCTTGGCCTTATCGGCATTGCCCAGGCGGGCGTAGAGCAGGGCGAAAATGCCCTGCGTCATGGCCGGCGTGCCTTCGTTGGGCACGCGGGTTTCGTAATAGCTGAGGTCTTTTTTGATTTGGGCGGGGTCGGTGATGACGTTCAGCGGGTAGGCCAGCAGGTTCACATCGCCCTGCTTGATGCCCTCGCCGTGGTAGGTGGCGTGCTCCTGGGTCACGCCGTCGGCCATTTTCAGGATTGGAATGTTCTGGGCCACCAGGGCCCAGTCGGGGTTGGCGCGCAGGCCGAGCAGCTTGGCGGCGGCGGCGGCATTTTGCAGGTTGACCTTGGCGGCGGCGTTGGTGAAGGCGTCGTTGTCCACGTTCTCGGCCCACTCATCGGAGGCCACCACGTTTTTGATGTCGTAGCGGCCGGGGCCGTTGCGCTCCACCCGGCTGGCCCAGAAGTCGGCGGTAGCCGAGAGCATCGGCCAGCCCTTTTCGCGCAGCCAGTCTTTGTCCTGCGTCACGCAGTAGTATTGCCAGGCCGCCAAGGCCACGCAGGCCGAAATATGGTGCTCGAACGGGCCGCTCAAGGCCCATACCGGCGTTTCCTCCACGCCCGTGTCGGCGCTTTCCCAAGGGTACATGGCCCCCTGGTAGCCGTGGGCGAAGGCATTGCGCCGGGCTGGCTCCAGCCGCCGGAAACGGTATTCAATCAGGGACTTGGCAATGTCCGGGTGCAGCACCAGCAGCGCCGGGAACATCCACAGGTCCGAGTCCCAGAACACGTGGCCGTTGTAGCCCAGCCCCGAGAGGCCCATGGGCGAGGGCGAATAATCGGTGCCCGCCCGCGAGAAGCTGTAGAGATGGTAGAGCATGCTGTGCACGTCCTGCTGCGCCTGGGCATCGCCGGCAATTTGGATGTCGCTCTGCCACAGGTCCTGCCAAGCTTTGGCGTGGAAGGCCAGCAGCCGGTCGCGGCCTTCGAGGCGGGCGAAGATGGTCATGCGCTCGGCCTCGTTTAGCGGGTCGGGGTGATGGGCCGTGGTGCTGGCCGAGCCCGCCACGGCGTAGCCGTAGGTTTGCCCGGCTTTCAGGGCTTTGCTGAACTTCATCAGGTGCTGGTTATTATCCCACATCTCGTGGATAACGCGCGGCTCCTGCCCCTGTCCTTCCGTAAACAAAAACGTGGTGGAAGCACACAGCAGCAGCTTGCCCGTCGGGCTTTTAGCCGAGGAGGTGAGCAGGCGCACGGTGGCGTGCGGCCGGTCGATTTCGTTGTAGTAGTTCTGCACGTCGCGCAGGGCATCGGGCGTGTCCATCACGCTGGCGGCCGTGAGGGCAATGTCTTTTTTCGCCACGATGGACACGTCCAGCAGCACCGTAAAGGGCAGGTGGCGCAGGGCGTAGGTGGTGTAGCTGATGGTGGCCTTGTCGGCGTAGTCGAAGGTGGTGGTGAGGGCGGCTTTTTTCATGTCCAACTCCTGCCGGTAGTTGGTCACGTCGGCTGCCCCGAGGCGGCGGCCATCTATTTCCATGTACATGTTCAGCAGGTTGATGCTGTTCAGGAAATTGCTTACCCGGCCCCGGCCGTACTGGTCGTAGGCCCCGGCCAGCACCACGTTTTTCACCTTAAACGGCTCGGGCGACGAGACCACGCCCATCACACCATTGGCCACGGTCACGCCGTAGTAGGTGGCCGGGTCCACTTTGTCGGCACTGATGCGCCAGGGGTCGGGCGCTTGCGCGGTGGCGGGCGCGGTGGCGGCCAGCAGCAGCGCAACAGCCAATAATATCAGATTCGGGAAGCGGGGGGGCATCATGCGGGTTGGAAAGCAGTGGAAGGGAGTTGTGGTGATTCGGTTGGGTTGCCGCTACCGTAGCGGCAGCACCACGGCCGGCCAGGGCAGCAAGGCCAGCGTGGGGCCCGCCGTAAAATTGGGAATAATTGCTCAGCCACGGTGCCCCGCCCAACGGCGACCCGGCGCGCAGCACTGCTTCTTTTCGCTCGTAATCAGGGCTTGGGCCGCACACAAACAGGCCGTTGATTGCTGCTGAACTCAACAGTAACCAACGGCCTGCTCCTACGCTACCGAACGGGTGGGGTTAATACCCTGGGTTTTGCGTGATGTTGGAGTTGATGTCCACCTGAGTTTGTGGAATGGGATAAATCAACCGTTTAGGGTCGCTCAGGGGCTTGTCTTTGCGAGCAGCCAAGAACTTGCCGAACCGTATCAAATCATTCCGCCGCCACGACTCGCTGTACAACTCCCGGCCCCGCTCGTCAATCAGATTATCGAGGGTGAGGGAGGTCAGCGCGCTAGCCCCACGCGAGGGGTGTGTCCGGATGGAGTTGACGATGGCCAGTGCCGTACCGCCGTAGCTCCCGGCGCTGGTGGCCGTGCCGCCGCGCTGAATGGCCTCGGCCTTCATCAGCAGCACGTCGGCCAGCCGGAAGCTTACGTGGTCGTTTTCGCAGCCGTTGCCACCTTTGCCCTCGCTTACGTAGTCGACGGGGTATTTGATGGGCCGGATGCCCTTGGCTTCGAGGTCGGCCCCGGTTTCGGAAAGATTGATGTCCTTGGTGAAAATCAGCGGGGCACCGCTTCGGATGGCCAGCGGGGCATCGGTGGTCAGGTTGTACTGCTGGCCGATGAGGAAGCCCGTGTTGATGCGCCGGCCCGGGTTGGCGGGGCCGCCCGCCACGTCGTAAGCTACGCCCCGGCGCTTGTCAGTCGCCTCAAACAGGTCGTAGAACTCGGCCGTAGTGGCTGGGCCGTTGTAACCGTCCACGGGCCGCATGTTGTAGTGCGACACGAACTTCCACAAGTCGCGCGTGGGGCCACTATCGCCAAAAGTATTGGCTTGGGTGAAGATGTTCTCCCGGCCGATAGTCGAGTTGTTGGGGGCGAAGTTGTCGAAAAAGTTGGCTGTAAACGAGTACTTGTTGCTGTTGATGATTTCATCGGCCAGCCGAACCACCTGGTTCATGTCGGCCGCGGCGAAGGTGGGGGCCGCGCGGTTGGCGTATACACCCTTGTTGAGGTAGCACTTCATTAGCAGCACCCGGGCGGCGTCCTTGGTGGCGCGGCTGACGGGGGCATCGGGCAGGCTGGCCTGAATCGCGTTCAGCTCGCTCACAATGAAATCGAGCGCCTCGGTACCCTTGCGCACCCGGGCCAATTTGCTGAGCGCCTCGCCCGGCTCCCGGTACAGCACCTGGTCGTAGAGGTCGAGCACCAGAAACGAGGCCCAGGCCCGCAGAAACCGGGCTTCGGCTGCCTGCTGCGTAGTGGGGTTGAAGCGCAGCAGGTCGGTGGTGGCATAAATGATGCCGTTGAGTTGGGTGTACGTTTCGCGCACCCGCTCATTGCTGGCGTCCCAGGTGTGGTTGAATAGGGCGCGCCACTTGCCGTTGTCGTCCCAGTCGGGACCGCGGGTAGGCATGATGCGCGCATCGGTGGATACTTCCTGGAGGGCAAACACGCTCACGTGGCCCTGGATGGGGTCGCGCTGCGAATTGTATGCCCCCGTGAGCAAGGCCGTAAGCTCACCATTCCGAATCTGGGTATCCGTGAGCTGACTGCCCAAGTCTTCGTTCAGCTCGCAGCTGCTGGCCAGCTGTAGCACAGCCAGCAAGGCAGCCGCACCGGCAATCTTTGTGTATTTCATGGTGGAAATAAGTTAAATGTTACAGGTTAAAGTTGACGCCGAATGTAAAGGTTCGGGCACTGGGATAGGGCAGGTAGTCAATCCCAACAGAAGGAACCAGGTTAGGTCCGCGCTTCACGGTGTTGACTTCCGGGTCGAACCCGTCGTAGTTGGTAATCACGAACAGGTTTTGCCCCGTGGCGTACACGCGGGCCCCTTTCACAAAGCTGCCCAGGTCGCCAAAAGCGTAGGAGAGCGTCAGGTTGGAAAGTTTCAGAAAATCGCCCTTTTCCAAGTAGCGCGTGGAGGCCACCGTCGGGTTGCCGGTCGCTTCTTTAATCGAGTTTTCGAACGTGGAAAGGGCAATGTTTTTGCCGGCCCCAATCCCGCCCACGGCGCCGACGGCGTTGAGCGTGTTGTTGTAAATCATCTGGCCGAATACGCCCGTCATGTTCGCCACCAGCGAGAGCTTGCCGTAGCGGGCATTGGCGCTCACCCCCAGCAAGGTGCGGGGATTAGGACTGCCCGCGTACGTCGCCGGCCCAAACGGCTTGGAAAGCCCGGCGTCGGTGAGGCCGTTGTACTGGGGCAGGAAAAAGCCGTTGATAGGGAAGCCGTTGGCGATAAGCTGCGAGGTAGCGCCCGACAGGCCCTGCCCGTTGATGGCCCCGGTGATAATGGCCGGCCCAACCAAATTAGACACCTCATTACGAATGAAAGTGGCGTTGACGTTCAGGCCCACCGCTACTTTCTCATTCGTTACCAGCGTGGTACCCAGGGCCATTTCCACGCCCTTATTCACGATTTTGCCGTCCAGGTTATCCCAGCGGATGGGAAACAAGGAGGGGCGGGGCTCCCCTGGAATGGTCGGGAACAGCAGGTCGGTGGTGGTTTTGTTGAAGTAGTCAGCCGTGAAAGTGAGGCGGTTATTGAACGCCCCAATGTCGATGCCGACGTTGAACTGCGCATCGGCCTGCCACTTCAGGTCAAGGTTCTCGGCCGTGAGCGGCGACTGCGCCCCGTTGTTGTCGAGGTTGTAGCGGTTCTGGGCCGCGCCGGCCGGAAACTCCTGGTTGCCGGTGAGGCCGTAGCCGGCCCGCAGCTTGAGCTGCGAGAGCTTCTCGGTCGGAAAAAAAGACTCCTGGCTGAGGTCCCAAGCGGCGGCAAACGAGGGGAAGTAGCCCACCGATTGATTCTTGCCGAACTTGCTGCTTTCGTCGCGGCGCAACGTACCGGTCAGCACGTAGCGGTTCTTAAAGTTGAGGATGGCACGACCGAAAAACGATTGTAGCGCGTAAGTCGGGTCAATGGACGACTCAATCCGGCGCGACCCGGCCGCCGAGTACTGGATGTAGTTGGTGTAGTCGAGGCCGTTAGTCCCGAATCCTCCCGCGTCCGGGTTGCCAAACGCCCGCACGTTGGAACTGGAGTTGGCAAACCGCGTAAACTCGTAACCCAGCACCGCGTTCAGGTTCAGGTCGGTGCTGAGGGCCTTGTTGAAGTTGAGCGTATGCGCCAACTGCTGGGTGACCAGCTCGTTGTTGCTGATGGCGGCAAACCCCTGGTTTTCAATACCAGGGTAGTTTATCAGACGCTGGTCGATGGAGGTGCGCCGCTCGCCGTTGTTGTAGTTCACACTCAGCAGCAGTCGGTACTGGAGCCAGTCGGTGAACTTGTACGAGGGCGAGATGCTGGCCAGCACGGTGTTCACCCGCGACTTGTCGTTAAAGAGCTCCTGGGCCGCCAGCGGGTTCACTACGTCGCCGGCCACGATGAAGAGCGAGCCGTCGGGCTTGCGCAGGGGCTGGGTAGGATTCCACTGCAGGGCCTGCCCGATAAGGCTGCCCCGGAAGCCGGCGTCGGTCGTAATGTTAGGCAATTCTTCGCGGAACTGGCTGGTGGCAATGTTCACGTCGATGCCCAATTTTTTGCTTTCCAGAAACTGGAAGTTTGTGGACAGGTTGGCGCTGTACTTCTTGAAGCCGGACTTGCGTACGATGCCGTCTTGGTTGAGGTAGCCCAGCGAGAGACGGTAGCGGCCGGTTTCGTTGCCCCCGCTCATGCCCACGTTGTAATTCTGGAGGTAGCCCGTGCGCAAAATTTCGTCCAGGGCGTTCACGTTCCCGCCCTTGTCTGAACTGGTGGGCCCACTGGTGGGCAAACCGTATTTAGCTAGGGCCTGCCGGTACTGGCTGGCATCGAGGTACTCGGGCCGACGCAGCAGGGTAGAGAAGCCGGTAGAGGCACCCACGTTGAGCACCGGGGCACCCGCATTGCCTTTCTTGGTGGTGATGAGTACCACCCCATAGGCGGCCCGGGAGCCATAAATGGCGGTGGCCGAAGCGTCCTTTAGCACCGTGAAAGTTTCGATGTCGTCGGGGTTGAGGAAGTTGAGCGGGTTGCTGTCGGCACCGGCACCCACGTCATCCGAGGCCTGTAGGCCGGGCCGGGCCGTGCGCCCGTCGAGTGGCACGCCGTCCACCACGTACAGCGGCTGGCCCGTGCCCGTCACGGCCGAGTTGCCCCGGATGCGGATGGTGGAAGGGCCGCCGGGCTGGCCACTGTTGTTGCTTACCTGCACCCCTGATACGCGGCCCTGTAGCAATTGGTCCGGTGAAGTGAACGTGCCCTTGTTAAAGTCTTTCTCGCCAAGCACCGCCACGGCCCCGGTGATGTCTTGCTTGCGGGCCGTTCCGTAGCCCACCACCGTTACTTCGTTCAGCGCCTGCGCATCGTTTTTCATCGACACCGACACCGAGGTTTTGCCCGTGATGTCGACTTGCTGCGCGGAGTAGCCCACGAAGGAGAACGACAGCTTCGTGGCCGTGGCCGGCACATCCAGCGTGAAGCCGCCATCGGCCCCGCTGCTGGTGCCGGTAGACGTACCGGGCACAATTACCGTCACGCCGGGCAGGCCGCTACCCGAATCGTCGGTCACTTTGCCTGAAATGGTGCGGTTGGCTTGCGCCTGGCTCAGCAGCGGCAAAAGCGCCAGCATAATGAGCCCCAGCAGCTTGAGCAGGGCGGGGCGGCTTCTGGCGGCTGGCGTACCCGCCCGCTGCTCATCCGATTTGAATCGTTTGTACCAGTTGTTATCCATGAGTGAAAAAAGAAATGGTGGGAGTTTGTGATGCATTTCGTTTCGTGTGGTTCAGGCCCGCTGCATTCGTTGTTCTGAGAAAATGGAGTGGCGGCGCTGTGTTTGGCGAAATCGGGTATTGGTAAAAAAACACGTACCATACCTGAGCATTGCGCTGCTTGGCCCGGCCGGTCAGCAGAAGCACTTGCTTAGGTGGGCTTTGCCTGGGCAGGCAGCCCGACCGCAGAGGGAAGTTGGGGGGCAAACAGCATAGGCAGCGGGGTTAGGTGAAAAGCAGAAAAAAGGAGTTGAGTTAGCAAAGTCAGGCGGCGGGCGACGCGGCCATTGCCTGCACCTGCGTGGCGGATATGGCGGGCGTGGCCCCCTGATGGCTGGCCACCAGCGAGCCCGCCGCGCAGGCAAAACTCAGGTAATCGGCCGGGGGCTGCCCCGCCAGCCAGCCCCGGAGCAGCGCCGCCAAAAAAGCATCGCCGCTGCCGATGGTGTCCTGCACCTGCACCGCAATGCCGGGGCTGCGGTATAGCTGCTGCCCCACCCAGAGCACGGCCCCGTCGGCCCCTTTGGTCACGCACACGGCTTGCAGCTGAAACCGCTCGGCCAGCCAGCGCAGGGCCGTTTCCTCCTCGGCGCTCACCCCAAACCAGGCCATGATTTCGGCCAGCTCGTGGTGGTTGAGCTTCACCACGTCGGCCTGTTTCAGCAGGTAGGTCACGCCGTCGCGGGAGTAGTGCGGCGGCCGCAGGTTCACGTCGAACACCTTGAGCGGGGCCTGTTGCAGCAGCCGGTAGAGCGTTTCGCGGGAGGGGGCCTGGCGGGCGGCCAGGCTGCCAAAAACGAAGGCTTCAGCGGTTTCCACCAGTTCGCTCAGGGCGGCGTTGTACTGAATGTAGTCCCAGGCCACGGGCTTCACAATTTGGTAGGTTACCTCCATGCTGTCGCTCACGTTGGCTTTTACCACGCCCGTCAGGTGGGTCTCGCCGCGCTGCACGTAACAGGTGCTGATGCCTTTGGACTCCACAAATGCCAGCAACTCCATGCCCAAATCGTCGTGCCCAACCCGGCTGATTATCTGCGCGTCCAGGCCAAAATTATGCAGGTGCACCGCCACGTTGAGCGGTGCCCCCCCGGGCTGTTTGCCCGTCGGCAGCACGTCCCACAGCATCTCTCCGAAGCAAGCAATAGCCATCTGGGTAGTGATTAGTGATGAGTGGTTAATGATGCGTAAACGAACGTCGTGCTGAGCTTATCGAAGCCTTTCTACCGCTTCGTTGCAGCGAAGCAAAACCACTCACCAAAGAATTTTACTTTCGTGGTAAAACGGCTTCCATAAGCTCAGCACAACGTTGGTTAACAGGTCTTTGATGATTAGTGAAATACCAGGGCTTTATCCATTTGCTCCAGGCTGCTGCCCTTGGTTTCGGGCATGAAGCGCAGTACGAACACCAGTTGCAGCACCATCATAGTGCAGAAAAAGGCGAAGGTGTGGCCGCCCCCCAGGTGCTCGGCAAACCAGGGAAAGGTGAAGGCGATGATGGTGGCCATCACCCAGTGCGTGCTGGAGCCCAGCGCCTGTCCCTTGGCCCGCACGGCGTTGGGGAAAATCTCGGAGATAAACACCCAGATAACCGCGCCCTGCGAAAAGGCAAAAAAGGCGATGTACACGAACAGCAAAACCGGCACGGTGTAGCCCGTAAATTTTTGGCTGTAAAAAGCGCGCGCCACCAGCCCCAGCGTAGCAATGAGCCCTACGGAGCCCACCAGCATGAGCGTGCGCCGCCCAAACCGGTCTATGAGATTGACGCCCAGCAGCGTGAAGCAGAAGTTGACCAGCCCAATGCCGGCCGACGAGAGCAGCGCCGCGCCTTGCCCCAGGCCCGTCATCTCGAAAATGCGCGGGGCGTAGTAGATGATGGCGTTGATGCCCGATACCTGGTTGAAAAACGCGAAGGCCACGGCCAGCAGCACCGGCGTGCGGTATTGCCGCGCCCACAGCGACTCGCTTTGCTGCCCGGCCAGCGACTGCGCGGTGAGGATGGCGGCCACGTCGGCATCCACCGTGTCGGGGCCGATGATGCGCAGCACGTCGCGGCCTTCGGCCAGGCGGCCGTGCAGCAGCAGCCAGCGCGGGCTCTCGGGCACCCGAAATAGGAAGAGCAGGAAGGCCACCGCCGGCACGGCCTGCACGCCCAGCATTAGCCGCCACGAGTGCTCGCCCACGTTGGCCAGCAGGTAGTTGGAGAGGTAAGCGACGAGAATGCCGAAGACAATGTTGAACTGGAACAAGCCCACCAGCTTGCCCCGGGAGTGGGCCGGCGAAATCTCGGAAATGTAGAGCGGGGCCGTAACCGACGACGCCCCCACCCCCAGCCCGCCCAAGAAGCGGAACACCATGAACGGGACCCAGGCCGGAGCCAGGGCCGCCCCCACCGCCGACACCAGGTAGAGCACCGCAATCCAGCGCAGCGTTTGCCGCCGCCCCAGCCGGTCCGACGGAATGCCGCCGAACATGGCCCCCAGCACCGTGCCAATAAGCGCGATGGAAATGGTGAACCCGTGCTCAAACGCATTTAGCTGCCAGAGCTGCTGAATGGCTTTCTCGGCCCCGGAAATTACGGCCGTATCAAACCCAAACAGGAAGCCTCCCAAAGCGGTGACGATGGACCAGAAGAGCACTTTGCGCTGAAGCATGAAAGCGTTGCTGAAAACGTTTCCACAAATTTGTGCTTCCTACCGGCCAAGGGCCTGCCGTATTCTTTCAAATCCTTCAAGGATTCTTGCAAATCCGTTATTTTATCCTAATAATTTATTAATCAGTGATTTATGTTAAAAATTACATAATATATTTTTTACTATACTATCAATAATCGGACTTCACTTTCAGAATTCTATCAATGATGGTTGGGTGCGTGCAGGGCTTTGTACTCGGAGGGCGACACATGGTACTTGCCTTTAAAGAGGGTAGCGAAGTAAGACGGGGAGGAAAAGCCCGTTTGGTAGGCGACCTGGGCAATGGCGCTGCCTTCGTGCAGCAGCAGTTGCCGGGCCTTGGTGAGGCGCAGGCTCTGGATATAGTCGGAGACGCCGGTGCCCAGCAGGGCTTTCACCTTGCGGTAGAGCTGCATCTGGGACACGCCCAGGCTGCGGGCAATGTCGTCGACGCTGAGGGCGGGCCGGTCGAGGTTGGCCTCGATAATGGCGGTGAGGTCGGCCAGGAACTTTTGGTCCACGCGCTGCGGGGCCACGGTGGCGATGTCCACGCTCAGCTCGCGCCGGAAATGCTCGCGCTGCTGCTCGCGGTTGCGCAGCAGCGTGCGCAGGCTTTCGAGCAGAAAGGTCGGGTTGAAGGGCTTGGTGAGGTAGAGGTCGGCCCCGGCCTGCACGCCAGCAATCTGCTGCTCGGGCGCGCCCTGCGCCGTGAGCAGCACCAGCGGAATGTGCGAGGTGCGCCAGTCGCGCTTGAGGGCGGCGGCCACCTCCAGGCCACTCAGCTCGGGCAGGGTCACATCGCACACGATAACGTCGGGGATGGCGTCGCCGGCCAGGCGCAGGCCGGCGGCCCCGTCGGCGGCCGTGCTCACCTGGAAGTGCGGTTGCAGCTTCTGCACCAGAAAGTTGCGCACCTCCTCGTTGTCCTCAATTACCAGCACCGTGGCATCGGTGCGGGCGGGCGCGGCTTCGTCGGGCAGCAGTTCGGGCTCGGCGTCGAGCGGGAGGTCCGGGGCCGGGGCGTGCACCTGGCCCGGCTCGCCGTCGAGGAAGGTGGCGGGCTTGGTGAGGGGCAGGCTCACTTCGAACGTGCTGCCATGGCCCGGCTGGCTCCGAAACGACAAGGTGCCTTCGTGCAGGCGGGTGAGGCCGTCGGCCAGCGCCAGGCCCAGGCCCGAGCCGTTGGCCGACGGCTGGCTGCCCTGGTAAAACCAGCCCAGAATGTGCGGTTGGTCCACTTCCGCAATGCCGCGGCCGTTGTCTTCCACGCTCACCCGCACGGTGTTGGCGGCCGGCTCGCACTGGAGGCTCACGGTTATCTGCCCGCCGTCGGGGGTGTACTTGAAGGCGTTGGAGAGCAGGTTGGAAAACACTTTGTCCAGCACATCGCCGTCGAACCAGAGGTTGATGACTGGCTCGGCGGGCAAAAACCGGAAGGCGATGCCCCGGCGGTGGGCGGTTTTCTCAAACACGTCCATGATTTCGCGCACGAAGGCCACCAGATTGCCCTGGGTGGCGCGCACGGCCATCTTGCCCACGTCGATGCGCCGGAAATCCATGAGCTGATTCACCAGCTGGAGCAGGCGCTGGGCGTTGCGGTACACCAGTTTCAGGTCGTGGCGCTGCACGGTGGTCAGGTCCGAAGGGCTGGTGAGCAAGTCTTCCACCGGCCCCAGCATGAGGGTGAGCGGCGTGCGCAGCTCGTGCGAAAAGTTGGTAAAAAAGCGCAGCTTGGCTTCCGACGAGCGACGGGCTTCCTCGGCCAGCTGCGCAATCTGATTGCGCTGGGCGCTGATTTCGGCATTTTGCCCCTCCAGTACCCGCCGAGTACGACGGCTGAGGCGCGACGAGCGCCAAGCCCACGCCCCCACCAGCACGGCCACCAGGAGGCTGGCCAGCAGGAGGTACACCGTGGTTTTTTGGGTCGCGTAGCGGTGTATTTGGGTTTGGAGGCGCTGCTGCTGCCGCAGCAGGTCTTGCCGCTGGGTGGCCAGCTGCTCGGCCTGGGTGAGCATGGCCCCGACGTTGGTCGAGTCCACCACCATGGTGCCCAGCACGTTTTCTTTCACGAATGGCTCGTGGCGCAGAATACGTAGGGCCGTCCGAATGGCTTCTTCGCCGCCGGTGGGGTACAGGAGCGTGGCTTTGAGGGCTCCATCGGCTACCAGCTGTAAGCCGTTGCCCGGCCCCGCCAGGCCATCCACCCCAATAATGTGCACCCGCTCGGCCAGGCCCAGCTGCCGCACCACTTGGTAGGCAGCCTGGGCCATGGGGTCGTTGTGGGCAAAAATCAACTCAGTGGCGGGGTGGGCCCGCAGCACGGCCGGCAGGCGCTGCAACACCGATGCCGGCTGCCAGTTGCCCTCCACGTGCGCCGCTACTTGCACCCCCGGATAGGCCGCCAGGGCCTGCCGGAAACCCTGGTCGCGCTCGGTGGCCGGCGACGAGCCGGGCGTGCCCAGCACCTCCAGCACCTGGCCCCGGCGGTGCAGCAGCTGCGCGGCGTAGTGGCCAGCGGCGCGGCCCACGGCCTGGTTGTTGCCGCCCACGTAGGCCGTGTAGAGGCGCGAGGTGGTGCGCCGGTCCAGGATAACCACCGGAATACCCTGGTTATAAGCGGCCTCGGTGAGGGCCGTGAGCGGGCCCGACTGGTTGGGCGAAATCAGGAGCAAATCCACATGCTGCCGGATGAGCTCCCGCACCTGCTGCTGCTGCAAGTCGCTGTTGTTGTGCGCGTCCAGCATTTGGAACCGGACATTGGGGTGAAAGCTCAGCTCCTGCTCCATGCCCGCTTGCATGGCCCGCCGCCAGGCATCGTCGGTGGTGCACTGCGAAAAGCCAATCCGATAGACTGGTTCCGAGGGCATCGGTGCACAGCCGGCCAGCACAAACCAAACCAACGGAATCAGCAGTCGGAACCAGCGAGCATTTGGGGGGAACGGGCGCAACGGGTGGGAATTGATAGGAGGAAAAGATAACAGGATAACTACTTATTCAGCAGCGATGTATCCAATGATTAGCGTTAAGTAAATGCAGCCTGGCTGTGCTTAGTTTCCCCGTAAAGTAGGTATTAAGTAGCCGTTCAAAAGGAAACGGGTTGTTAGTTGCTCGTCGTTAATTATCAGTCACTTGATTATCAGCACACTAACAATTGACAACTAATACCTAATCCCTTAATTGGCCACCTGCGGCTACGGGGCCGGTAAGCAGTACGGGCCAGCAAATTGCCCATTTTCAGGCACATCGCCAAGTAGCATTACTCCATGTAAGGACTGCGCTGAGCCGGCCATGAACCTCAATTCGTTGGCTATCATGCCCGGCGGCACGCCCAATCTCGCCTTGGCACGCCCCGATAATACTGCCCAGACTGCCCCTGCGTGCCTTGAACTTACTTCGCCTGGAACCCTACTCCGCCTGCGCGAGCGCCTGAGTTGGTGAAACGCCGCCACGGCATGGCTTTGGGAACATTGGCGGAGCTGTTGTAGTGCCCCCGATAGCTGGCAGTATCCTATCAGCGCGGGCATTGCGGTGGGGTGCCGCAAGCAGCGAGTTCGAACTGCGTCAACCACCTGTTCATTAGTTAGTTCGATGGATAACCAGGCGTGTTGGGGTTAAAAATCAGTCATACCTCGGCAAGAAGTTAAGCCCACGTTTTAATAGCTTTACTATTTTATTTGATAACAAAAGTATTTTTTGTGATTGTTAAACTAAAATGCAGAGATAGTTTTGTGCCTCGTTGGGGCTATTTCCTGCTCGCTGGCTCGGGCTGGGAGCCGGCTCCCTGTCTTTTCGACCATCTGATTCACTCCCCCTTTTTTCTGTTGCTGCATGGATGCACACTTATTACTGTTAAACCTGACCAATCCTACGCTCCTGTTCTTCGTGCTCGGCATGGTGGCCACGGCCGTGAAAAGCGACCTGGAAATCCCGCCTACCACCGTCAAATTTATTTCGTTATATCTGCTGTTTTCCATCGGCTTTAAGGGCGGGCAAGAACTGGCCCACAGCCCATTCAACGCCGAGATACTGTACGCGCTGGGGTTCGGGCTGCTGGTGGCGGCGCTGATTCCGACGTACACGTTCTTCGTGCTCAAGCGGAAGCTGAGCATTGCCGATGCCGGGGCCGTGGCGGCGGCCTACGGCTCGGTGAGCGCCGTCACGTTTGTGTCGGCCGTATCGTTCCTCGAAGCCCAGCAGCTGCACTTTGGCGGGCACATGGTGGCCGTGATGGCCCTGATGGAAGCCCCCGCCATCATCGTGGGCGTGATACTCATGCGGCGGTACGAGGCCGATGATGCGGCGACCACCCCCCGGCTGGGCCCCATTGTGCAGCACTCCTTCACCAACGGCAGCGTGCTGATGGTGCTCGGCAGCCTCGTGATTGGCCTGATTGCCGACACGAAGCAGGCCGACGGCATCAAGCCCTTCACCACGGATATTTTCAAGGGGTTCCTGGCCATTTTTCTGCTCGAAATGGGCATGGTGACCGCCCGGCGCTTCGCCGCTTTCCTGCGCTACGGGCGCTTCGTAACGGCCTTCGCCGTGCTCGTGCCCCTGCTCAACGGCTGCGTGGTGGCCGTGGCCAGCCACGGCGTCACGGAGAGCGTGGGCAACCGGTTCATCTTTGCCATTCTGGCGGCCAGTGCCTCCTACATTGCCGTGCCGGCGGCCATGCGCCTGGCCGCGCCCAAAGCCGACCCGGGCCTCTACCTGCCCATGGCCCTGGGGGTCACGTTTCCCTTCAACATCACGCTGGGCATGCCGGTATATTTTGCGCTCGTTCAGCACACGTAAGGCCCCGGCCAAACGAGAGAAGATGGCCCGCCGCCACGGGCGAGTGCGAACCGGGAGGCCAGTCGACCACGAGCAGCGAAGCGCGAATTCGGCAGCAAGCGGCCGGCGACGATAGCCCCGGACTGCGCTTCGCTACTTAGGCCAGGGTGGCAAAAGCTAACTGTTCCAGAAAGGTGTGGATGTTGTTGCTGGCCGCGTCGCGGGTGGCCGCGTCGGTGAGCGAGGGCAGGTGCTGGGCGAAGAAAAGCTGCTTGCGCGCCGACTCCAGCAGGGTGCTGACCAGGGCGTGCGGGTAGGCGTAGGCGGGATTAATTTCCTGCACCACGGCCACGATGCCGGCCGCCAGCTGCTTGTACTCCCGAAACAGTCCCTCCCGGTTGTCGCCGTCCACCCCGCGGGTCAGGTAAGATTTCGACGCCTCGTGCACCACGATGCGGTAGAGGGCCGCTTCGTCGAGCTGGGTGGTGGCCGGGTCGTCCCGGTGGGCCCGGGTGAGGATGCCCAGCGTCAGGCGGAGCCGCTCGCGGGCGTCGGGTACGTTGTGGGTATGAAACCGAATCTGGTAGCGCAGCCAGGCCCAGTGCCAGCTCACCAGGTACACGAGCAGGCGGTGCTTGTTTTCGAAATAGCGGTAGAGCGAGGCCTCGGTGGACTCCATCCGGTGGGCCAGTTTCTTGAAGGTGAACTGCTCGAAACCGATTTCGTCAATCAGCAATACGCTTTCGGCCACCAGGCGCCGGCCCAAATCGGTGTCCTGCGGGTCGCGCAGGTATAGTTTTTCGTTCAGCTCAATGCGGAGTTGCGCGTTCATACGGTCAGGAAAAGGGTTTCGCACCCAAAGATGAGGGTTTTACTTGCACCACTGAACGCATGAGCCGACGCGTTGGTCCTTCTTATTCGCCCTGGCCCAGCGAAAAAGCCCGTTGGCCATCCATTAAGTACAGGTGCTCCGTTTTAATGATGTAGAGGTCAAAATCGACCAGGCGGTGCAGCAAGGCCAGCACGTCCAAAAACGAGACGGGAGTAAATTTCAGCTGCGGCCCGCTCACCCGCGCGTCCGCTGCCACGAAGCGGCAGCGCCAGTGGTCGGTGCAAAACGTTTCGGGGTGACCGTCGGGGTACACCTTCACCCCGCGGTTGGTAATCATCTTGAGCTGCATGCGGTGCCCGGTGAGGGTTTCCAGCTGCCGGCCCAGCGCGTCGGCCTGCTTGCCGTCCCAGCGCAGAAACACGTCCACACCCACCAGCTGCTGCTGCACGGGGGCTTTAACGGTCGGCGGCGCGGGGCTAACACTGCTTGCGGGGTGCGCCGGGACCTCGGCCGGCCGCGCCGGCATGGCCGCCAGCTGCTGCGGCTGCCGCCCCAGGCGCGCAATAACGGCGTCGGCAAAGGCGGTGGTGCTGGCCCTGGCCCGGCTGGTTTTGGGACAGTAAATGTCAGCCGGGTGGCAGCCGTCTTCCAGGGCGCACAGCCAGGCGTTGTGGACGCGGGCGGCTACGTCGTGCTGCCCCAGGTGGCCCAGCATGAGCACGGCGGCCTGCAACAAGCCCGAGGGGTTGGCCACATTCTGGCCCGCGATGTCGGGGGCCGAGCCGTGGATGGCCTCGAACAAAGCCCCGCCGTCGCCGATGTTGGCCGAGCCGGCCAGCCCCACCGAGCCCGTGAGCTGCGCCACCACGTCGGAAATGATGTCGCCGTAGAGGTTCATCGTCACCACCACGTCGTAGCGTTCGGGCGTGTCGGCCAGCCGCGCCGTGCCGATGTCGATAATCTGGTGGTCCTGCGCGATATCGGGGTACTCCTGCCCGATTTCCCTAAACACCCGGTGAAACAGGCCGTCGGTCAGCTTCATGATGTTGTCCTTGGTCATGCAGGTGAGCTTCCGGCGGCCGTGGCGGCGGCAATACTCGAAGGCGTAGCGCACAATTTTCTCACAGCCGGGCCGCGACACCAGCTTGAGGCACTGCACCACGTCGGGCGTTTGCTGGTGCTCGATGCCGGCGTACAGGTCCTCCTCGTTTTCGCGGATGATGACCACGTCCAGGTGCGGGTGGCGGGTGGCCACCGCCGGGTACAGCGAGCGGCACGGCCGCACGTTGGCGTACAGGCCCAGGGTCTTGCGCAAGGTCACGTTCAGGCTTTTTTAGCCCCCGCCCAGCGGCGTGGTGATGGGTGCCTTGAGCAGCACCCGCGTGCGCCGCAGCGAATCCCAGGCTTCCGGCGCGATGCCGGAGGTATTGCCGGCGCGGTACACCTGTTCGCCCACCTCAATAAACTCGGGGGCCAGGGCCGCGCCCGCCGCTTCGAGCACGCGCAGGGTTTGGGTCATGATTTCCGGGCCGATGCCGTCGCCGGTGGCTACTGTGATGGGAACGGGGAGGTGCATGGGGGACAAAGCTGAAGATATTCGGAGAATGAAGAATGAATTACCGTGGCAAAGGTATAATTACTTTCTATTTTAGTAGCAATACTATTACAAAAAGTAGTAAATTTGTTGAAGGCCAGTTGGTAACCCCCGTTAGGCCACTACTGCTCCCCCGCGCCATGCCGTTTGTTGCCCACCGCCGCTGGTCATTCTCCCGAATTCGGCTCCCGCCCGCGCACTTGCGGGCTGCTCCGGTGCGCGTGATAAGGCCTCGCCGGCCTTGCATCTCGTGGCTGCAGCAACCTTGTGCGTGTTATGTCCCCTTGTTCCACCCCATTTCCCTCTCGCCATGAACCGCTTCCTTTTTCTCCTGGCTTTTCTGCTCCCGCTGGGCGTATGCGCCCAAAACGAGCCCGAAGACGAATTGCAGTGGGTTCGCCTGCCGCAGTACCAGCTCCAGTACCACGTGCCGGTCAACTGGACCCCGGTGCGCCAAGCCACCGACAGCAGCTTGGTCATCAGCTATTTCAATCCCGACCGGACTCTGCGCTTTACGGCCGGCAAGGTGCGAAACGCCGCCGCCCGCACCACGCCCGCCGAGGCCCTGAAGCAGCTGGCCCGGCAGTACGGGGTGGCCGCAAACCCGCCGGTAAAAGCCACCTACGACGGGGTTCAATTCCTGGAAACCACCGGTACGGGCCACCTCGACGGCCAGCCGCAACGCTACCAGGCCTTGGCCGCCGAGCACCGGGGCCACTTGCTGCTCGTCTACGTCACCGGGTCGCCCGAGGCCTTTGTGGCGCACCAGCCCGAAGTGCGCCGGATTCTGCACAGCATGACTCCCTACAAAGGACGGGTTCGCTGACGGCATCCGCACCCACTCATCCGGCAGCCCGAAGCGGGCAGGGAAGGGCAGCCCCCTTTCCTGGAAGGGTCGTACGTGGCACCACTCACCGCGGGGCACAGCCGCTCCTGGTTCCTGCGGCTTCGCGCACAGTCAGCGGCGGCGCACCACGCTACCCGCACCTGGCTGCAATAGCGCTATATTGCTGCCATGTCTCCCAAAACTATTTTCACGCTGGGCACCGTGGCCCTGCTGCTTTTCATTGCCGTTACCTATGGGCTCCGGGCTGCCTTCCCGCGCATTGTGGTGGAGTATAAGACGGGCGTCACGGGCCGCGTAACCGGTTCCTTCGAAACCAAGGGCTACCATACCTTTTTTCTGAATGGCAAGACGAATGCCCGCTACGACGTGGACGCCTTCACGTCGGTAGAGCCGGCCGCTGAGCTGACACGAGCCGGGCGGGCGGCGGGCCAAGGTGGCGGCACGGACCTCGGCGACTACCTGCGCGAAGGCGACTATATCCGTAAAAGCGCCCATTCTACGGAGTTGGCCGTGCGGCGGGGCAAACGCGTTTCCCATTGGGCGTGCCCGGCCGAACCACCGCAGTGAGGGTGCGGGCCTTGGCTTCGGGCAGCGGAACAATTTTGGCCCCGCGAAAGCCCTCGGCAAAAGCACCGTGGGCCAGCACTACAGCCCGCCACGGGTGCCCGCTGGAAAAAACGGACCACAGCTTCCCACAAAAAAACCCTCACTGCGCCATGCAATGAGGGTTTCCGTGAGGCGTATTGGGCTCGAACCAACGACCTCCACCGTGTCAGGGTGGCGCTCTGAACCAACTGAGCTAACACCCCGGAATGGCCACGCCAGCGGCGTAGCGGCCCCAAAGGTAGTACTGCGCCGCCCAAGGGCCACCGACAACTTTTGTTTTTTTTATGCGTTGCGAACGGGGCCGGACAACCTTCTGCTCCCGAAAAAGTATAGGGGCAAACAGGAATAGTAATCTTCCCCGGCCGAAAGCCTTATTTCCTCATTTTCGTACCCCATGAAAAAGACACTTCTATTTTTATTATTGGCAGTGGCTTCTGCGCCCGCTGCTTTTGCCCAAGCCCGCCCAGGCGGCTCACTTTCCTCCAAGGACTACACCGGTGGCGGCGTCACCACCTCGCGCAATACCGGCTTCGGGGTGAAGGGTGGCTATAACCTCAACGGCCTGCGCGGCGATGATATTTCCGGCATCAATCGCAATTCGAACAGCGACTTCCACGCCGGGGTATATGGTCAGTTTGGCTTGAATAATTTCTCGTCAGTGCAGGTTGAGCTGCTGTATTCGCGGCTGGGCTTCGCGGCCAACACCGGAACCGGGGGCGTGCAGCAGACCTACCGCACCACTTACATCCAGTTGCCCGTGATGTACGTCGGCAATTTCACGGATAATCTAAGCTTCCATGTGGGCCCCCAAGCGTCGCTGCTCATCAATGCTAACAAAGCGGGTGAATCGTTGGCACTAGCAGAAAATGGCTTCAATACCTTTGATTTTGGCGGCGTGGGCGGCCTGGAAGCGCGCATAGGACCGGCTCGCGTAGGTGCCCGCTATAATTTAAGCCTGGGCAAGCTATTTGAAGACAATATCCCAACTGGCAAATCCATTGACCCGCGGTTCGGCAACGCCAAAATCTACAACAACCTTTTGCAGGTTTACGTGGGCATCGGCTTCACGCAATAGGCTGCACCAGCTAAGCGTACCCGCTTTTGTGAAACAAAAAAGGAAGCCCAACGGCTTCCTTTTTTTGTGGTTCCATTCTCCTTTGTTCCTGCCATGCCGCCCATTCCCATTGCCACTATTGCCGCGCTCGACCACGCCCGCGAAATGCTCCTGGGCCGGGGCCTGACGGTGCTGGCCGCCTGGGCCCTGCTCAACCTGGTGGTGAGCGGCTACCTGGTGCGCCAGGCCGACCGCCGCCAGGAGCCCTACTTTTTCCACGGCATGAACGTGTGCTGGGGGGCCATCAACGCGGCGCTGGCCTGCTGGGGGGTGTTGCACTTGCGGTTTGTGGCCCCCGCCGGCTTTGGCCTGGCCGACTTGGTACGGGAACAGCTGGCCAACGAGAACCTGTTTTTGCTCAATGCCGGCCTGGACGCGGCGTATATTATGACGGGCTTTTACCTGCGGGCGTTGGCCGCCGTGCCGGCCCAGCCCGCCCCTGCCCGATTGCGCGGCTTTGGCACGGCGCTGTGGGTGCAGGGTGGTTTCCTGCTGGTGTTTGATGCCGCAATGTGGAGCCTACTGCACTGGCAGGGAGGTGGCTGGCTCCTACGGCTGGCCTGAGGCGACGGGGCAAAATGCCTTATCCCAATTTCGGAACTGACGCCCATTTCGAGAAAACCCCGTTTCCGCTCGCGTGGTCAAACGCGTCATAAGCCGACGAAAACGACCTGTTCGGCCCGAATAAAAGAAGTCCGAAATACGACCGAAACAGCTTTGCGTAGCTCTTTCACCTCCCTGGGGCAGCCTCACTGCCTTTTACGTTGGGTGGCCGTCCGACTTCCTTATGCGCCAGTTCATTTTCGCCCTCGCTTCGTTCTGTATCCTCTTCACATTTGGCGCGCAAGCCAAGCCCTTGGACCGTGCCGAAGCCGTAGTGCTCACGTCGCCGGCCGGTGGGGTTCGGCTCAACGGCATCATGCGGATGCCAATGGGCCCCGGCCCGTTTCCTGCCGTGGTGCTGCTGCCCGAGCGCGGCTCCGATGCCAGCAACCCCAATTCCGATGATAACCAACTGCTTGGCGGCTTGGCCGACTACCTGGTAAGCCAGGGGATGCTGGTGCTGCGCCTGCACGAGCGGGGCAATGGCGGCTCCGAAGGCTCGAAAAGCACCACCACGCTGGCCGACCGCTCGGCCGATGCCCTTGCAGCGCTTAATTACCTGCGCACCCGGCCCCAGGTCGACGTCACCCGGCTCGGCCTCATTGGCCACAGCGAGGGGGGCAACGTGGCCCTGCTGGCCGGTGCCCAGCCCTTGGCCCCCACGTTTGTGGTGGCCCTGGCCGCGGCGGGGCTGCCGGGCAAAGAGCTGCTGGCCAACCAGCCCGTGATGTACGGCAAGGTGCTCGGCCACGATTCGACCGATGCCCAGCGCCAGCGCCAGTACCGGCTCACCCTGGTAGCCGCCGAGCAGGAAGCCGCTAAGATGCGCGCCCACGGCTCCAACGCCGCCCAGGTGCAAACCTACCTCGACCAGCAGCACCTGCGTCAGAAGGCTGCCCTGCGCCGCGATGCGGAAAGCCTCATCAAGCACCAGCGCGCCATGCTCGAAATCGTGCGCCAAACCCCCGACAATGCCCAGGCCCAGGCCATTCTGAGCAACATGCTGCGCCAGCGCTACCCCGGCATTGCCCCGGCCGATGTGCAGGCCAGCGTGCAGCTGCTGACCACGCCCGCCTACCGCAACTACCTCGCTTTTGACCCCCAGGCGGCTCTGGCCGATGTGCACTGCCCCGTGCTACTGCTGCAAGGCGATGCGGACCAGGAAGTCAACGCCAGCCTCAACCTGGCATCGCTCAAAAAAGGCCTGCGGGGCAATGCCCGCGTGGTCGAGCTACGCTACCCCGGCCTCAACCACGCCTTGCAGATTGCCAGCGCCACGCCCGCCGACGCGGCTTCCACCGCCTTCAACCCCAGTACGCCTACCGACATCTACAACTGGATTGTGAGCCGGAAATAAGTTTGGAGTAAGCGCCGGTGCAAACAGGCCGTCATGCTGAGCTTGTGGAAGCATGATGGCCTATTTGCACCAGTTCCAGACCACCAAAAAGCCCTGACTCTCACTGGAGCCAGGGCTTTTTGGTGGTCTGGAACTGGTTTTAATCGCGGGCTAGTTATGGCCACCGTGCTGGGGCTCCAGCATTTCTTCCACAATTTTCTTGTTGAAGGCCGGGATGTCCTCTGGCTTGCGGCTCGTGATGAGGCCATGGTCGGTCACGACCTCAGAATCCTCCCAGTGGGCACCAGCGTTTTTGAGGTCGGTGTGGAGGCTGGGCCAGCTGGTCACGCGTTTGCCGCGCACTACATCCGCCTCTATTAGTAGCCAGGGGCCGTGGCAGATGGCGGCCACAACTTTACCGGAGCCGGCAAATTCCTTCACGAAGGCCACCACGTCTTTGTTGGTACGCAGGATATCGGGGTTCATTTGACCGCCGGGTAGCACGAGGGCATCGTAGTCGGCGGGCTTCACCTCGGTGATGACCTTGTCGACGTCGACCTTGCTGCCCCAGTCCTTGCTGGGACCGTCCCATCCCTTGATGGAGCCGCTTTTGAGGGAGATGACGTGGGTTTCGGCCCCCTCGCCTTCGAGGTATTTCTTGGGTTCGTCGAGCTCGGCCTGCTCGAAGCCGTCGGTGGCAATGATGGCAATTTTCTTGCCCTTGAGTTTGTCGCTGCTGAAGATGCTCATCGTGTTTTGAGAAGTAATGTAGTGTGATGCCGGGAGAATGCCCGGCTGCCTGAGTTTACGCCCGGCAAAGCCGCAGGTTTAGCAAAATTCGGGCATTGCCACCGGTTAGCCGACGCCTTGGAGGAACCAGCTTACGCCTTTTTGGCTTTGGCCGGGGCTTTGGATTTGGCTTCACGCCAGCTGAATTCGGGCTCGTAGCCCAGCACGCGGCGGGCTTTTTCGATGGACAGCAGCGTTTCGTGCTGGCCCAGCTTTTTGCGCACCTCCACGGTGGGAAATACCTCGGCCATGAGGTCGGCGGACGATTTCGACATCACGGTATCCGCGTTGGCGATGATGAAGGCGTGCATGCCGGTGGCCGCCCACTCCACGGCTTTGCGAATGGCCTGGGCCCCGTCGCGGGCGTCGATGTAAGCCCACATATTCCACTTGCGCTCCTGGGGGTCGTCGTTGTAGCCGGGGAATTCAGCGTAGTCGGCGGGTTCCATCACGTTGGAAAAGCGCAGGCCCACGAGCTTCATATCCGGCGTCTGGTAGCAGAACTGGCGGGCCATGTCCTCCATCAGCACCTTGGCCAGGGCGTAGGCGCTTTTGGCGCGTAGCGGGTAGTCTTCGTCTACGGGCGCGTAGGGGGCAGCCTCGTCGAAGGGTTCGCCCAGCGTGGTTTCGCTGCTGGCCCAGATAACGTTGCGGATGCCCAGCCGTCGCGCCGCCTCGAACACGTTGTAGGTGCTCATGATATTGTTCTGGAAGATGTGGGCATCGGGGGAGATGCGCGGGGTGGGGATGGCCGCCAGGTGCACCACGGCATCGAACGCCTGCGGGGCCACGCCCGCATAAATGTGATGGCCCACGGAGGAGAGCGCATCCAGCGTCTGGCCAAAATCGGCGAGGTCGGCCACCATGTGGGGCACGCTTTTATCGGCCGCCACGGTGTCCACCACAAACACGTCGTAGCCGTGGGCCAGCAAATCGGCCACACATACTTTGCCTAGCTTGCCGGTACCGCCCGTTACCAGCACCCGCGGGCGGGGCTTCTGGTTGCTTGATTTCATTGCCATGAGATTGAGTAGTTGATGGACGCTATACGGGGTTTTGGGCTGGCAGCGTCGGGCGAGGGGCGGTGGAGAAATCAGAAGGTCATCAGGCAACAGCAGCCGGCCCTTGGATTCGACCCGGCCACCTACCACGCCACCGGCAAGCGTGTACACAACCTGCCAGTCACGATTGACGAGCGGCTGTAGCAACCCCGGACGCGAGCGCCGCCCAGATAACATGGAAACGCCCCGCAACTGATTGGTTGCGGGGCGTTTCTGTTTAATTTGTTGGCAAAAACTATTCAACCGTTAGCTTAAAATCTGGCAGGCCAATCGTTTTCAGGATATGGTTTGCCCGGTCCACCTTATCCTTGAACAGGGGCTGGTCGGCATACTTCTTATCCAGACCCGGCTTAATGGAAAAGCCTTCGAGCAACTTCTTCTTCGCTGGTTCTTTTTTCGGCTTCATGGCTATAAAGATAAAGATTTGCGGCGTACCAAGAACGTACCATAGTACACGCCTTTCTGAAAAGGCTGCCAGCTTTCCTCCGTTAACCCGAGAACAATATAGTCCCGTTCAATTGCTTCCAGATTGTTGGCAATTCCCATTCGATAAAGCCGGGTCCTCGCCTCCGTGCTGCCGGTGGCAATAACCGTAGCTCCCGGGTGGGCATCCATAAAAACGTAGAGCGTCGCGGCTACGGTAGCCAGCACCTTCTGGCTGTCGTTGTTATTCGTGACACTTGTATCACTCACATAGCCCGTCACTGGGTCTTCGTCGCCGAAACCGAGGTTGTAAAAACCTTTCAGATTGGTTTCGGTGTAGCGAACAACTTTCGTTACTTTTCCATTCGGCCCTTTACTCACAAACTCAAATGTTGTGAACTCGCGTGAGGCATTAGTATCGTATCGAATGTCCATCAGGCAGTAACATTTTTCAGCACTTTTCACAAAATAAGGCCGCACCACAATGATACGCCGCCGTGACCAACGCCATCTACCACGCCACCGGCAAGCGCGTATGCGATTTATCCGTCACGATTGACAAGCTGCTGTAGAAACACCGGCGGCCAGTGCCGCTGAAATGAGAAACGCCCCGCAACTGGTTGGTTGCGGGGCGTTTTTGCGTCGTATTTATTAGTGATTAGGCTTTCACTTTCACTACTTTGCCATTTTCAGAAACTACTACATAAGAATTGGTTTGACGCTTTTTTATCAGCATCCTCTCAACTGCTAATCTACTGCCTTGCAGAACTTTTTCTTTAATTTCGGTCTGTGTCATTGTTATTTGTTTTTCCTTGTAGCTCTTACACAATCAAATCCTTCCAAATAAGCAATTTTCCATTTGCCGCTTTCCTTTACCGCTCTAAATCTGTAAGCAAAATTTTTCCAACTTGGGTCTGTATTCAATTCGAGCTTGCCCCATTTCCAATCGGCTTCTGCTTTGTTGTTGTCCAAGCTGATAATATTAATTTTTACAAACTCCCAAGGGTTTGGTTTGTCGAATGGAACGTCTTGGCACCCACACCAAGGGTTAGTATTGCTAGTGAAGGTGAATATCGGCAAGTCGCCAACTAACCATTGTCCGTATTTGCCATCTCTAATTCCTTTGTCAAGAGACAAAACAATTTGATTGTAGTTATCAATAAAACCAGTTGAAAAATAATTGGTGGCTTTAAGCTTACTAACATTTCGCTTATGTTGGTCAAGGTTTACTCCAACAACAAACTTATTTTTTCGGTCAATACTAACGGGAAGCAAATTAATTGGGCTTGAGTCAGCCCACACAAGAACATGTCTTATGAATTTTTGGATTTGTTCTTTATCATTTTCTAAATTCGGTGCTTTTATATTTGATTCTTTAATTTTTATTACCGCAGTTGTTTTGGCATTAGCTTGATTACAGCCGAAAAGCAAAAGTCCAAATATTAGAGCAGTCCGTTTAACGTGTTTCATTTCTAATTTATTTCGTTATTCTGTTCGTTTCCCTACAATAGACGCAGACATCTACTCAACCGAGATACAGCGTAAACCATTTTTTTTAGAACCTGCGTTCTTCAGGCAAGGTAATGACTGAATCGACACACAGTTTACTGCCTTTCTAGAATCTCTTATAAACTACCTTGTCCGCACCTGTGTCAATACAGTTTCGACTGCGCAATTATCTTAGCGCCAGCGGACCTTCTCGCCGGCCTTGCCCGCGTGCAACCGGGCGGGCACGCTGGCCAGAATCAATTCCCGCAAAGCGGTGAGCAACGTCGTGCGCACGAAGCCGTGGTGCACCACCAGGCTCACCTCGCGCACCGGTTCCGGGGCCACGAAGCGCTTGAGTAGCGGGTTGCTACCGATTTCGTCCAACACGGCCAACTCGGGCACCAGCGTGTATCCGTGGTGGTGGCGAACCAACTCTTTTAGCGTTTCAATGGAGCCGCTTTCGTACGCAATAGCCCCGGTGGAGGTGGCCCGTCCGCACAGGTTCAGCACCTGGTTGCGGAAGCAGTGGCCCTCCTGCATCAGCCACAGGCCCGGGCTGGCCAGGTCGGCCGGGCGCACGTCGGCCCGGGCAGCCAGCGGGTGGTTTTCGGAGGCCAGCAACAAGAAAGGCTCGTCCAGCAGGGGCAGCTCGTGCAGCTGCCGGTCATCGAGCGGGGTGACCAGCAGGCCCACGTCCAGGCGGTGGTCCTTGAGTTGTAGCATGATTTCTTCCGAGCGCAACTCCTCGATGTGCACGCGCAAATTGGGGTAAGCCGTGGTGAGGCCCACCAGGAAGCGCGGCACCAGGTACGGGGCCAGCGTGGCGATGACGCCCAGGCGCAACTCGCCCACCACCTCGCCTTTGGCGACCTGCACCAACTCGCGCAGCTGCTGGGCTTCGCGCAGCACGCGCCGGGCCTGGGCAATAACCTGGACGCCCACGGCCGTGGGCTCGGCCCGGCGCTGGGTGCGGTCGAAAAGCAGCACGCCCAGTTCTTCTTCCAGCTTTTGCACCTGCACGCTCAGGGCAGGCTGGCTCACAAAACTTTTTTCGGCGGCGAGGCCAAACTGGCGGTGCGTGTCCAGGGCCACGAGGTAGGCAAGCTGTTGAAGATTCATGGCGGAGAGGCAACGTGCTACTATAGGTTTTGGTTATAAAGTTATAAATAAAATCAATTTTGATTATGCGTTTGCCTGCATTAAATTTGTAGAAAGCTGCAGTCCACGGCATCGCGCCGTAGGTTCAGGCAGCTTGCTGATTGCACCCGCAAACCTTTCGTCCATTCTGCCTTGTAACGAGGCGACCTAAACGACAACCTTAACATGAACGCCAATTTCCACGACCTCCCCCCCGAAAACTCCATCCTCTACGACCTGAACACGCCCGCCGCCCAGTGCCCCTTTAGCGGTGGCGCGGTGAAGCAGTCGGCCGGCGGGGGCCGCACCAACCGCGAGTGGTGGCCTAATATGCTCAAGCTGAGCATTCTGCGCCAGCATTCGACGTTGGTTGACCCAATGGATAAGGACTTTAACTACGCCGAAGAGTTCAAGAAGCTGGACCTGAATGCCGTGAAGCAGGACCTGTTCGAGTTGATGACCAACTCGCAGGATTGGTGGCCGGCCGACTACGGCCATTACGGTCCGTTCTTCATTCGGATGGCCTGGCACAGCGCCGGCACCTACCGCATTGCCGACGGCCGGGGCGGGGCCGGCTCGGGCGTGCAGCGCTTCGCCCCCCTCAACAGCTGGCCCGACAACGCCAACCTCGACAAGGCCCGCCTGCTGCTGTGGCCCATCAAGCAGAAATACGGCAAGCAACTATCCTGGGCCGACCTGCTGGTGCTGGCCGGCAACTGCGCCCTGGAGTCGATGGATTTCAAAACCTTCGGCTACGCCGGCGGCCGTGAGGACGTGTGGGAGCCGCAGGAAGACGTGTACTGGGGCCCCGAAACCGAGTGGCTCGGCGACAAGCGCTACGAGGGCGACCGGGAGCTGGAAAACCCCCTCGGGGCCGTGCAGATGGGCCTCATCTACGTGAATCCCGAAGGCCCCAACGGTGAGCCCGACCCCGTGCGCTCGGCCCGCGACATCCGCGAAACCTTCGGCCGCATGGCCATGAACGACGAAGAGACCGTGGCCCTGATTGCCGGCGGCCACACCTTTGGCAAAACCCACGGCGCGGCCGACCCCGCCGCCTACGTGGGCCGCGAGCCCGCCGGCGCCAACCTCGAAGAGATGAGCCAGGGCTGGCGCAACAGCTATGGCAAAGGCCACTCGGAGCATACCATCACCAGCGGCCTCGAAGGCGCCTGGACGAGCACGCCCGCCAAGTGGGGCAACGACTACTTCAACTTCCTGTTCGGCTACGAGTGGGAGCTGACCCGGAGCCCCGCCGGCGCGCACCAGTGGCGCCCCGTGAACGGCGGCGGTGCCGG
>JBBQSQ010000007.1:0-43844 GCA_038213745.1 Cytophagales bacterium
ACGAAAGAAGGCCGTCAGGCTCATGGGGCGTCCGCGCAGCCGAAGCAGCTCTCCCGCGGAAGCAATCAATTTACTGCTGCGGTAGAGCTGCTTCGGCTGCGCGGACGCCAGATGAGCATGACGGCCTTTTGTTGATGTACCAACAACCTACGAAAAAAATATTTTCACCCCAATTCTTGCCCATCCCAAAAATTCTCCCGTACATTTGCCGATACCAACCCGGTACTCCTCGCTGACGGTGAGCAGTTTTAACGTTTTATACAGAAGTGGCGAGAGACTAGGCTCCGTGACCCACTGGCAACCTTCGCCCAACGAAAGGTGCCAATTCCTACCCACCAGCGGCCTCGGCCCCGGTGGGACAGATGATTCGAGTGCCATGGAAAACTCTTCTCGCTCCGCTTTTTTCAACCCGAATGCTCCGGCTGCTGTGCGCGCCGCGGTTTCGGGTTTTGCTGCGTCGGCCCCTCGTGGCCACAACCAGGCCGCCCGCCTCGCCCGAATGCGAATGTGCTGTTGCTGCCCGTGTTGTTGCTAAGCTGATTTCGGCTTAGAACCCCTCCCCTTCTTCTGGATTTTTTTGGTGGCCCCGTGGGCCTGTCGCGCGCCTTTTCAGGATTTTGCGATGGGCTTGGGCCACCCGGCAACACGGGCCACATCGGGGAATTTCCGCGCTAAAACAGGTCTTTTCAGGCCAAAATCACTTTCTACGATTGTCTTTCTGGTTTTTCAAAACGTAAAACATCCCCGCACCATGTCCGCTCAGCCCCAACACTTCGAAACCCTCCAACTCCACGCCGGCCAGCAGCCCGACCCCACCACCGGGGCCCGCGCCGTGCCCCTGTACCAAACCACCAGCTATGTGTTCAAAAACGCTGAGCACGGGGCCAACCTGTTTGCCCTGAAGGAGTTTGGCAACATCTACACCCGCCTGATGAACCCCACCACCGACGTGTTTGAGCAGCGCGTGGCGGCCCTGGAAGGCGGCGTAGCTGCGCTGGCCACCGGCTCGGGACAGGCGGCGCAGTTCATTGCCCTGAACAACATCCTGCAAGCCGGCGACAATTTCGTGAGCACGGCCTACCTCTACGGCGGCACCTACAACCAGTTTAAGGTGGCCTTCAAGCGCTTGGGCATTGAGGCCCGCTTCGCGGATGGCGACAACCCGGCCAGCTTTGAGGCGCTGATTGACGAGAAGACCAAGGCCATTTACCTGGAAACCATTGGCAACCCCAGCTTCAGCATTCCGGATTTTGAGGCCATCGCGGCCATTGCCGAGAAGCACGACCTGCCGCTGGTGGTGGACAACACGTTTGGCGCGGGTGGCTACCTGTTTCGGCCCCTGGAGCACGGCGCGCACATCGTGGTGGAGTCGGCCACGAAATGGATTGGCGGGCACGGCACCAGCGTGGGCGGCGTGATTGTGGACGGCGGCAAGTACGACTTCGGCAACGGCAAGTTCCCGCAATTTTCCGAGCCCAGCGAGGGCTACCACGGGCTGGTGTTCAGCGACGTGTTTGGCAAGGGCGGGCCGTTTGGCAACATCGCCTTCATCATCCGGGCGCGGGTGGAAGGGCTGCGCGATTTTGGCCCGGCCATCAGCCCGTTCAACTCCTGGCAGTTGCTCATCGGCCTCGAAACCCTGAGCCTGCGGGTAGACCGCACGGTGGAAAACGCCCTGCGCATCGCCACCTGGCTGGAGCAGCACCCGCAGGTGGAAAGCGTGAACTACCCCGGCCTGGCCAGCAGCCCCTACCACGCCATCGCCAGCAAATACCTCAAGCGCGGCTTCGGCGGCGTGCTCAGCTTCCGGGTGAAGGGCACCAAGGAAACGGCCACGCAATTCATCGACAGCCTGAAGCTCATCAGCCACCTGGCCAACGTGGGCGACGCCAAGACGCTCATCATTCAACCCTCGGCCACCACGCACCAGCAACTGAGCGAGGCCGAGCAGCTGGCTGCGGGCGTTACGCCCACGTCGCTGCGCCTGTCGGTGGGCATCGAGCATTTCGAGGACATCAAAGCCGACTTGCAGCTGGCATTTGATGCCATTGGCAACACGGCATCGCTGCCCACAGAAGGTACCGAAGTGCAAGAGCCCGAATTGGAGCACGCCCAGCCGCTAGAGGTATAATTTTTAGCCCGCAGAGGGCGCTGAGGATTTACGCAGAGGTCGCAGAACGTTCTGCGGCCTCTGCGCAAATCCTCAGCGCCCTCTGCGGGAACCAACGCAAGAACATGTCAAACCATCTTTTCCACCTCCCCGACTTACAACTGGAAAGCGGGGAAACCCTCGCGGGGGCCCACGTAGCCTACCAAACCTGGGGCCAGCTCAACGAAGACCGCGACAACGTGGTGTGGGTGTGCCACGCCCTCACGGCCAACGCCGACGTGCTAGCCTGGTGGCCGGGCCTGGTGGGGCCGGGCTGCTACTACGACCCCGCCGAGTGGTTTGTCGTGTGCGCCAACGTGTTGGGCTCGTGCTACGGCAGCACGGGGCCACTCGACGCCGACCCGGCCACTGGCCAGGCGCGCTTCCAGCACTTCCCCCTGCTCACCATTCGCGACCTGGTGACGGCCCACGAAGCCTTGCGCGAGGAGCTGGGCCTGACGGATATCAACACGCTCATTGGCGGTTCGCTGGGAGGGCAGCAAGCCCTGGAGTGGGCCGTGCTCCGACCCGATTTGTTTGACCACCTGGTAGTTATCGCCACCAACGCCCGGCATTCGGCCTGGGGCATTGCCTTCAACGAAGCCCAGCGGCTGGCCATTGAGGCCGACCCGACCTACGCCGCCGGCCAGCCCGGTGGGGGCGACGACGGCCTGCGCGCCGCCCGCGCCATTGCCCTGCTCAGCTCTCGCAGCTACCCGGCCTACGCCGAAACCCAAACCGACCCCGACGACGATACCCTGCTGCGCGAGCACCGCGCCAGCACCTACCAGCGCTACCAGGGCAACAAGCTGGTGGCCCGCTTCGATGCCTACAGCTACGTGGCCCTGAGCCACAGCATGGACACCCACCACCTCGGCCGCGGCCGGGGCGGCGTACCGGCGGCGCTGGCCTGCATCGGGGCACGCACGCTGGTGCTGGGCATTACCTCCGATGTGCTGTTTCCGCTCAGCGAGCAGCGGGAGTTGGCCGCCCACATTCCGGGGGCCATGTATGCCGAGCTGGATTCGCGCTATGGGCACGATGGTTTCCTGCTGGAAACGGCGGCCATCACGCACTTTCTGGAGCTGTTTTACGCGCCTACGTTCGTGCATTGATGGATTTGAATGGACGTCATGCCGAGCGCCGCCCAGGCATCTCGCGTGCCGCCACCAATCCACTTCGTTGTCACAATTGAGTTGGTGCCCCAGGCGAGATGCCTCGGCGGCGCTCGGCATGACGTTCCCTTTTTAACAGCCTTTTATGAATGACCAACAACCGCCCCTGCGCATTGGCCTTATTGGCTTTGGCTGCGTGGGGCAGGGCTTTTACGACATCCTCCAGCAGCAGCCCGGCCTGGGCCTGACGGTGGCGCGCATTGCCGTGAAGAACCCCGACAAGCCCCGCACGCTGCCCGCCGAGCGGTTCAGCTACCACGCCGATGAGCTGGTGAACGACCCCGAACTGGACTTATTGATTGAGGTGATTGACGACCCAGCCGAGGCCTTCCGGCTGGTGAGCGTGGCCCTGCGCCAGGGCCGCCGGGTGGTAACGGCCAACAAGGCCATGCTGGCCCGCCACTTGCCTGAGCTGGTGCACTTGCAACAGGAATTCGGCGGCACGCTGCTCTACGAGGCGGCCGTATGCGGCAGCATTCCGGTTATTCGCACGCTGGATAACTACTTCAGCCACGAGCCCCTGCGCGCGGTGCAGGGCATCTTCAACGGCTCTTCGAACTACGTGCTGACGCGCATGAGCGAGGAAGGGTCCGACTACGGCCCCGCGCTGGCCGAAGCCCAGGCCCAGGGCTTCGCTGAAACCGACCCGTCGCTCGACATGGGCGCGTTCGACCCACGCTCGAAAGCCGTGATTTTGGCGGCCCACGCCTACGGCTTGTTTCTGAACCCCGACGAGGTGCTGAACCTGGGCATTGAGCACATCAGCGCCGCCGATATTGCCCACGCGGCCGCCCAGGGCCAGCGCATCAAGGTGGTGGCGGGGCTCTACCGCTTGCCCAGCGGCCACGTCACGGCGTTGGTAACGCCGCAGTTCGTGGGCCCCGCGTCGCCCCTGTTTGCCGTGGAGCACGAGTTCAACGGCGTGGTGATTGAGGCGGCTTTCGCGGGCCCGCAGTTTTTGCGCGGGCGCGGGGCGGGCGGCCACCCCACCGGCTCGGCCGTGCTAGCCGATGCGCTGGCCCTGCGGCGCGGCTTCCGCTACGGCTACGCCAAGCAGGCCACCGCGCCGGCCATCCAACTAACGCACGGCCTGGAACTTGACGCCTACGTGCGGCACCCCGACGCCGGGGTGCTGCGCGAAGTGCTCACGTGGCTGGAACTCCCGTCCGAGGCCCTGCAAACCGACGCGCACGGCCCCTACGCCACCGGCACGGTAGCGCTGCAACAGCTCTGGGCCTGGCGCAAGGAACTGCGCGGGGTGGGGGTGTTTGTGGCCCGGCGGGGCGAGGCCCGCCCTATTGCCACGGCGGTAGCTGGCGCAGCGAGCGTAGCGGAGCTGGCTTGACAATTCGTTTGAACGTCTAGTTGGCACATGCTCCGGTCCGACCGCTCTAGGCGGTCCGACCGGTTGTCGTTGATAACCAGAACGTGCTTATGACGACCGGTCGGACCGCTTAGGGCGGTCGGACCGGAGCATGCGGCTACTACCGCACGAGTACTTAAGTCGCTACCTGAACTCCACGCGCACGGGCACTTGGCCGGGGAATTTCAGCAGGTAAAGCCCCGCTTTTAGCGCGCCGCGCGGCAGGGCCAGGTTGAGGGTGGTGGGCTGGATGATGCGGACCACGCGGCCCGCGGCGTCCAGCAGTTGGGCTTCGGCGAGGTTCAGCCAGGCGGCGGGCAGCACCAAGTGCACGGCATCATCGGCGGGGTTTGGGTAGGCCTGGGCCACGGGCGCCGGCTGGCGGCCGGGAGTGGCGGCCGTGACCACGGTGCCCATCTGGCCCAGGCTGGGGCGCAGGAAATCCCGGATGGCGCGGAACGTGGTGTCGGCGTAGGCCGTGCCGGCGGCCGTTGCGCTTTCGAAGGGAATGTGCCCGGCCCGGCTCAGGCGCACCAGCGTGTTGCGGATACCCACCGCCGTGGCGCGGGGGTGCAGCCGGCCGCTGCCGTACACGTACTTGGGCGGCAGCAGCGACCCCACCCGACCCTGGAAGTAGGGCACCGTGCCATCGGCGGTGCCGTGCACGCTGAGCAGCGGCGCATTGCCGGGTTCGATGACGCTGGGGTTTTCGGTGGCCCCGCTCAGGTTGAGCACGGCCAGCACGGCGCTGCTGTAGCCCGGGTTGCCGCTGGCTCCTTCGATGCCGCCCAGCCCGACGAGGTCGGCATAGGCAGGCACTTCGCTGGCTTTATCAATGTAGCCCACTTCGAGCGCGGCAAAGGCCCCGGCCGACGACCCGCCCACCGCGATGTAGCCGGGATTAGCGCGGTAGGTGTTGGTGGTGGCGGCGTCCTTTCGGAAGAAGCGCACGGCGGCGCGCAGGTCCTGCATGCCGCGCAGGGCGGCCTTGGCCACGCCGGGCGTGTCGGCCGGGGCGGCCAGGCCCGTGAGCGGGAAGCCCAGCCGGTACTCGATGCTGGCCGTGACGTAGCCCAGCCGGGCCATGCGCGTGCAGATGTTAACCATGTACGCATCGGTGCGCGAGCCGGTGAGGAAGCCGCCTTGGTGCGCGAAGATGATGACCGGCCGCCGCGCCTCCGTGTCGCCGGTGGGCTGGTAAATGTCCATCAGCAGCGTTTGGGCGGCACCCAGGTAGGTGGGGGCCGCGCCGTAAGCAACGTTGGCGGCCACGGTCACGTTCGCGAAAATGGGCTGGTAGTAGCGGCCGCGAGTGGTGTCGACCTGGGCCGTGGCGACGTGCAGGCCGCCCAGCAGCAGGCATAGCAAGAGGAGAAGCGTTGTTTTCATAACTGTATGGTTAAGCAGGTTTTTTTGTTGAATTAAAAATTAAAAATGAGGAATTAAAAATCTGTCATTCAACATCTTGTTCATTTCTAATTCCTCATTTTTAATTTTTAATTCCTTCACGGCCCTGAAAACCACGCTGCGCGGAACGAAGTGGCCGAAGAAGTAGCGCCCGCGCTATTCCCGAAGTTACGACCTGCGTTATTTGCAGGTGCTTTTCTTCCTTGCTGTATGTCGATTCAATTCCCCCCCGCCCTGCAAGCCGGCCAACGCGTGGCCTTGGTGAGCCCCGCCCGCAAAATCTCGGCCGCCGAGTTGGCTCCGGCCATTGCCACCCTCCAAGGCTGGGGCCTGGAGGTGGTGCTGGGCGAGAGCATTGCCGGCGACCACCACCAGTTTGCCGGCGACGACACCTTGCGCCGCCGCGATTTCCAGCAGCAGCTCGACGACCCCAGCATCCGGGCCATTCTCTGCGCCCGAGGCGGCTACGGCTCGGCCCGCATCGTGGACGGGCTCGACTTTGCCGGCTTCCGCGCCCAGCCCAAGTGGGTGGCCGGCTTCTCCGATATCACCGTGTTCAACAGCCACTTGCTGGCCCTGGGCCACGCCAGCATCCACGGCGTAATGCCGGTGCTGTTTCACCAGGCAGGCGGCGAGCTGGCCCTCGAAACCCTGCGCCGGGCCTTGTTTGGCGAGGGGTTTCAGCCCATTGCCGTGGCCCCGCACGTCCTCAACCGGCCCGGCACCGCCACCGGCGCGCTGGTGGGCGGCAACCTGAGCCTGCTCCAGACCATTACGGGCACGGCGTCGCAGGCGGGTTTTGCGGGCCGCATCCTGTTCTTGGAAGATTTGGACGAGTACCTCTACCACGTCGACCGGATGATGCTGCACCTGCACCGCAGCGGGCAGCTGGCCGGCCTGGCCGGCCTGGTGGTGGGCCACTTTTCGGCCATGCGCGACAACACCGTTCCCTTCGGCAGCGCGGCCCTGGAAATTATCAATGCCTACGCCCGGCAGTATGATTTTCCGGTGGGCTACGGCTTCCCGGTGGGCCACGAGGCCGACAACCTGGCCCTGGTGGTAGGCCAAACCGTGACGCTGACGGTGGACGGTACCGGTGCCCGGCTAACCGCTAGGCACGGGGGATAGAGACGCGAAGGGTCGCGTCTCTACACCCCGTATACCAACGCCAAAACTGCCTTAGTCCACGTACAGCGCCTGGGTGAGGGTTTGGCCCACGGCTTTAAGCGTCTTGCGGTCGATGATGCTCATGTTGTCCTGGGTGGTGTGGTGGTAGTCCTGGAAGAGCTGGGGGCTGTCGTAGGGCAGCGTGTCGATAATATCGAGGGTGGGCACGCCCAACTGGTTGATGTACACGTGGTCGTCGGTGAGGCCGCCTGCTGGGTCGCGGAATAGGAAGTAGTCGGAGTAGCCAATCTGGGCGGCCACGTTCCAGATTTTGTCAAGCGGGCCCCGGGCCTTCTCACGCGACAATTCTTCGCGGCTGAACCTAGCGTTTTTAGCCCCTACCATGTCCAACAGCACGCCGTACTCGGCCTTGTAGCCGGCGGGCAGCGGGTGCTTGGCCCAGTACTGCGAACCCAGGCACCAGGAGTCGCCGCTGCCGTCGAGCTGATTTTTCAGCTTTGCCTGAGTGCCCGCGTCATAGCCCCAGTCCTCGGCATCAACGAGGATGAAATCGATGCCCACATTGGGGGCCAGGCTGTCGGGCAGCTGGCTGAAGATGCGGGCCATTTCCAGGGCCACGGCCACGCCGCTGGCCCCGTCGGACGCGCCATCCATGGGCGCATTCTTTTTGACTTTGTCGTTGTCGGCGAAGGGGCGGGTATCCCAGTGCGAGAAGATGGCCACCCGGCGCACGGCCGCGGGCTGGTACTGCGCAATGATGTTGCGGGCCCGGATGTTGGTGCCGTCAAAGGTCATGGCCTGGAAGGGCTGTTCCAGCACCTTCAGGCCGTAGCCCTTGAACTTGGCCACCAGCCAGTCGCCGGTGGCCACGTGGGCCTTGGAGTTGGGCACGCGCGGCCCAAACGCCACCTGCTTGGCCGTGAAGGCATAGGCTGAATCCGCATTGAAAACCGGGGCCTTGGGCAGCTTGGGCTCGGCGGACGTGCCAGAGTCGGCGGTTTCGACGGGCTTCTTGTCCGGGCAGCCGGTGAGGAACAGCAGGCCGGCAAGCGCGGCGAGGGGAAGGCGGAGGTTCATGTTTTAGCTGTTAGCTAATAGCCGTTAGCTGTTAGCTCTTCGTTATTATCAAGTGCAGCAGCTAACAGCTAACGGCTATTAGCTAACAGCTAAGCAAAGCTACTCTTCGCTATACGCCCACTCCACGCCGGCCTTGGTGTCCTTTATCACGATGCCCTGGTCTTTGAGGGCGGCCCGGATAACGTCCACTTTGTCGTAGGCTTTGTCGGCTTTGGCTTCGGAGTAGAAGTTGAGGGTAAGGGCAAGGAGCTGCTCGGCGTTGGCGCGGGGCTCGTCGGTCAGGCCCAGCACGTCCTGCACGAAGGTGCGGTAGGTGGCGGCAGCCTGGGCCAGGGCTTCCGCACTCACTTCGGCCAGGGCAGCGGGGGTAGCGGCCAGGGTGTTGAAGCGCTTGAGCAGGTCGAAGAGGGCGGCCAGGGCGCGGGGTGTGGCCAGGTCGTCGTTGAGAAACTCGGCGGGTTTGGCGGCTAGCTGAAGCAACTGCGTTGCTTCGGTTGTCAGTTGTTGGTTGTCAGTTGTCAGCTTTTTTGAATCGTTCTCACTAATAACTGGCAACGATTCACGGACAACTAATTTATCCAGCAACCGCAGGCCGTTCATCAGCTTGCGGTAGCCTTTGCGGGCGGCTTGCAGGGCGTCATCGCTCACGTCGACGGGCGAGCGGTAGTGGGCTTGCAGCAGGAAGAAGCGCACCACCATGGGCGAGTAGCCGAAGGCCAGCGGCCCGGTAGGCCCCTGGAACATGTCGCCGAGCAGCACGAAGTTGCCCAGGCTCTTGCTCATCTTGGTACCGTTCACGGTTATCATGTTGTTGTGCACCCAGAAGCGGGCCTCGTCGGTGTGCGCGTGGCTGCCCTGGCTCTGCGCAATCTCGCATTCGTGGTGCGGAAACATGAGGTCGAGGCCGCCGCCGTGAATGTCCGACAAATCACCTAAGTACTTGCGGCTCATGGCCGAGCATTCGAGGTGCCAGCCGGGGAAGCCCTCGCCCCAGGGCGACGGCCAGCGCATGATGTGCTCGGGCGAGGCCTTTTTCCAGAGGGCAAAATCCAAGGGGCTGCGCTTCTCGCTCTGACCTTCGAGACCGGCGCGGGTTCCGGCCAGCTGGTCCTCAATGCTGCGGTTCGAGAGCTTGCCGTAGCGGCCGTCCTTGTCGTGTTGCTCGTTGTACTTGGGCACGTCGAAATACACGGAGCCGTTGACTTCGTAGCCCAGGCCGTTGCCGATAATTTCTTCGATGACCTGAATCTGCTCGATGATGTGGCCGCTGGCCTGGGGTTCGATGTCGGGCGGCAGGCAGCCCAAGGACAGCATGTGCTGACGGTAGCGGTTGGTGAAGTGCTGGGCCACCTGCATGGGCTCGATGCGGGCGGCGCGTGCGGCTTTTTCCATCTTGTCCTCGCCGGTGTCGGTGTCGCTTTCGAGGTGGCCCACGTCGGTGATGTTGCGCACGTAGCGCACCTGGTAGCCGAGGTGGCGCAGGTAGCGGGTGAGCACGTCGAACACCACGGGGCCGCGCGCATTGCCCAGGTGGGCCTCGCTATATACAGTAGGGCCGCACAGGTACACGCCCACCTGGGGCGCGTGCACGGGTTGGAATTCTTCTTTCTTGCGGGTAAGCGTGTTATAAAGGCTAAGCGACATGGGGCAAAGGTAGCGACGATAACTCTCCTCCTTTTTTAAGGAGGGGAGTTTTTGCGAAGCAAAAACGGGGGTGGTAAAGTCGTTGAACGATGCCTGAACGATTCGTTGAGCAGGCGCGGACAGAGATACGGACTCAACGTTAATTAGTAGTTGGGTGTTCGAAGCTGGTTCAATGGGTTGTTCGGGTATCGTTCAACGATTTCACCACCCCCGTTTTTGCTTCGCAAAAACATCCCCTCCTTAAAAAAGGAGGGGAGTTGTCGTTCTAGTTCTCCAACTGGTAAAGCCCTTCGACCGGGAAATGGTCGCTCCACTTTATTTCCTGGTGCACCCGGCAACCCAGCACCTGCCACTGCGGGCCGGCAAACTGCTGGTCGATGCGCAGGCCCGGCAGCTTGCCGTTGTAGGTGGCCCCAATGCCAAGGCCGGCGGTGGCCCAGGCGTTCTGGAGGTGGTCGGCCAGCTGGTCGTAGGTGTAGGAGTAGGGCAGGTCGTTGGTGTCGCCGGCCAGGAGCACGGGGTAGGGTGAGCGGGCCACGCGGGCCAGCACGGTATCGACCTGCGTGCCGCGGGCCACGGCCCCGTTGCGGAAGCGGCGCAGCAGGTTGGGGGCTTTTTGGCGGAGGCCGGCGCGGCTGGTGGTGGCGGTGGTGATGTCGCTTTCGGCCATGCTCATGCTTTGCAGGTGCAGGTTGAACACGCGGACGGTATCGGGGCGGCCCGTGCCGGTGCGGCTGGCGGGCCGGGCCAGGTCGGCCCACATGGCGTGATTTTGGGAGAGCTTGCCGAAGGCAATGGTGCCGCGTCGCACAATGGCAAAGCGCGAGAAAATGGCTAGCCCGAACTCCGCCCCAATGGCATTGGTGAGGCTGGGCGACACAAACGCGTGGCGGCCACTGCCGCGGCCCAGCCGCTCTTCGGTGTGAAAGACCTGGGCCTCTTCGCTGTTGCCCAGGGGCTCGTTGTAGTATTCCTGCAGGCAAAGTATATCGGCGGGGCTGGTGGCCAGCCAGCGCACAAAGCCCTTGGACGAGGCAAAATCCGGGTCGCGCAGCTGGGCATACACGTTGAAGATGCGCACGTTGGCCGACAAAAGCGAAACGCTTTTGGAATGAGGAATGAAGAATGAGGAATGAGGAATTGTGGTCTTTCCCACTTCCGCTTTTTTCGTCCCCAATTCCTCATTCCTCATTCCTAATTCTTCATTAAGCGAAGCGTGCAGCGCCAGTCCGCGCTGCACGTGCGGCCAGGTGAGCCCCAGCGCCACCACGGGCAGCACCGCCACCCGCCAGTTACGCCGCAGCCAGTACAGCGCCAGCAAAAACGTGCACAGCAACGCTACCGGCGTGGTGAGCGCCCCAAACACCCCCGGCCAGAACACCCGCGCGGGCACTTGCTCGCAGGCAATGGCCAGCAGCAGCCAGCCCAGGGTCAGCAACGTAATTTTAAAAGCAAAAGAGCGACGCACGGCACGAAGAACAGAGGCCCGCAAAGGTAGCGGCCCCGGTAGCAGGCCGCGGCCGGCCCTGGTTTATTTATCTTTAGGTGAGGAAGGTCCGCCTGGGCTTTTACCGGATTCTCATGAGCCGCCCGCTTTTGCACAGAAGCTTGCACGAATTTTGCGCGGCCGCATTTCCGGCCTGGGCGCAACTGCCTGCGCGGGCCCTTTCCACGCCGTTCCATTAGTCCCACCCCTTTCTGCCTCTGGCGTTTGTATGCCCCAACTTTTCCGCACTATTGGTCGTGGTTTTCTGGCGCTGCTGTCCCTTTTCGCGCTGCTCTTCACGTTGGGGGCGGCCGCCCACGCCGGGACTTCCGCGCCCGGTACGCCCAGCCTCGAATTCATCCAGAACAAGGGCCAGTGGGACCGCCGCGTGCGCTACGAAGCCGCCCTGCCGGCGGGCCGCCTGTTTGTGCAGGCCGATGCCCTGACGTACGCCTTCGTGGACCCGACCTTGCTCACGTATAACCACGTTCAGGCACCGGGGGCGGCCCCCGCGGCGGCCAGACTGGCGGCCCACGCCTACACGGTGCACTTCGAGAAAGCCAACGCCCGCGTCCGCCTCACGGCCGAGACGCCCACGCCCGGCGAGCGCAACTACTTTGTGGGCAACGACGCCCGGCGCTGGGCCAGCCACGTGGGCGCGTTCCGGCGCTTGCGCTACGAGGAATTATGGCCTGGCATCGGCCTGACGCTGTACGAAAACACCGGCCAGCACCTGGAATACGACGTGCTGCTGGCCCCCCGCGCCGACCCCGCCCGCGTGACCCTGCGCTACGACGGCGCCTCGGCCCTGACACTGGACGCGGCCGGCAACCTCGTCATCAAAACCACGCTGGGCACCACCACCGAGCGGGCTCCGCAGGCCTGGCAGGCCACCGCCAGCGGCCAGCGCCAACCCGTGGCCTGCCGCTACGTGCTCATGGGCCGCACCGTCACCTTCGCCCTCGGGGCCTACGATAAAAGCCTGCCTCTCACCATCGACCCCACCGTGCAGTTCTCGACCCTGACCGGCTCGACGGCCGACAACTGGGGCTTTACCGCCACGTACGACAACGCGGGCAACCTGTACTCGGGCGGCATTGTGTTCGATATGGGCGGCGCGTTTCCGGCCACTACGGGGGCTTACCGCACCAGTTTCAGCAGCATCATGGACATGGCGCTGATTAAGTACAACACCGCCACCACCGGCACGTCGGCGCGGGTGTGGGCCACGTACCTGGGCGGCAACAGCTCCGATTTTCCGCACAGCCTGGTGGTGAATGCGCAGAACGAACTGCTGGTAATGGGCAGCACGTCTTCCACCAACTTCCCGACCACCGGCAACGCGGCGCAGCGCAGCTTCGGGGGCGGCTCCAGCCTCGACCCGTTCGGCGGCGGCGCGCCCTACAACATGCCCAACGGCTCGGACCTGGTCCTGAGCCGCTTCAGTGCCGATGGCAGCGCCCTGCTGGCCAGTACCTACCTGGGCGGGGCCGGCAACGACGGCGTGGTGGGGCAGCCCGCCGCCATTTGGGCCAACTACGGCGACCCTTTCCGCAGCGACGTGCTGCTGGACGGGGACGGCAACGTGTACGTGGCGGCGGCCACCAGCTCCGCCGTTTTTCCGGGCACGGCCCGGGGTTTCAACGGCGGGTACCGGGGCGGGCCCTCCGATGCGCTGGTGTGCAAGCTGAGCACCAACCTGAGCGCCGTGACGTGGGCCGGCTTCCTTGGCGGCGCGGCGGCGGAAGCGGCGTACTCGGTGCAGCGCGACGCCCAGGGCCGGGTGTACGTGTGCGGCGGCACCACTTCCGGCAACTTCCCGGCCACGGCTGGGGCCTACCGCGCCACGGCCCCGGGCGGCAGCGCCGACGGCTTCGCGGCCCGCATCAGCCCTGATGGGCGCACGCTGGAGCGCGCCACGTTCATCGGCACGGCGGGGTATGACCAGGCGCAGTTTCTTCAGCTCGACGCAGCGGGCAACGCCTATTTGCTGGGCCAAACACTGGGGACGTTTCCCAGCACGCCGGGGCTGTACGGCAGCGCCACCGGCTCGCAGTTTGTGCAGAAGCTGAACCCGGACCTGACCAGCAGCTTCTACAGCACCGCGTTTGGCACCCGAACCGGTCCCCGCGGCGGGCCCAACCTGGTGCCCACCGCCTTTTTGGTCGATGACTGCGAGCGGATTTACATCAGCGGCTGGGGCGGGCTCGATAACGACCTGGGCGGCCGATGGCTGGGCGGCAGCACCACCGGCCTGCCCGTGACTAATGATGCCGTGCAGCGCACCACCGACGGCTCGGACTTCTACCTCGCCGAATTCGCCCCCGGCATGAGCGGCCTGGAGTACGCCACCTTTTTCGGCCAAGCGGGCAACGCCGAGCACGTGGACGGCGGCACCTCGCGCTTCGACAAGCGCGGCTACGTGTACCAAGCCGTGTGCGCGGGCTGCGGCGGGGCCCAGGGCTTCCCGCTGCCGCCGGGCGCGGGCAGCTACACCGTCCGCAACGGCAGCGCGAACTGCAACAACGGGGCCTTCAAAATGAACTTTGAAATAATTCAGGCCGATGCCGGCCCGCGCCGCTTCGTGTGCCTGGACGGCGCGCCCGTGCCGCTGGGCGGCAGCCCCGCGGGCGGCGTGTGGGCCGGGCCGGGGGTGCAGGCCATTCCGGGCGGCGGCTACCGCTTTGTGCCCGCTGCGGCGGGGCCGGGCCAGTTCAGCCTGGCCTACACGGTGGCGGCCACGGGCACCTGCCAGAGCACCCGCACCGTGCGCTACGTGGTGGCTCCGCCGGTGGTGCCCACCTTCGCGCCGGTGCCGCCGCAATGCATCACGCTGGCGGCCGTGGCGCTGGCGGCCACGCCGGCGGGCGGCACCTTCGCCGGGCCGGGCGTGGCCGGCGGGCGCTTCGACCCGGCCGTGGCCGGCCCGGGCACCCACACCCTCACCTACACGCTGGTCGATTCGCTGGGCTGCGGCACCATCAGCCAGCAGGTGACGGTAGGCCGGCCGCCCACCCTCGTGCCCGGCCGCGACACCACGCTGTGCGCCGATGTGCGGCAGCCGTTTCAGCTGCGCGGCTACGCGCCCACGGGCGGCACCTGGAGCGGCCCGGGCGTCACGGCCAGCGGCCTTTTCACACCGCCCAATACCAACAACCGGGGCGGCATTTTCCGCCTCACCTACACCCTGAACCAAGGGCCCTGCCAGGCCACGGCTACCCGCACCGTGGTGCTGGCCCCGGCCTCGTTCCAGGACGAGCCCCTGAACCTGCCCGTGTGCGCCTCCTTCCCCGAGTACGCCGGCCTCGCGCCTTTCGAATTTTCGTTTACGCCGGTGCTGCTGGACCCGAATGCCACCTACAGCTGGGATTTTGGCGATGGCAGCCCGCTGAGCACCGAGCGCACCCCTACCCACCGCTACCTCCAGCCCGGCAGCTACGCCGTGAAGCTCACGGCCCGCTACGGCAATTGCGAGGTGCTGACCGGCTTTGCGCCCGTACGGGTGGGCGAGGCCAAGGTGCCGAACATCATCACGCCCAACGGCGACGACCAGAACCAGACCTTCAAGCCCCGCTTCAGCTGCCGGCCCACCACGCTGGAAGTATACACGCGCTGGGGCCAGCGGGTGTACACGTCCGGCGACTACCACAACGACTGGGACGCCACCGGCCTGCCCGACGGCATCTACTACTACCTGCTGCGCGACGCCGACGACCGCCGCGCCAAGGGCTGGGTGGAAGTGCGGCGGTAGCGGGCAGGGCCTAAAAGCAAGAACGGTCATGTCTCGGCTGCGCTCGACATGACCGTTCCTTTTCCCCTGCCCCATTGCGGCCCCTTTTTCACCTTCTATCTTTACCCTTCGACTCATCTCCTTTCCTTATTTTTAATGAAACTACCGCTACTTCTAGCTGCTACCGCCGGCTTAGGACTTCTCATTACCAACGCCTTTGCCCAGGCACCACCGCACGCCGGCCCGGCCAGCCACTCGCTCGAATTCATTGAAAACAAAGGCCAGTGGGACGCCCACGCCCAGTACGCGGCGGCCCTGCCCGGCGGCCGGCTTTTTGCCGAAGCCGATGGCCTGACGTTCTCGCTGCTCGCCGATGGCGGCCCGGCCCAGCTGGACCACGGCAGCAAGCGCCCCGCGCCCACCCCCGCCGCCGACAGCCTGCTGCGCGGCCACGCCTTCACCCTGCACTTCGAGGGCGCGGCTCCGGCCACCATCACCCCCGAAACGCCCACGGCCGAGCACCGCAACTACTTCCTCGGCAACGACGCCCGGCACTGGGCCAGCGACGTGCGCAGCTTCCGCGCGCTGCACTACGCCGGGCTGTGGCCGGGCGTGAGCGCCCGGGTGTACGAGAGCGCCGACCAGCACCTGGAATACGACTTTGAGCTGGCCCCCGGGGCCAAGCCGGCCGCCATTGGCCTGCGCCACGACGGGGCCGATGGCCTGGCCCTTGACGAGGCCGGCAACCTGCTGGTGAAAACCAGCGTGGGCACCGTCACGGAGCGCGCCCCGCAGGCCTGGCAAACCGATGCCGCCGGCCGCCGCCGGCCCGTGGCCTGCCGCTACGTGCTCGATGGCCCGGTAGCCCGCTTCGCCCTGGGCCCGTACGATGCCAAGCGTCCGCTGACCATCGACCCGGTGGTGGTATTTGCGACTTACACGGGCTCCACGGCCGACAACTGGGGCTTCACCGCCACCTACGACGCGCAGGGCAACCTGTACTCGGGTGGCATTGTGTTCTCCGTCGGCTACCCTGCCACTACCGGCGCGTTCCAAACCCGGTTTGCGGGCCTGATTGACATTGGCATCATCAAGTACAACACGAGCGCCAACGGGCCGTCGTCGCGGGTCTGGGCCACCTACCTGGGCGGGGCCAGCGCCGACTTTCCGGCCAGTCTGGTGGTGAATAGCCTGGGCGAGCTGTTGGTGCTGGGCACCACCTCAAGCAACAATTACCCCGTAACCGCCGGGGCCTTGCAGGGCCGGTTCGCGGGCGGCACCACTGCCGACCCCTACGGCTACGGCGCGGGCTACGGCCTGCCCAACGGCTCGGACCTGGTGATAACCCGCCTCAACGCGGCTGGCTCGGGCCTGGTGGGCTCCACGTACCTGGGCGGCACCGGCAACGACGGCCTGCTGCCCCTCAACCCCAACATCACCGCGCAGCTGGCCCACAACTACGGCGACCCGTTCCGGGGCGACATTCTGGTGGACGCGGCCGACAACGTGTACGTGGCCTCGAACACTACTTCCACCATTTTCCCGCTCACGGGAGCCACGTTTAATAACCAGTACCGCGGCGGCACCACCGACGGCCTCGTGTTCAAGCTCAACCCCGGCCTCACGTCCATGCTTTGGGGCGGGCTGCTGGGTGGAACGGCTTCGGATGCGGCCTACTCCATTCAGGTGGCCCCGGGGAGCGGCGACGTGTACGTGGCCGGGGGCACGCTCAGCGCCAACTTCCCGACTACCGCCGGCAGTCTGCACCCCACCCGCCTCGGCGACGTGGACGGCTTTGCGGCGCGCATCTCGGCCAGCGGCACCAGCATCGTGCGGGCCACTTATTTGGGCACCACCAGCTATGACCAAGGCTATTTCCTCCAGCTCGGCACCGATGGCGGGGTGTACGTGCTGGGCCAAACGGCCGGGGCTTACCCCACCACGCCCGGCCTTTACACCACCCCCAACGGCCGGCAGTTCATTCACAAGCTCGATGCCAACCTGGGCACCACGCAGCTGGCCACCGTGTTTGGCAGCGGGCGCACCACCATTGACATCGACCCCACGGCTTTTCTGGTTGACCGTTGCGACCGGGTGTACGTCTGCGGCTGGGGCGGTGTCCTCAACCAGGGCTACGGGTCTGAACCCTACCTGAACCTGAACGGCACCACCGCCGGCCTGCCCATCACGCCCGGCGCGGTGCAGCCCACCACCGACGCCAACGACTTCTACCTGGCCCAGTTTTCGGCCGGCCTCAGCAGCCTGGCCTACGCCACCTACTACGGGGCCAACGGCGGCAGCGGCGACCACGTGGACGGCGGCACGGCCCGCTTCGACCCGCGCGGCGTGGTGTACCAGGCGGTGTGTTCCTGCGGCGCGGGCTCGGGCTTCCCAGTGCCGCCCGGGGCCAATACCTATTCCACCCTCAACCCCAGCGCCAACTGCAACAACGCGGCCTTTGTGTTCAACTTCGAGCCCAGCATTGCCAATGCCGGCAACGACCAGGCGGTGTGCGCCACGGCCGGACCGCAGGCCCTGGTGGGCAGCCCCAGCGGCGGCCTATGGACCGGCCCCGGCGTGACGGGCAGCGTGGCCACGGGCTTTGTGTTCACGCCGTCGGTGGCGCTGCAAGGGATTCAAACCTTGACCTACACGGTGCTCAGTACGGGCCTGTGCACCACCACCGGCACCCGCCGCATCACCGTGACGGCTCCGCCCACGGTCACGTTCACCCCGTTGGCGCAAACCACTTATTGCCTGCCCAGCGCTGGTTCGCCCGCCCTCCCCACCGTGCGCCTCACGGGCACGCCGGCGGGTGGCACGTTCAGCGGACCGGGCGTGAGCGGCAACGTGGCGGTGGGCTACGTGTTTGCGCCCAGCACCGTCGCCACGGCGGGCACGTTCCAGTTGGTGTATTCCCTCACGGTGGGCGGCTGCACCGCCCAGGCCACGCAGGCCGTTACCATTTCCAACGCCGCCAATGCGGGTGCCGACCAAGCGGTGTGCGCCACGGCTGGGCCGCAGGCGCTGGTGGGCAGCCCCGGCGGCGGCCAGTGGACCGGCCCCGGCGTGACGGGCAGCGCCGCCACTGGCTTCGTGTTTACGCCTACCGTGGCGCTGGCCGGGGTGAATACGCTGACCTACATCGTGGGCAGCAACTGTAGCGGCACCCGGCGCATTACCGTAACGGCCCCGCCCACGGTGAGCTTCGCCGCGTTGCCGCAGGCCACCTACTGCCTGCCGGTGCCCGGCGCACCGGCCCTGCCCGTGGTACCGCTGGCGGGTACGCCGGCCGGTGGCACATTTAGCGGGCCGGGCGTGAGCGGCAGCACGGCTACGGGCTTCGTGTTCTCGCCCAACCTGGCACCCGGCACGGTGCAGCTGGTGTATACAGTGGTTTCAGGAGCTTGCACGGTGCAGGCCAAGCAGGCGGTGACCATCGTGCTGCCGCCCGCGCCCACCCTGCCGGCCGATACCTTGCTGTGCATTGGCAGCACCCAGCCGTTTGCGCTGCGGGGCAGCCCAGCCGGCGGCACGTTCAGCGGGCCGGGCGTGAGCGGCAGCGCGGCCGCGGGCTTCGTGTTTACGCCCGCGGCCAACTTCGCCGGGTCGGTGAGCGTGGTGTACTCGGTGAGTAACGGCAGCTGTTCCGCCACGGCTACGCGGCGCATAGCGGTGGCCCTGGTGCCGCCGCTCACGGCTTCCTGGACGCCCGCCGCCTGCCCCGAAACCCGCCTAGCGCCGCTTACGCTGCGCTTCACCGTGGCGTCGCCCCTTACCAGCAATTTCATCGCCCAAACGGCAGTATGGGATTTTGGCGATGGCACCCAGTCAACTGCCGTAAACCCCACGCACACCTACGCCGCGCCGGGCCGCTACCAGCCGCGCGTCCGGGTCCGGTACAACGCCGACCGGTGCGAAACCCAGCTTTCCGCGCCGCCCGTGGAAGTGGTGGAGCACAAGGTGCCCAACATCATCACCCCCAACGGCGACAAGCAAAACGAAACGTTCAAGCTCGGGCCCGACTGCGTAGCGCGCCTCCAGGTGTTCTCCCGCTGGGGCCAGAAGGTCTTCGAATCCGCCGCGTACCACGACGAATGGGACGCCAACGGCCAGCCCGACGGCGTGTATTATTACCTCCTCTCCTACGCCGACGGCCACCAAGTGAAAGGCTGGGTGGAGGTAGTGCGGTGATTAACGCTTTGCTTAATGAGGAATGAGGAATGAGGAATGAGGAATGAGGAATTGAAAAATGGGCCAGTGAGTCCGAAATTCCTCATTCCTCATTCCTCATTAAGCGAAGCGTCAGCCAGCGCACGTCGCCCCAGCCGGGGAGCAAGTCGGCCCGGGTCGCGCCCGTGGCCCGGCAGTAGTGCCAAAACAGGTAGCCCGCGCTGGCCCCGTACGAAGCCGACATGCCCAGCGCCGCGCCCACCATGCCCAGGCGCGGCACCAGCAGCATTGCCACCGGCACCGTCACGGCCAGCCCCAGCAGGGCCGCGTGGTTGTTCACGCGGTAGCGGGCCGTGCCGCTGAAATACGTGCTGGCCTGCATGCCCGCCCCGTTGAACAGGATGCCGGGAGCCAGCGCCAGAATCACGCCGTGCGCCGCCCCAAACTCAGGGCCAAAAACGGCCGCCAGCCACGCGGCGGGCACCGCGGCCAGCCCCAGCACCGCGCCGGCCGTGGCCAGCAGCGTGAGCCGGCTGCCGCGCAGGGCCGCGTAGGTTTGGCCGCGCTGGTCGGCAGCATTCACCAGCGCCACGTACTGAATCAGGGCCGTGCTGCGCGGAATCAGCCAAATGGCCTCGGCCAGGGCCACGCCTACCGAGAGCACGCCCAGCGCCTGGGCGCTGGATAAATACGCCACGACGTAGTAGCCGAAGCGGTAGTTGGCAAAGGAAAGCAGGTTGGACAAGTGCGCGCCGCGACTATGGCGGGCCAGCTCGCGGGCCGCCACCCGGCGGCGCGCCCCGCGGCTGCCCCAGGCATCGGGCAGCCGCAAGAGCAGCCCCAGGCTGAGTAGCCACGGGAACCCGTAGGCCACGTAATTAGCATAATAATAGGCCGTTACGCTGGCCCAATGCAACGGCCCGAAGGCCAGCGCCAGTGCCCCGGCCAACAGCGCCGCTTGGGCGGTGGTGAGCACGTTGAACGCCTGTTCGCGCTTACGCCCCAGCAGCAGGAACAGGTTGATGGAAAACAGCACCTGCACCAGCGTGACGGCCCCGAGGTGCAGCAGGTATGTCGGCGAAACCGGCCGCAGCAGGCCCACCGCGCCTGCGCCGGCCACGCTCACCACCACGGCCCAGCCGTAGGCCGGCGGCAGCAGGTGCCACACGTTGCGCCGCGGCACCAGGTATATCAGCGACGAGCCCCCGACCAGCCCCGCCAGCAGCACCAGCCCCGCCATATCGGTAAAAAACAAGCTGACCTGCCCGCGTCCCGCCGCCCCCAGGTACCGCGCCGTAAGCCACACCACCGCGAAGCCCAGCCCCGCCGTGAGGACCCGCGCCGCGAAATGCTGGAGAATGCGCTTTATCATGCGGAAAAATTCTTGGGCGTAAGAACGTTGTATTGGTCTGGTTGAGGTTGTCTAGCTCATTCCTAAAAGATTGTTTTGTACTCGTTCCGTACGTTTAATACTCGTTTAATACTTTTTGATATAATTGCCCAAATGCCTGCCCTACGGCACTCGGCGCACACTGCGCCGCTACATTGCTGCGCAACTGCATTTTGTCGAACCTAACTGTTCCACTTATCACCTGGGTAATTGCCGTTTGTAAAGCCGTTTCATCATCGGGCGGCACCAGCAGGCCAAAGGTATTTTCGGGCTGGAAAAGCTCGGGCACGCCGCCGGTGCGTGTGGCCACTACCGGGCAGCCGCAGGCCCGCGCCTCCAGCAAAACGCAGCCAAACGTTTCGGCGCGGCTGAAGGATACCAGGGCGGTGGCGTGGGCCATTTCGGTGGCCACGGCTGCGTGCGGCAGCTTGCCCAGGAAGGTCACTGTATTGTCGGCCAGCAGGCCCAGCCCGGCGGCGTAGTCCTGCAAATACTGCGCATCGGGGCCGTAGCCGGCAATGCGCAGGTGCAGGCCGGGCCAGGCATCCCGCAGCCGCGCCACCACGCGGAGCACGCCGGTCAGGTTCTTCACCTTGTCGTTGAACGCCGAAACGTGCAGCAGCGTGGGCGGTGCGGGCGTTTCCCGGGCAACTGTTGCAGCCGCCAACGCCGTTGCTGCGGCCGGCTGGTCTTCAGCCTCCTCCCCGGCGGGCAGTGGCCGAAACAAGTCCATATCCACCACATTGGCAATAACGACGGCGTGGGGATTGACGAACCCCAGCGCGCCCATGGCGTCGCGCAGCCCGCCCGACACCGTGTGCAGCGCCGCCGCCCACCGCACCACGGCCCGCGTGAGCACCCGCCGCAGCCCGGAAATACCCGCCGCCCGCTGGGGCAGATACAGCGTCCAGTGCTCAGTGACGATGAAGGGAATGCCTCGCAGCGCCCGCAAGGCCCACGCAAACAGCCCCGTGCGCAACAGCACGTGCACGTGCACTACATCGGGCCTTGCGCCGCCCCAGTGCCGCCGCAGCCGCCGGTAGCCGCGCCGCAGGCACCAATAGTACAGCAGCAGCTTCAGCGGCTTGTCGAGCCAGGCGAGGCCAGTGGGCGCGGCGCGGTAGTAGTAGCGCAACGTGGGCACGGGGCCGGTGAAGTCCTCTTCCGCATCAATGAGCCCCGGCAGCGGCCCCCGTGCCACGGCGGCAAACAGCACTGCGCCCTCCACGCCGCCGTGCGCCGCAATGGCCGCCACGTGCCGCCCCACGAAGTCGCCGTCCTGGTCGTCGTAGCGGTGCGGGTACCACTTGGGAAGATGAAGGACTTTCACGGTTTGCAGTATTGGTTTCAACCGTTAATCCAAAAGCTCTGCCGGGACAAACTCTACTACTGCGGGCATTGCCCGCATCAATTGCGTAAAAGCTGATTGCCTTGAAAGTAAGCCTCGCAGCTCCCGGCGAGCATTGGCCAGCTGCTGGGGGCTACCAGCTTTCTCCGCTCGCTGAAACCGAATGATAGCGTGCAGAATCCGGTCATATTGCTCAGCAATGGTCACGCGCAAATGACGAGTGTTCTGGCGTGATTCTTCATCACCCGATTTGCCATTATGCAGCAGGTTTAGCAAATCAGCTGTGTTACGGGCAGCCTGGTCAGTCGAGTTAGCCGCTTCAAACTGGGGCTTCGTGCCATTTATACCAATAGTGGCCAGTAACCGCGACGAAACATCATCCCGGCAAGGGTCGAGCAGCCCCCCTACCGGCCACAGACGCGGGCGCATCATATTGGCCTTGTGCGCGGCCGGGAACAGGTTATTCCAGTCATACTTGAGTGCGGCGTCTTGGTTAACCGGCATGAAATGGTCCACATCCATTTCGTGCGAGTTGCCGTGCCACTGCTCGGTGAGGTAGCATTTACTGAAAAAGTGCGTGTCAAATGCCCTCAGCACATCGGAGCTGCGGTAGTTGCCTGGTTTGGACGGGCGCGGCACCGTTTTAGGGTCGGGCGCGGCGGCGCAATTGGATTCGTATTGGGCACAATCAGCTAAGTATTGGCGCATTTCCGGCGTGCTTAGTGAGGCCGGTTCAGGCGGACGCATCAAGCTAATCATGCAGCCTGTTCGCGTTGCAGGTGCAATAGATGGGCCTGCACATCGAGGCGCAGCACCGGCGACATGTAGCGGCCCTGCTCTTCCAGCAGCCGCTGCAGCCGGGCCAGCGCGGCGGCCCGGTCAGGCATGGCGCTGATTTCCGTTACCTCTTCAAGAATTTTATCAGCCACGTTGGAATACTCGTTTTCCAACCCGAAGTGCGTCTGCATCAGTTCCGAAAACGACGAGCCGGCCGCCGTATCCCCCAGCGCCTGCCCGGTGCTCAAATCAAAAATGGTTGCATTCTTAATGCTCGATGCTACCGCCGGCGAGTGCGTAGCTACAATAAATTGCAGGTTGGGAAACAAACTCGTGAGCAGCGGCAATATCTGGTACTGCATCTCCAGGTGCAGGTGCGTTTCTGGCTCGTCGATGAGCACGAAGCCGCAGGGGTTATAGGTGTAATCGTTGGCTTGCTTGCGTAAGAGGTCCACGCGCATCAGCAGGTCCATCAGGATGCTTAGGAAAGCGGAGAAACCGGCGGAAAGCTGATTGAATGTAAGTTTTCGTCCATCCCTTAAGTGAAGCAGAAACTCGTAGCTTTCGCTGATAAATTCCAGTTGCAAATCATCGTCGGCGAATAACTGACCGAGCTGTTTTTCCAACTGCTCAAAAAACTGGTTTTGTTCAGCAGCTTTTTCTAGTTTGCCTTCTATTTGAGCTAGTGCTTGGCTAACTTTTTTATTGACTAAATACTGCTTGAATTGACTGGCAAAATCTGCAACTCCTCTAGGTTTGGCTAAAGCTGTTATGTATTTATCCTCTACGGTTGGAGAGGTAACAGCTGCCACCATAGCATTGCGAGATGCTGGAAAGTATGCTATCAAAACATTTTTAGTAGACGGAAAAAAATTATCCCCGCTAGGAATATAGTTCGTTTTGAATACGGTTTCCGTTGCTATCAACTCTTTGAGTTGTTGACTATATTCTTCAATCCTGACATTATCAGTTGCGCTACCAATCCAACTTTCCAAATTTCTGATTTGATGCGGATGTTTTTCTGAACTTGATATATCAAATTGAATCTTGGCGGCGACAGACTTTATTATCGTCGTTTTACCCGAACCATTCCGCCCAGTCAGCACCAGATGCTTGAACTCCTGCCCCGGCGCGAACACCGGCACGCGCAGGTTCTTCACGGCATAGGCATCGTTGATGACCAGCTCTTGCAGATAGGGAAACTCCTGACGGGTAATCATAGGTTATAGAAACTTGGCAGCCCGACAAAGATAAACCCATTGCCGTGCCTATCTAGGCACAAACAATTCGGCCCCGGCCCCGCGCAGTGCGGAACCGGGGCCGAAGCCTTTAGCAACCCAAACGCGGCATTAGAACGAGTAGCGCAGGCCCAGCTGCCCCTGCCAGCGCGAGGCCAGCTGGTCGACGGAGTAGGTGGCCGGCGTGCCGTAGGTGAAGGCCGGGCGGTTGAACGTCGCGGCGCTGTAGCTGCTGGCTATGTTGCCCGCCGCGTCGGCGAAGGCCACTTGCGTCAGGCCGGTACCCAGCGTCGAGTTGAACGTGTTGGGCACGAAGTACTGGCGGCCCCAGCTCTTATTCAGCAGGTTGCCCACGTTGATGAGGTCGAGCGAAATCTGGAGCGTGTGGCCGCCCGAGGTCACCACGCCGGCGGCGTTGGGCTCCAGGTTGCCCAGCTTGGCTTCCAGCATGAAGCGCACGTCGGCCTGGTTGTTCCAGGGGGTGCGGCCGGCGTTGCGCTCGGCGTACTGGCCGCGGCGGGTGCTCAGGTAGGAGTCGCCGTTCACGAAGCTGCTAAAGGAGTTGTACTGCGCGCCGCTGGCTTCCACGCCGTAGCCGCTGGGGTTGGCGGTGGTAACGGGCACGGCGCCTTTGGTTACGAAGGTGATGTCGCTCGGGCCGTTCGGAATGTAGGCCAACTCCACGTTCGCCTGGCCGTTGCCCAGGAAGTTGTTGTTGTACACCCAAGTGTAGGGCGAGCCGCTGGCGTAGGTCAGCACCGAGGTGAAGTAGCCGGTAAAGCGCTCGGCGAAGGTCTTATGCAGGTTGATGGAGGCCACCACGCGGTGCCGCAGGTCGAAGTTGGAATAGGCCAGGGCCGGGTTGTTCACGTTCAGGGCCGGGTTCAGCTCCCAGTTGCTCTGGGGCGAGTTCCGGATGCCGTTGCTGATGTCGTAGCTCTTGCCGTAGGTGTAGGCCACCGAGGCATCAATCAGGTTGTTAATCGTCTGGCCCACCGAGCCGGTCAGTTGGTAGCGATAGCCCTTCTGGGTGTTGGTCAGGAAGAAGGCGTTCGAGAAGCCGGTGTTTACTTTAGAGTTGCCGCCGGCCGGAGCCGCGTAGCGCGGGCTTTCCGTCGGGCCCTGGGCCAGGTACGTCGCGTTGTCGGTCAGGTTGATGTTCTCAAACTTCACGTCCTGCAAGGTCTTGGTGTAGAGGCCTTCCACCGAGAAGCGGGTGCCGGTTTTCAGCTTGTAGTCCAGGGCCAGCGACGAGCGCCACACCTGCGGCATCTTGAAGTTGTTGTCAATCAGGTTCACCTCGGTGGTGCCGGCCTTCAGGTTGTTGGGGTTGTAAGCGGCGGTCGGCAGCTGGCTGTAAATCTTGTTCGGGTCCGCGTTCAGCGTGTACACCGTGCCCGCGCCGCTATTGGTGGCCCGGATGTTGTTTACGTCCACCGAGTTGAAGTTCACGGCGTTGTTGTAGTAGGCGTAGCCGAACCAGGCAAATGGCACCCGGCCCGTAAACACGCCCGTACCGCCGCGCAGCACCACCGAGCCGTCGCCCTTCACGTCGTAGTTGAAGCCCAGGCGGGGCGACACCTGCAGCTGGCCCAGGTAGTTGTTGTTGAGGTCTTTCCAGGCCGTATGGGTGTAAGTCTGGTTCAGGGTGTTGGCATCGTTCTGCGGGTTGTTCACCAGGCCGGTGTTCAGGGCCGGCTTGGTGGGCAGCGAGGCAATGTCGAAGCGAATGCCGGGCGTTACTTTCAGCTTGTCGGTCACGTTCCACTCGTCCTGCAGGTAGGCGCTGAAGAAGTTGATGTTGAACGCCGCCGACGGGTTGTTGTAGTTGTAGGCGTAGGAGTTGTCGCCCCGGGTGCCGTTATTGTAGGTACCGCGAATGCGGTTGGGCTTGTCGGCAATGAAGTCGGCCACATTGTTGTACTCGATGCGGCCGTTCCAGGAGTTGATGAAGCCGTAGTCGATGTGGTACAGCTCGTTGTGCGTGCCCAGCGTGAGGGCGTGCGCGCCCTTGTAAAAGGTGAAGTTGTCGGTGATTTCGAACGTCTTCTGGCGGGTGTTGAAGATGCTGGCTTCGCGGTCCGAGCCCAGCAGAATCTGGTTCGAGCCCACGTATGCCTTGCTGGCGTCGGTGCCCACGTTATTAATCTGCACGGCCGGGAACAGCGTGCCCTGGCCGCCCAGCAGGTCGCGGTAATCGTGGATGTTGGTGTAGCCCAGAATCAGGTTGTTGGCAAACTGGCTGCTGAAGTTGCTCTTCACCTCCAGCACCGTCGAGTTCTGTACGTTGTTCTGGTTGAAGTCCTGCGAGCCAAACTTAAACAGGCTGCCCGAGCGCTCCAGGTTGGTGGCCGTCGAGTTGATGTAGTTGTGGCGCAGCGCGATGCTGGTTTTGTCGTTCAGGTTCCAGTCGAGGCGGGCGAAAATCTTGTTCGAGTTCGCGTGGATGTTGTAGTCGCCGTAGTCGCCCACGTTGTAGCCGTAGGTTTCCTGCAGTTTGCTCGAAATCCGCTGAGCCAAATCCACCGTCACCGGCGAGCCGGGCGTGCCTGCGCCGTAAAACTGCGGCTCCTGGCGGCGGGCAATTTCGGCGTTGGTAAAGAAGAACAGCTTGTTTTTGATAATTGGGCCACCCACCCGGAAACCCGTCTGGTAGTCGTGGTAGGCCGTCCCGATTTTGCTGCGGTTGTCATCGATGCTGCGGCCGGTCACGTTCTGGTTGCGGCCGTAGCCGTACACCGAGCCGTGGAAGTCGTTGGTGCCGGAGCGCGTCACGGCGTTAATCGAGCCGCCGGTGAAGTTGCCCAGCTTCACATCAAAGGGCGCCACCGATGCCTGGATTTCCTGAATGGCATCGAGCGAAATCGGGTTGGCGCGGGCTGAGCCGCCGGGCAGGCCGCTGGTGCCGCTCTGCCCGCCCAGCGAGGGCGAGAAGCCGATGGCGTCGTTGTTCACGGCCCCGTCCAGGGTAATGTTGTTGTAGCGAAAGCTGGAGCCGGCAAACGAGTTGCCCGAGTTGCGCGGGTCGAGGCGCGTAAAGTCCTGAATGCTGCGCGAGATGGTGGGCAGCTGCTGAAGGGCTTCGCGGCCTACGGTGGTGCCGGCCCCGGTTTTGGTGGCCTGGGTGTTGCCCACCACCACTACCTCGTTCAGCTGCTGGGCCTCGGTGGCCAGCACGAAGTTGAGCTTGGTGCTGTTGCCGAGGGTTAGGAACACGCCGTCCACGGTCTGGGGCTTGAAGCCCACGTAGGTTACGGTTACCTCGTAAGGGCCGCCGGGGGCCAGGTTCGGAATCGTAAAGCGGCCGTCGGGCTCGGTGCCGGTGCCGCGCTTGGTGCCAGTGGGCAGGTTGGTGGCCACCACGGTCACGCCAATCAGCTCTTCGCCCTTGTCGGAGGTGACTTTGCCCGTCAGGGCCGAGGTCGTTACCTGCGCCCAGCCAGCGGGCACCAAGGCCAGCAGCAGCACGAGCAGCAGTAAAACACGAGAAACACGAGTAGGAGCAAACATAAAGTCAAAGGGGGGTTGATTGCGGGACAAAGGTCCGGCCGCTAAACGGCTGCCGCTCCCCCGCGTCTGTTGCCGAATTGTTGTATTTCTCGCCAAGCTTTAACATTTTAGTAACACACCAACCCCATGGCTACGCGCTTCCCTGCCCGAGCAATCGGCCCACCGACAGGTAACATTAACATCACATGAGCATCTGGTGAAGGACCTGCCGCGGCACTTATATTTGGGCCGTTGCCAGCCAGCAAATACGCCGCTGCGCCTTCGCGGCCCGGTGCCTGGTGTAGCCCTGGCTTCCTCTCCCCCGCCCACGGAATGCCCGTGCAGCTTGCCACGTCCCAAATCAGGCCGGTATGACCATACGTTCGATGGAGGCCCGCCACTGGCCCCAAGTACGCGCTATTTACGAGGCCGGCATAGCCACCGGCAATGCCAGCTTCGCCACCCCGGTAACCCGTGGCCAGGGCTGGAACAAAGCCCACCTGCCCCATAGCCGCCTGGTGGCCCTGCACGCCAGCGGCGGCCTCCTGGGCTGGGCCGCCCTGGCCCCGGCCGGGGGCTCCCCGCCAGGCGTGGCCGAAATTCAGGTTTACGTGGCTCCTGCCGCCCAGGGCCAGGGCGCGGGGCGCGCCCTGTTGGCGGCGCTAGTGGCCGACTCCGAAGCGCACGGCATCTGGACGCTCCAGGCCACGGTCTTTCCCGAAAACCAGGCCGTGCAGCGGCTATGCCACGGAGTCGGTTTCCTGGTGGTGGGCCGGCACGCGCGCATCGGGCAGCTGCACGGCCTCTGGCGCGACACGCTGGTGCTGGAGCGCCGCAGCACCGTAGTGGGCACCTGCAACAACAGCCTGCTGCCCGTCTCGCGGCCGCGACCGGCCGGCCCGCTTCACAGCGCCCGAAACGCAATGGGCAGCGTCACGCTCACCCACACGGGCCGGCCCTGAACCTGGCCGGGTGTCCACCAGGGCATGATGCGCACCAGCCGCAGGGCTTCCTCGTCGAGCCCGTAGCCCAGGCCGCGCACCACGTGCGGGTCATGCAAACGGCCTTCGGGGTCGACCACAAACGCCACGTGCACCTTGCCCGACACGCTGCGGTCGAGGGCGGCCGCCGGGTAGTTGATTTTGCGGCTCAGAAACGTGAGCATGGCCGCCGTACCGCCGGGGAAGGCCGGCATCTCATCGGCGACGAAGTAGATGGCTGGAGCCGCCGGCACGGGGGCGGAAGGAGCGGGCGACGCCAGTCCCGCTTCCGTCTGAGGGACCAGCAGGGCCGAAGCCGTTTGGGCAGTAGCTGCGCCGGCCAGCGCCAGCAATACAACGAGCAAAGCGCAGGGACGGAGTAGCATGTGGAGCGGATTAGGAGCGACCCCACAAAGTTAAAATCGGGCTTGAGCGCCCCGCCACCGCCATATTACTCTTATATGAGCATGGCATTACATTATCCTGCAACCCGGTACCCAAGCCGGATTTTCTGGTATTCCAGCGGCGGGCGGAGCAAAACCTCCAAGTGCAACTGCTCGGGCCGGACCGCCGAAGCGTAGGCTTGTTTTCCTCAAAACGCAAAAAGCCTGCCCCCCAAACGGGGGCAGGCTTTCAAACGCTTTCGCAGGGCCAGCCAGCGAGTTAAGTTGTCAGGCATTAGTTGTTCGTTGTTAGCAACTTGCTAACCGGTTGACTTACAACTGACAACGAGCAACGGACAACCCGTTTACTTTTGAACGACTACTTACTTGGTCACTACGAAGCGCACCGATTGCAGGGCGTCGCCCGTGGTCACGGTAGCTACGTACACGCCGGGGGCCAGCGTAGCAGGCAGGTTCAGGCGCTGCGGGCCAGCGGCCAGCTTGCCAGCGTTGAGCACCATGGCCACCTGGCGGCCCATCATGTCCACCACGCGCACGGTGGCGGTGGCAGCTGTTTTCACATCGAAGCTCAGGGTAGCAGAGGTCCCGTCGGTGGATGGGTTTGGCGATACGGAGAGGGCCTGCAGCGGCGAATTGATGGACTCGCGGTTGGCCAATACGGCACCGGCCACGTTGTAGCAGGAAATCTGGGGGTTGAAGTTGGTCCAGCCGGTAGCCCAGTTGGTGGCCCCGAAAGCACCGCGGTAGGTGACTACGTCGAAGGTACCGTTCACGCCTTGGCCAGCGCTGGTCAGTTTGGCGCTGGTGAAGGCCGCGCCGGTGTTCAGGGCGGAAGCGGCGGGCAGGTTAAAGTTCGGAGCGCACTGCTTGTTGTTACCGCAGACCCCGTTAAACTCGAAGTTGTCGGCGTTCAGACCCAGGCCAGCTACGGTACGGGTGGTGTCGTTGCTGCTACCGATGAATGTATTGATGTTGAAACCGGCCGTGTTACCGTTGCTGCTCGTCACGCGGGCCGCGCGGCCAGGCAGCGGGGTGTAGCCGGCAAACACGTTATTCTGAACCTGGAGGGCGTTGCTGGCGGCGTTGGCCGTGGTCAGGTTAGCCGAGTTGCTGTTCAGCGTCACACCGAAACGGCGGTTGGCAAACACGGTGTTGAAGATGCTCTCGGCCGAGTTGCGGCGGAGCAACGCCCCCGAAGCGCCGGCAAACGGCGTAGCGTAGGTGGTCTGGTTGGGCATCAGGATGGTCATGTTCGAGAACACGGCCGAGGTGATGGGCGTGTTGGCAGTACCGGTGGCGTCGTTGTCGCTTTCGAAGCCGTTCGACAGACCGCCCGAGGCGAAGTCGCCGCGCTGGGGGTCGCGCACGGCCACCCCGTACTGCACCCGGCCCGAGAAGCCGTTGTCGGTGTCGAAATCGTCGTCGGTGCCGGCCATGGCAATCAGGTACTTGGCGTTCACCGTGCCGCCGAACCACTCAAACGAGTCATCGCCCGAAGCCGTAACCTGGATGTGGTCAAGGGTGGTGCCGGCACCCACGCCGCCCAGCGTCAATCCGTTGATTTCGTTGTCGGGCAGAAACGCCACGCCGGGGAACTCAATGCGCACGTACTGCATCACGCCGGAGTTATCAAGCGGGTCGGTGCCGCCGAAGGTACCCTCTACGCCGCCCTCAATGGTAGGAGTGCCGGGCAGGTTCTGCGGGGCACGACCTAGCAAAATTACGCCACCCCAGTCGCCGGGTGCGCGGGCACCAGCGGGCTGGTTCGAGGTGAAGACGATGGGCTGCGTGGCAGTGCCCGCAGCGTTGATTTTAGCCCCTTGACGGATGATAAGGGAACCCTTGTTGGCCTTGTCGCCCTTGATAAGGGTACCCGACTCGATGGTGAGCGTGGCACCATTGTCCACGTACACGAAGCCATTTAGCAGGTAAATATTATTGCGCGTCCACGTGGTGTTCGTGGTAATCGTCTGGCCCGCTACCGTTACCACGTTCGATGCCGTGGCGGGGCATGCAGTTTGGGCCCGCAGGGCCAGCGGCGTCGCAACTGAAGCCAGCGCGAGTAAGGCCGGAAGTACAATTTTTTTCATGGCGAAAAAGAAATGAGGTGATGGTAAGGAATTGAGAAATTGGTTAAACAAAGGTCTGTTTCTTTCTACGGGCCTGCTTTTCGGCGGTGGTTACCTTTCCGCCATCATGCGGTTACGCCAATGTTACGGCCAGCCAATCGGCCTGCACTAAAAATGGTACGTCACGCCCAGTGTCGAGTACACCCCGCGCTTGTAGCGCGCGAAGGACTTGCCGTTCTCGTTGCCGTTGATACGGCCGTTGCGGTCGAAATCGTAGTATTGCTGCACCTCTTGGTTGAGCAGATTCTGTACGCCAGCCCGGATGTCGAAGTGTGAGCCCACGCCCTTTGTCAGGGCCAGGTCGACAACGTGCCGGGGCATTTCGATAATAGACGGGTTCTGGAACAAATCGCCCACGAAGGTGATGCGCTGGCCGATAACGTTGTACTGCGCCGATACCTGCCATTTGTTGTCCGTATCCTGGTAGAACAGGCCGAGGTTCAGCACGTAGGGCGACTGGCCCTGCAGCGGGCGGGGCGGCAGTGCAAAGTCTTTATTTTGCGCTAGGTCTTCCAGCTTCACGCGGCTATAAATGAGTGAAGCATTGGCTACGAGGGAAAAGCGTTCTAAAAACTTGCTCTCCGTCAGACCCACCAGCGACTTGCGCACCTCCAGCTCGGTTCCGATATCGTAGGCCTGCTTTGCATTCTGATACGTCAGGTAAAGGTCGGCTCCTGACCGAGTAGAAGTCAATTGTTCAATAGCATTGGTAAAATACTTGTAGAACACCCCCACGGAAATCAACTCTGAGCGGGTTGGGTAAAACTCATAGCGCAGGTCGGCATTGTAAATGCGTGCCGTAACCAAATTCTGGTTTCCGGTGATAAAAAAGTTATTATTAACGTCGTAGTACGTGTACTGTGCGATTTCCCGGAATTCGGGCCGGTTCACGGAGATGCTGCCCCCAGCCCGAATCAGGCTGCGGTCGTTGAAGTTGTAGGCGGCATTGAATGAGGGCAAAAAGAATACTTTCTCTTCCAGATAAGGGTTATTTACCGTGCTGGGAGATTCCAAGGATTTGCGGTTGTACTCAACGCGCACCCCGCCCGACAAATTAAACTTGTCAGAAAACGGCAGCACAGTGCTCAGATAACCGGCAACCAACCGGTTGGTACCCGTGTAGCGGTCATCAATATTGGTGCTCTCGCTCAACGTCAGGCCCTTTACCGGGTCTAGATTGCCTGCACTAAAAATGGTAGAAAGCGGCTGGTCGCGAATGCCCTGGTCGAAGCTTCGACCGGGAACGTAGTTGAAGAACCGGCTGTCGTAATCCCGCTTTTTCTCCTCGGCATAAAAGCCCAGCCGCAGCTTGATTTGATTCACGCTCAACGTATCGCGCTGGTTATAGCGGCGTTCTATTTGACCGCTGGCCATGTAGGTGTTTTCCTTCAGCTTCGAAAAAAAGCGGGAATCTGCGTTAATGACGCCTTTGTTTATAACCACCTGGTAAGGCGCAGGATTTGCCGCGCCTTCTTTACCGGGCACCAAATCGCGTAGTTGCTGATTGAGTCGGTAATCGGGTTCATCGCGGTACACGTAGTTGTAGCCAGTAGCCCAGGTCACGAACGTGCGACGAGCGGGGCCCACTTCGTGGCTACCGCCCAGCTGCCCCGAATAAATACTCCGGCTCTGGTAGTGCAGGATGTAGTCGTTCCGCTCCTGCTGTTCGGGGTAGTTCACGAGGCGGCGATTCACCACTTCATCGGTACCGTACTGGTTAAAGAAGTTGCGAAACTCCAACCGGTTACGGTCGTTCAGGCGGACCTGGTAGTTGTGAATCACGCCCAGGCGCACGGCCGAAAGACTGCGGGTATCAACGTAATCCTGGTTCAGCACGGGCTCGGCACGTTGGTCGGCCGGCTTGCTGTTTTCCTGGGCGTAGTCGTAGGCGTAGCGCTGGCGGTGCGAGTCGTATTGTTCCTGGGTGTTAGAGTAGGAAATGGACGTGACATTGCTCAGGTACACGCTGCCAATCTCAAACTTCCGGTTCAGGCCCAGCGACATGCGCAAATCGGGCCGGGAGGTGATGCTGCGGGGCAGAAACTCGTTGCGCAGGTCGTTGCGAATGCTCGTAAGTTGCTCGGCACCAGGGTCTGCACTTGGCGTCAGGCCAGCCAAGCTGCCAGGCAGCTTGCGCTGCCCGTTGTCGAAGCCCAGGAAATCGGTCGAGCTGTGGTCGCTGCTCAAGTAGCCGTCCTTAAAAGTATTAGTGGACCGATTCCAACCCGAAATCGTGAAGCTGGTGCTATTTTCCAGCACCGAGTTCTTGGTATACACCTTCACCACGCCGCCGCCAAACTCGCCTGGCAGCTCGGGCGCGCCCGATTTGAAAATCAGGACCCGGTCAATCACCGAGCTGGGCAGAATATCAAACGAAAATGAGCGGGTGTCCACCTCCGCCGAAGGCGTGAGGGCATCGTTCAGCAGCACGGTGTTGTACCGCTCGGCCAGGCCGCGAATCACGATAAAGTTGTTGTTCTGCACCGTCACGCCCGGAATCCGCTTCACCACTTCCGAGGCGTCGCGGTCCAGGGTTTTCACAATCTGGTCGCTGCTCATGCCGCTCACCACCACTTCGCTCTTTTTCAGGTCCTGAATCAGGGCTACTTCGGTGCCGGTTTGCTTCACGCCGGTTACTACTACGTCACCCAAGCTGGTGGCACTTTCCTCCATCGAGCCGTTCAGGGTCGTTGCTTCCCCGCTCTTAATAACGATGCCGGGAAAGGTGAGTGGCTTGTAGCCCACGTAGGTCATCGTGATGTTGTACGTGCCGGCGTCGAGGGGCAGCGAGTAGCTGCCGTCCACGTTCACGGGGGCCGCCTGGGTGGTGCCCGTTACCAGCACGGTGGCCCCAATCACGCCCTCACTGGTCTTCTTGTCCGTTACTTTTCCTACCAACGTCCCCTGCTGACCGAAGGCCAACGCATTCATCCACAACAACAAAAACCCCAGTAACAAGTAGCGCATACAACAGTGAGTTGGTTTGACGCTGCAAAACTACCGGGGGGCTGTTACGAGAATATAGCGGACGGATTATGTTATTGTTACGGGCTAGTTTTCAATTTTTTCTACTGCCCGTTAACGCCTAATTTTGCGGCCTTTTTGTGGTTCCCACCCCTGCGCTTGCCCACCTGGAGCCCTGTAAACCACCCCACTCCCTCAGATAGCCGAAGCATGCCGTTCTTTGGGCTTTGAAACTGCACCGGCCGCTGCGCCGCCGATTTTTCTTTCCCATGCTCCTTTCCATGACCGGCTACGGCCAGGCCCACCGCGAAACCGATTCTTATACGGCCACCGTCGAGCTGAAGTCCATCAATTCCAAAACTTTCGACCTGACGCTGCGCCTGCCCCGCTTCCTGCAAGTGCATGAGCTCGAAATCCGCAACACCCTGGCCAAAGCCCTGCTGCGCGGCAAAGTCAACCTCAACCTGGAGTTCGTGCGCCCCGCCGCCACCCGCGCGGCCACCACGCTCAACAAAGAAGCCCTGGTAGCGGCCTTCCACGAGCTGCAAGCCGTGGCCCAAGCCCTGGGCCTGCGCGCCAGCGAAGAAACCCTGCTGGCGGCCCTGCGCCTACCCGGCGTCATCCCCAGCGCTTCCGAAGCCCGCGACGCCGAGCCCGCGGCCGAAGAAATCGCCTGGCCCGAACTCCAGCCCCTGCTCAGCGAGGCGCTGGGAGCCCTGCAGCAATTCCGGCAGGACGAAGGCCACACGCTCAGCACCGAAATTCTGGGCTACGTGGCCACCATTCGGCAGCAGCTGGCCGCCGTGGAGCAACACGACCCCGCCCGCATCGCGCACGTGCGCCAGCGCCTGGCCGGCCACCTGGCCGAACTCACCAGCCACGAGCACTTCAACGCCACCCGCTTCGAGCAGGAAGTGCTCTACTACATTGAGAAGCTGGACATTGCCGAAGAAAAGGTACGTCTGGCTGCCCACCTGGCCTACTTCGAGCAAGCCGTGCACCAGCCCGACGAAGCCGTGGGCAAAAAGCTCGGCTTTCTGGCCCAGGAAATTGGTCGCGAAATCAATACCATCGGCTCCAAGGCCAACGACGCCACTGTACAGCACCTCGTAGTAGGAATGAAAGAAGAGCTGGAAAAAATAAAAGAACAATTAAACAACATTCTCTAAAATTGCGCAGGATTGCCGTCGGCGCATGGGAGTAGTTCACCGAGTATTAGCCATCGCTGAACGAATTTCAGGAGCTTAAATTGCATTTTAACATTATTTTTTGCAATCAAATAGATTTGGAAATATTTTTGGCCAGCGTTTTGAACTGGTACAATGCGTAGGTTTTTCCTGTACGCAACATTCCGAATGTTAGCATGTTATTACCAAACTGACGGACGCGTTCGTTAGCGTTTCGGAAAAAATCGCAATATTTGTAACCCAAAAGTTGGATGTTTAAATATTGTATCTAACTTGGCTATGCAAATAGCGCTTTGTTACTCACCTCCTTATCCCCATTAGTATGAAATCTACATTTTTACTCTGTATTCTAGGACTGTTCCTAATGGCTGCGCGTCCCGCATCCGAGATTGAGCTGGTGAAGAAACGCGTGCTCAGCGAGCGAGTGGAAATCCTGATTCCCAAGGGTTTCGAGGTAATGACCGAGCAGCAGATGGACTTCGCCTACGCCAAGGCTGAGAGCCGTCCGAGCGTAATTTTTACCAATAATAACCTCATTAGCCTCGCCTTCAACTACAGCGACAACGACGCCGACCAAGACATGGTCGACATCTATTCCGCGTCGTTTGGCAAGACGTACCACAAGCAGTACAAAGACGCCACCTGGTTCGGCGACGGGGTAAAAAACATCAACAACCGCAAAGTAGGCTACCTCGAGTTCATGAAGCCTGAGATGGGCCACGAAGTGTACACGCTGGTGTTCTTCACCGACGTGGAAGGCAAACTGCTGATTTGCACCTTCAACTGCGCCGACCGCCAGAAGCCCGAGTGGGAGCCCATCGCCAAACAAATCATGCTCTCGCTAAAAGCCAAAGGCTAAGTGGTTAATGGTTAATGGTTAATGATGAGGTCGGTAGTCGGACGCGGGTTCGGTTACCGACCTTATTTTTTTGCTTCGGGGGCTGCGCCTAGCTCGTTCATGAAATCGCGTACCAGCCCGAAGGCCCCGGCGAAGCCTGCCAGTGAGAGCGCCGCGGGCTGGTCGTTCACATCGTGGTAGGCGGTGCTGCCGCCGCGGGTATAGATGAAAAATGCGGGTACGCCGGCTTCGGAAAACGGGAAGTGGTCGGAATTGGCGGCGCGGCCCCGGGCCCCCAGGGCCGGCAGGTAGTGGTGCGCATCGTTGAGGGCCACGAGGCGGCGGTAGGGTGCTTCAAAAATGCGGCCGTTGACGACGGTAGCGCCCTGCTCGCCGGTGCCCAGCAGGTCGAGATTGACCAGGAACTTGATGCTTTTGAGCGGGATGAGCGGGTGGGCCACAAAGTAGCGGGAACCCACCAAGCCGGCTTCTTCGGCCCCAAAGAGCAGGAACACGACGGAGTACCCGGGCCGGTTTTCGGGGCGGGCGTAGTGCGCCGCCAGCTCCAGGAGCAGGGCCACGCCGCTGGCATTGTCGTTGGCACCGGGGAAATACGCTTGGCGGCCCATCGTGCCCAGATGGTCGTAGTGAGCCGATACGACGAGGAAGGAATCGGGCTGGGAGGTGCCCCGGATTATGGCGGCCAGGTTCTGGGTTTGGTAGTTGCGCCGGAGTTGGGCATCAACCTGATAAGCGACTAAATCTACGGGGCCGCTCTGGCTGGGTGGGTACCACACGGCCGGTTCGTTGAGGGCTTCAAACCGAACGCCGGACGCCTGCGTAGAGGCGAGCGAAGCGGTGAGCTTCGGCACCAATACTATCCGGTTGAGCAAGGAATCCAGGGCCTGACGCAGCGGTAGCGGCAAGGTGACGAGGCGTTGTTCGTCGCGGGCAGTAAGCACCAGAAACGGCTTTTTTCCCAGCCCTGCCAACATTGGACGCACTTGACCGCGCACCATTCCCTGAACGGATGGCACTGTGAAGCAGAGCGTATCTAGCCGAAACGCTCCTCCTATTTGGTATCCCGTAGAACCTCCCGATTGGGGGGCAACTATGAAATCGGTTCCGACAACAAGGTCCCTTCTGACAATTTTATCCAGCGTGACCGTGTGGCTTACTGACAGGCTGACTTTTCCCGGAAACGTGTTCACATCCAGCCCAAAAGGCTGGGTATACTCCGGTGCCAGCGGCATTAGCTTCAGCTCCCGGAAGCGGCCCCGGAGGTAGGCAGCCGCAAGGTGCTCGCCTTGCTGCACGTAGCCGCGCCCGTACAGGCCGGGCGAGGCCAGCTTTTCAATGGTTTGGTGGGCCCGGGCTACGTCCTGGGCCCAGGCGGGGGTCGGGTCCAGCGCAGCCGCGCCCAAAAGCCCAACCCAGCAAACCACGCGAATAGCCTGGGGCTTCCGGCGGGCCCAGGCCTGCGCCACGCCCACGCCCAGCGCCGCGCCAATGGCATCGCTCAGCAAGTCGGTCCACTCACCGTGGCGGCCCAGCTTCATGTTGTATTGCAGCACCTCGATGGCCGCGCCCAGGAGCGTGCAGCCCACGAACACCGCCAATCCGGTACGGCGCGCTACCCACGGCCAGCGCCGCTGCCGCAGGGCCAGCCCGTAGAGCCCCGCCAGCACGAAAAACACGCCCGCATGGGCCGCTGTGTCGAACGACAACAGCTCCCAGACGGGCGTGCTCGGCATTTCAGCGGCGGGCGTGAGGGTGAGCACCAGCACGACTACGGTCCAGAGCAAGGCGAGGACGGTGTAGCGGTGGCTGGCGCGGAGCGGCGGCGTGGGCTGGGGTTGGGGCAGAATGGGCATCACAACGCACAAGCTAACGCCGGCGCGGCATTTCTAGGCCCCCACCAGCTCGCCGTAGGCTTCGGCGGTGAGCAGCTCTTTCAGCTCTTCGGGGTTGGCAATGGAGATTTTCACCATCCAGCCGTCGCCGTAAGGGTCAGAATTCACAGTTTCGGGCGAGTCGGCCAGCTTGGAGTTCACCTCCAGCACGGTGCCGGTGATGGGGCTAAAAAGGTCCGAAACCGTTTTCACGGCCTCTACGGTGCCGAACACGGCGTGCTGGGCCACGTCCTTGTCGAGGGTATCGATGTCAACGTACACGATGTCGCCCAGCTCTTTCTGCGCGTGGTCGGTGATGCCCACGAAAGCGACGTCGCCTTCAACGCGAATCCATTCGTGGTCCTTGGTGTAATGCAGCGTGGCGGGCAAATTCATTTGGCGGAGTGGTGAAATGGTGGATGGGTGGATTAGCGGATGGGCGAAATGGTGGATTGGCGGATGGGTGGAATGATGGATTGGCTGTTCAAAAGTACGCAATGGCCTTTATTCATCCGCCAATCCACCCATCCACCAACCCACTACTGCGTCAGGCTGTAGCGTAGCTGCATGCCGCCTTCAGTGGTGGCGTTGCGGAAGGCGTTGCTGATGCGCGGCGTGGTGATGGTTTGGCTGTAGTAGAACTGTAGGTTGAGGCGGGTATTGAGCAGGTAGTCGATGGTGGGGCGCAACTGGATGGTCTGCGAGCCATTGGTAATCAGGCTGAGGGGGGTGCCCACCGAGGGGGCCTGGCCCAAGGGATTGCCGGGGTCGGCCGAGTCACGGATGCTGCGCTGCACGGTGATGTTGTCGCGGATGCTAAGGTCGAGGCGGGCGGTGAGGTTGTTTTTCAGCACCCGCTGCTCGCCGCCTACCCGGAAAGGCAGCTTGAGGCTGTTGGTGGCGTAGCCGAGGCCAATCACGAACTCCTTGGTCGACAGCTCCGTCACCTGCGCGTTGGTGACGTTCAGCGAAACCAGCCGGTCGGTGCGGTACTCGATGCGGCCGGTGAATTTGCTCACGGTCTGGAAATTGACCCCCACCAGCGGGGCTAGGCGCTCCACAATACTCACTTGCCCCACCACGTAGTAAGGAATGAATTGGCCGGTATTATTGACCTGGAAAGGCGTGGCCGGCGGCCGGCCGGGGTCCCCAAAGCTGGGCTCGGCCGCGTAGGTATTGGCCGTGGTGTAGCTGCCCACGCTGTAGATGGACGAGTAGGCGTGGTTGATGGTGAACGAGGAGAAGTACCGCTTGACGAGCGGCAACTGGGCAAAACCGTTGTAGTCGACGCGCCAGTTGGGCAGCGGCAGCAAAGCGAAGGGGTCAAATTTCTTGGCCTTGTAGCCGTTCGATGACTGGCCGTGGTAGGCATCGATGAAGCTCTGCACCAGCACGTCCTGCGAGTTGTAGCCGTAGGTGCCCAAGGGGCTGTTGTTGGCCGCGTTGAGCTTATCGCGCACAAACTCCCGGTTTTTCACGAACTGAGTGAAGGCCTTCGAGGTTTCGCCGTTGGCCCCAAGGTCGCCAAACAAGGTCTGGATGGTGACGGTGGACGTGCTGAACGACCCCGAACCCAGCGTTTGGGGCACAATGGGCGCGTTGATGGGCACCAGCGTTTCCGGGTTGAGGGTGCGGCGGTAATAGGCGTCGAGGTTGCGGGCCAGCTGCCGGCGGGCATCTACCTGAATGTTGAAATCGCGGAATGGCTCCAGGGCCGTGCGCAGCGTCAGGGTTTCGGTGAGCAGCGAGCTGAGCGGCGTGTTGAGGTACTCGCTGCGGTCGGTGTACCAGCCGTTGCGGTTGGCTAGCTGGTAGAGGCCATCCAGCTCACCCAGGGTGCTGTACTGCTGGCCCAGGATGAAGGGCAGGCCGGGGGCCGTGAAGCCTTCGTTGAAGCCAAACTGCTTGGTTTTGGGCAGGTAGCCGGGCAGCAGCGTGCCGTTGGAACGGGCGTAAGTGAAGTTGATGGAGCGGGCCGTCATCAGCGAGCGCAGCACGGCTTTGATGAAGCGCGCCTTCTCGCGGGTGGTATCGGCGGGGATGGCGGCGGCCGCTTGGTCAGCCGGGCCGCGCACGGGGCCAATGAGCCGGCCGCGGGGCTTGTCGACGGGCGGCGGGGCGTTGTTGATGATGTTCAGGAACTTCACCTTGTTGTAGAGCTTCACCAAATCAATCTTGCCATTGGCGCTGATTTCGGCGTTGTTCTGAATGGTGTTGCCCAGGTTCACCGGTACGGTGGTGGTGTCGGTGAGGCTGGTGGGGTTCACGGGGGCGCGCTGGCCCACGGAGGCGGCCTGCCAGCTGTAGGTGGCCGCGTAGCGCGTGTCGGCGCTCAGCCAGTCGGTGAGCGGGAACTTGTCCAGCGGCAAGCGGTAGGTGAGCGCGGCTACCTGGTTGAAGTTGACGGTGCGGCCGCCGCGGAGCAGGTTTTGCTGCTGGAGGCTGCGGTTGCGAATGGCCTGGTCGCTGTTGCCGATGGTGCGGCCGGGGCCTTCGTCCACCACGCCCCGGTTGGTGGCGGTATAGTCGAAAATCAGGCTCTTGGTCAGGTCCCACTTCAGGTCGTAAATCCGGCTAATGTAGAAGGACTTCTGAATGACGGGCGCAATGCCGAGCGTGCTGGGCACCTCGCCGGGGACCAGCACGCGTTGCAGGAACCGCTCGTTGTAGCGCCGGTCAATGTCGGTGCGGAACGAGAAGCGCGAGGGCAGCGGCGTGAAGTTCAGGCCCTGAAAAATCTTCAGGTAGGGATTGTCCAGGAGCTTGATTTTGGCCAGCGGCGTGTAGTTCTTCGGCGTGGTCTGGTACACGTAGGCCACGGCGGCGGTGTAGGCCTTGGAGTAGTCGCGGTCGGTGCGGATGTCGGTGTGCAGGCGGTCGGTGAGCGAGTAGCTCAGCGCAACGTTCTCGATGTCCCAGGGCTTGGGCTTGGACGGGGCCGCGCCGGGCTTGTCGGGGCCGCGCTCCTTGCGCACGTTCAGCACCGCCACGCTGCGGCTCAAGGTCTGGTCGATGACCTTGTTGCGGTACTCGGCCTGGGCCTGCGAATTGATGGAATTGTCGGCGTTCTTAAATTTCTGGAGGCTCTGCGCCAGCTTGGTGTCGGGGTCGAGGGGGTCGTAGAGGGGCGAGCGGGTTTCCTTGCCAATTTGCAGCAGCACCGGCACGCGCAGGTGCAGCTGCTCGGGCAGGAATTTCTCGGCCGCCACGGTGGCGTTCAGGTCGCCGCGAAACACGTCGTCAATCGAGCGCTGCTGCACTTTGTCCTGCAAGCCGCCGAAACCCACGCTCGTGAAGCTGCCCGTGGCCGTAATATTGGCCAGGTCGGCCAGCTTCACGCTGAGGCGGGCCGTGGCCGCGTAACCGGCCTGCTGCTCAAAATCGAACACCCGGAACTCGTCGGCCCACAGGTTCACGGTTTTCGACGACGCGGTGGGGTCCACGCCGCCCACGGGGTTCAGCAGGCCAATCATCACGCCCTGCACCGCCGAGAAGTCGGGGTTGCCCACCACCGTAATGCTGGCCCCGTTGGGCAGGTCCACGGTGAAGGGAATCAGCGGGTTGTTGCCGAAGGTCTGGTTGCGCCGGGCCTTGGCATCGATAAAGTCCTGGAACGCCACGTCGATGGTGTTGTCCGGACGCCACACTTGCTCCTGGCCCTGCTCGCCGGGCTTGGTCAGGTTCAGCGGCCGTGAGTACTGGTAGTAGTTCTGGGTGTAGTCGGTGCCGATGCGGATGAAGGCCTGCACCTCGCCGTCCTTCACGTTCTCGTCCTCGCTGTCGCCGTGCAGGAACATGCGCAGGCGCTTGTAGCGCAGCATGTTGATGGTGATGTTCTTATAAGCGGCCTTGGCGAAGCCGTCGCGCAGGTTCACCACGGCCAGGCGCAGGCTCTGCTCGTTTTGCAGGCGCGAGGTGCTGCTGCTGCCGTACTCCTTGTCGCGCAGAATGCCGGGCGGCGACACGTACGGGATGCCCCCGCCGATGGCAATGCCGTTTTCCTCCACGCTCACCGTCGAGATGTTGAAGGCGTCGGCATCGGTAAGCTGGTTCACGGGCGACGTCACGCCCGGGCGGCTGTCCACGATGGGGTACAGGAAGCGGCGCCACTGGTTGGCCACAAACTGCGGCTGCACCAGGCGCAGCACCACCGGCTCCTGCCAGCCGGTCATGTACATGCGCAGGAAGCGGATGGACTTGAAGCCGAACTCGCGGCCGTTGTTGCCCTGCACCCGAAAGTTTTCCCGAATGGGAATACGGAACTGGTACCACGTCACGGCGTCGCCGCTGGTACTTGCGTTTTGGTTGGTCACCTTATCGATGATGTAGTTCGAGCCCACGTCCAGGTCGCCAGCATTGGCCCCGAGGCGAATGCGGTACTCGTAGTAGCGCTCCACTTCCTGCACCACGTTGTCGCGGTTCAGGTCCTCCTTGTCGGGGAAAGCCGTGGAGCTGAGCTGGCTGTTTTCGGGCGAGTTGCCGTCGTAGCCGTTGTAGTTTTTGTAGCGGGCCAGGATTTTGGCGTTGGCCTGGTCGTAGCTCGGGTCGAGGTGGTGGCGAAAATCGTCGGCCGAGGGGTCGGTCAGGCCGGTGTAGGCCGGGCCGTATTGGGTTTGGGCGCGCTCGTTGTCGTCGTTCACGCCATCGAGGCCCACGTCCTGCGCCGCGCGGGCCCCGGGGGCGGCGTTGAAGGCATCGGTCAGAAACTGCTGGCGCGTCACGCGGCCCCACACCGTGGGGTTGCTGTTATCGGCCACGTCGGTCGGGTCGGCCGTCACGGGCAGGCCGTTCTCAAACTCGTGCTGGTTGCCGTCTTTCAGGGCGTCTTCGCTCACGTTGCCCAGGTTGATGAGCAGGTCGCCGCCGGTGGTGTTGGGCTTGTTGTTGCCATCGGAGTCCACGATATTGGCCCGGTCGGTATTGGTTTTGATGAACGGGTCCATCATCCAAAACTCCAGGTACTCGATGTTGGCGTTGTCGAAGTCGGTATCGAAGGTGATGGCCCGGCTGATGCCACCGAACTTGTCCTGCGGCCGCTCGGCCCCGGTAAAGGTTTTGCCGTCGGTACTGATGCTGGGGTTGTAGTTATACGGCCCCCGCTCCTGCGGGAAGTAGGCCATGTCGAAGGTGTACTCGTAGCCGTTGCCGGTCGCGCCCAGGTCCTTGTTCGGGAACACCTCGTCGCGCTTCACCCCGCGGGTGTAGTGGTTCAGCAGGTCGCCCGCGCCAATGTTACCCGGCACGTTGGGGCCGCCGGTGTAGTAGGTCTGGTCCACGGTGTACCAAGCCAGCTTGGCGCGCTGGTAGTTGTAGGGCAGGCCCACGGCCGTGCTCCCGTTGATGGGCAGCGGCGTCGAGGCCAGCCGCCAGGCCGGAATTGAGGCCAGACCGCCCAGCGTGTAGGGCGTGCGCGCGTTCTCAAAGTCGTCGACGTAGCTCACGCCGTTTTCCCCGTTGCCCAGCTGCGAGCGGCCCGGCAGCAGCTTGGCAAACTCCCCGCTGAAGGCAATGGTCGAAATCTCCTTGGTCGAGATAAACGGCAGCATGTCAAGGTATTTGGTCAGCACCCGGCTGTCTTTCCGAATGCTGCCGTCCAGGCCCACGATGGTGTTGTTGCCCGGCTCGTCGCCAATGTTCACCCGGTTGATGCCAGGGGCCTGGTTTTCCAGCAGGTGCAGGGCCGTGCCGCCAATGGTCACGTCCTTGTTCAGGCGATAGTCGAGGCGCACACCCACCAGCCGGCGCGGCTGCACCTGCACCAGGGCATTTTTCTCGAATTCCACCCGCAGCTCGTTGGCCGAGTTCAGGTAGGCCGGGTTCAGGATTTTCACCTTGGCCTGGTCATAAAACACCTGGTAGTCAACGCCCTCCGTGAG
>JBBQSQ010000008.1:0-42495 GCA_038213745.1 Cytophagales bacterium
GTCACCGACGTGACGCACGACAGCCAGTCGCCGATGTATGAGAAAAAAACGGCCGGCGACATTTCCTGCGGCAAAGGCCCGGTTATCACCTACGGCCCGGCCGTGCAGAACAACCTGCGCGACCTCATCATCGAAACCGCTAAGCAGGCCGACATTCCGTTCCAGCGCGCCGCCGCCACCCGCGCCACCGGCACCGATACCGATGCCTTCGCCTACTCGGGCTCGGGCGTGGCGGCGGCGCTGATTTCGCTGCCACTCAAATACATGCACACCACCGTGGAAACCGTGCACAAAGACGACGTGGAGAGTGTAACCAAATTGATTTATGAGACGCTACTGCGCATTGAGGACGGCCACGATTTCCGGTATTTTGTTTGAACCGCGGATTCGTCGAATTGGTCGGATTCTGGTGCCGACATCCTGCGTATTAATAGAAAGTCGGTAAAAAAAAGCCCGTTTTTGCGGGCTTTTTTTGGCATGTTCAACACTGTATTAATTAAGACGTAATCGGCACCAAAATCCAACCAATCCGATGAATCCGATAAATCCGCGGTTCAGACCTCCGCTCACCGTGACCGACCAAATGGGTCGGCGGGTGGCAGTACCGTTTCCGCCGCAGCGCATTATGTCGCTGGTGCCTTCGCAAACGGAGCTGCTATTCGATTTGGGGCTGGGCGAAAAGGTTGTGGGCGTCACAAAATTCTGCGTTCACCCGGCCGAGGCGCGCACAAAAGCCATGGTTATTGGTGGCACTAAGAATTTTGATTTCGAAAAAATAGCTGCGCTAAAACCCGATTTAATTATTGGTAATAAAGAAGAGAATTACCGAAGTGGAATTGAGCAATTAGCAGAGAGTTACCCCGTCTGGCTGAGTGATATCAGCAATTTACCGGACGCACTGGACATGATTCGGCGCGTCGGATTCATTGCCGGGGCCAAGGAAAAAGCGGAGGCAATGGCGGCAGCAATTGACGCATCTTTCGCCGTGCTGGCCACTGCTGAAACACCGACTTCGGCCGCCTACTTTATCTGGCGCAAACCTTACATGGTAGCTGCTAAAGGCACTTTTATTGACGACATGCTGCGCCGGGCCGGCTTTGCCAACGTGTTTGCCGAGCAGGCCCGCTATCCGGAAATCAGTGCCGAACAACTGGCCGCGGCGGCACCGGCGCGCATGCTGCTCTCGTCGGAACCCTACCCATTCGGGGCGAAGCACCTGGCCGAATTTCAGGCCATTTGCCCCGCCGCGAAAATTGACATTGTCGACGGTGAATTATTTAGTTGGTACGGCAGTCGGCTTCAAAAATCGGCCGCTTATTTCAGTCAGCTTCGCTGATTACAAAACCACTCTTTGCTAATTCTTTCCAGAATTGGGGGTACGACTTTTTAACTACCAGCGGGGCTTCTACAATGAGCGGGCCGTGCAGAGCCAGCGGGGCGAAAGCCATGGCCATGCGGTGGTCGTGGTAGGTGGCCACGGACTGGCCATTCACCGCAAACCCCACCGACTCGGCCCGGAAGCGGCCGTCGCCAACTTCGCGCAAATCGCCGCCGAATTTGGCCAGCTCGGTTTGCAGTGCCAAAATCCGGTTCGTTTCCTTGATGCGCAGGCTTTCCAGACCCGTCATGTCCACTGGCCGGTTGAGGGCGGCAGCTACCACGGCCACGGTTTGGGCCAGGTCGGGGCAATCGGTAAAATCCAGGGTCAGGTGGCTGGCCAGGGCCGTGAGCGGCTGTTGTTTCAAGTGGATGCCGTTGGGCAGGAAAGTGGTTTCCACCCCAAAATGCGCCATCATCCCGGCAATGGCTTGGTCGCCTTGCAACGACTGACGGCGCAGGCCGGGCAGCGTGATTTCGGAGCCGGCCGGGGCCAGCGCCACCAGCGAATACCAGTAGCTAGCGGCCGACCAGTCCGATTCCACCGTGTAGTCGGTGGGTTGGTAGTGGCCGGCGCGCACCGTCAGCGTGTCGCCGTCGGCCGAGTAGTCCGCGCCGAAAAGCTGCATCAGGGCCACCGTCATATTGATGTAGGGTCGTGAGCCAACGTGGCCGGTGAGGCGCAGGCGCAAGCCACCGGGCAGGCGCGGGCCCACCATCAAAAGGGCCGAAATGTATTGGCTGCTGATATCGCCGCGCACGGCCAGCTCGGTGGGTACTGTGCCTGCGGCGGCGGCGGCAAAACCAGCCAGCTCCAACGGCGGGTAGCCTTCGTTGTTCAGGTAAGTAATCGTGGCACCGGCCTGCCGCAAGGCCTCTACGAGCACCGCAATGGGCCGCTCTTGCATACGGGCAGTACCGGTGAGGCGGCCGCGCCAATTGATTACGGTAAGGTAGGCGGTGAGGAAGCGCATCACCGTTCCGGCATCCTCGGCATCCAGCAAGTTGGTGCTGGGCGCGGCAGCTAGCAAGCGGCCCATGAGCTGGGTATCGTGGGCATCGGAGAGGTTGCCTAGGGTGCCGCCGCCGGCCAGGGCTTGCAGGATGAGGGCGCGGTTGGCTTCGCTTTTTGAAGCCGGAAGTTGGGCGGTGCCGCCGAGCGGGCCGCCGGGCCAGGTTAGGTGCATAGAGCTTGCAGCGCACGCGTTAGCTTGCGCCGGTTGATGAGGGCGCTTTCACAGCAAGCGCCGTTGAAACAAAATTTTTCGGCGGGGCGCAAGCTAACGCGTGCGCTACAAGCCTAGGCTTGCAACCGATGATAATACTGCAATGATTCGGCGATTTCGGTCAAGGTCACGGGTTGGTCGAATACGCCGTTGCCAATGCCGTTGAGCAAGGTGCAATTGATGGTAGCCCCCGTGTTTTTTTTGTCCTGAAGCGCAAATTCCGCAATGGCCTCGGTTTCCAGGCCGACGAAGGATAATTTGTCGAACACCGAGAACACGAAGGTTTCGATTTTATCCAGCTCGTCGGCGCTCAGCAGGCCACGCTGCACCGAAAGCCAGCTTTCGCAGACTAGCCCGGCGGCCACTGCCTCACCATGCAGGGCCTCGCGGCCGGGCTGGGTAAGCAGAAAACTTTCCAAAGCGTGGCCCACGGTGTGGCCGAAATTGAGCAGCTTGCGCGGGCCGGCTTCGAGCGGGTCCTGGGCCACGATGCGCTGCTTGAGGGCCACGGATTCGCGGATGATGGGCGTCCAGTCGTCGGTGAGCCAGCCCAGGCGGCGGTTTTGGTCGAAAGCGTCGGCATCGGCAATAAGCCAGTGCTTGAGCACTTCGGCATAGCCGGATTTGAGTTGGTGCGGGTCCAGGGTTTGCAGAAACTGCGGCTCGATGAACACGCCGGCGGGGGCCTGAAACACGCCCAGCTGGTTTTTATAGCCTTGGAAATCGACGCCGGTTTTGCCCCCTACGCTGGCATCTACCTGCGCCAGCAGCGTAGTAGGCACCTGCGCAAAGCGGATGCCGCGCTTGTAGAGAGCCGCCGCAAACCCACCCAAATCCGTGACCACGCCGCCGCCCAGGTTCACGAGCACGGCGTGGCGGTCGGCGCGCTGCTCGGTGAGTTGGCCCCACGCGGTATCGCAGCTGGCCAGCGTTTTATATTCTTCACCAGCCGGGATTTCGATGAGGTGATAAGTGGCGGGCAGGTGGGGTTCGAGCAGCGGCAGGCATTGGCGGGCCGTGTTGCTATCAACCAATACGAAGACCCGGCTTACGGCCGGGCGGGCCAGGAATTCGGCCAGGGCCGGCAAGGCGGCGGTACCAATGATAACGGAATTGTCCATGGGGCAAAAGTCGGCACAAAAAACGGCTGCCCGGCTACCACGCGCGCAACCTTAGGCCCGGATTTCTTAGTCACGGTATTTCGCCCTCCGATTTGTTCTTGTCCGACGACACCGGATGACGGTCTTACGGCTAATTACATCCGTCACTAGGAAGGCTATTATCTGGAAACGACGTTTATTGTAATCTTTGCAAGTCATTTTCTTCCAACCTTACCCTTTATATGAAATTCACCTTTTCTTACCTACTACTACTAAGCCTACTCGCCGCCAGCAGCTGCACATCCAAAACCGGGGCTGAAACCGACCCCAAATCTGCCCAGATTGGTGACATGGATATGCTACTCCAGTCGACCGGCTATTGGGAGTGGCAAAGCAGCACCGGCATGTCACGCCAGCTCACGCCGGCCAGCGTGGGCTTCAGTCGGGAACTGATTTTCAAAACTGACGGGCTCGTCCATATCTACCACAACCGGCAACCGGCCATGCAACCGGTATATAAATTAAGTTTAGGTGTGCTTAACCAATGCGGCACCCAACCCCCACCGTCAGGCATCAATCTGGTGCACTACACTGCTGAGCCGCAGATACCCAATAACGAATTACACGAATACATTATTCGCTTATCTCCCGCCGATACAATCTTAAGCATCAAGGGAGAATTGGCGTGCGTTGATAGGGGCTACTACGAAACGTACCGCTGGCATCGCCACTAAGGCCGGGCGTTACAGTCCCGGCCCCGGGTGCGCTACGCCGTCCACCTGCGGGCGGCCGTTCAGCCTGACCGCGGGTCGTTCGCGTCCGAGCCCGAGGCAAAGCGGCTGCGCGCCGCAGACGCGCCCGCAATACAATGCGTAACAGCAGGCACTTACTCACCCACAGCCCAATACAAAACGCCAGGCCCTTCCCGATGGGAAAAGCCTGGCGTTTCGCATTGGCAGCCGGTAGTGGCCGCTATTCTTTCACCAAGCGCTTGGTGAACTGCTGGCCGGTGGCCCCACGCACTTGCACGATGTACGTGCCCGTGGCCACGGTGCGCAAATCAAGCGGGAGGACGGTGCCACCGTCGCCGGTAGCGGCCAGCACTTGCCGGCCCAGGGCATCCAGCACGCGCACCTGGTAGGCCCCGGCGGGCAGCAAGCCCAGGTCGAGGCTGGTGGTGGTAGTGGTGGTGGGGTTGGGGTAGATGCTAATGGCCGGCGCGAGCGCCACGGCTTTGCCAAAACGCACCGTCTGCACCTGCGAGAAAGCACTGGTGCCGTCGCGGTCCACTTGGCGCAGGCGGTAGTAGAGCGGCCCGGCGGTACGGGTGCCAATGCCCGCATCGGTGTGGGCGTAGGACGTGGCGCTGGCGCTGGTGCCCTGGCCGGCTACTTGGGCAATGCGCTCAAACTCGCGGCCGTTGGCGCTGCGCTGCACTTCGAAGTGGTCGTTGTTGAGTTCGGTAGCGGTGCGCCAGGTGAGCTGGACATCCACGGCGCGCACCACCTGGGCCTCGAAGCTGACGAGTTCCACGGGCAGCGGGCGGTTGTCAATCGGCAGGGTGTAGGTAGCGGTGTTGTTGCTGCCCGCGCCGCTGTCGTCGGTGGCCGTGTAGGTGAAGACGGCGTCGCCGACGAAGCGGGCGACGGGGTCGAAAAATAGCTGGTTGGCTTGCGTCGCCGGGATTACCTGACCCGGAATGACGGGGGCGCCGCCAAAGTACAGAATGCCCGCGGCGGGGTTCGGCAGCGTCTGAATAGTGAACGTATCGAGGGGCGGGCCGGCGGTCACGGTAGCACTCAGGGCCGGAATACTGGTCGACGGGGCCGTATTGCTGAGCGTGCGGTTGGTTACATTATTGGCCACCAACCCTTTGGCGCAGGTACCGAAGTACAGGTCATCGAGGCCAAAGTCGTTGCCACTGAAGGCCTTATTCACGTCGCGAATTTCAAACACGGCCGTCGTACTGGGACCTGAAAACCACAGGTCCGCGATGCGCACGTAGTTAGTAGTACCGTCCAGGGTAGTTACCGTGGATGTGGATTTGCCGTTGATAACAAAGCCCAACTGGGCGGGGCTGCCGGGGTTGATGCTGTTGGCGTAGGCCGAGAAACTGTAATACGTGTTGGGGCGCACGGTCAGGGTTTGCTGGTACACGATGGACAAGTTCTGCGAACCGTTTACAATCATGAAGTTGTCGCCCACGCCTGTACGGCCCGTACCGATGAAGCTGGGATGGTACTCGAAGGCATCGCTGCCCACCGCGTATAGCGCTTCGGGAATCAACTCGTCGTTGCGGTTAGGTATGTTGGCCACGTAGCCGTAGCTGCTGGAAAAATCAGCATTCCCATTGGTAAAGCTGGGGTTTTTTATCAGGTTGGTACCTGTGCCAATGGTGCACACCAAGCCGGCGTCATACACGTTCAACTTCACCGTCGACACGTTGGAGCACTGCGGCGTAGCTGTTGGCACGCACACTTGGTACGTGAAGCTATCGGCGCCCAGGTAGCCATTGTTGGGCGTGTAGCTGTAGCTGCCGTCGGCGTTAAAAATGAGTGTGCCGTTACCAGGGCTGCTCAGCAGCGTGGCGGTGAAGGCCGAATTGGCTAGGTTGGCCGGGTTGGCATCGTTGAGGATGACGTTGCCCGACTTCGTGCTGTTGCCTGGCACCTCGTTGCTGTCGTCATTGGTCACGAAGAAGTTGCCCGCCGTTACGGTCACATTCAGGGTAAATTGGTCTTTGGCCGAATTGGCTCCCTGGCTGGTACTGGTGCTTACGGTGCTCAGCAGCGTGTTGGCCCCTTGGGCCGTAGGTGCCGTAAAGCTGAACGTGTAGGTGTTGGTAACGCCGCTGTTCAGCACGGGCACCGTCTGGAACGTGATGGTGTTAGTCGTGCTGTTGTAAGCGGCCGAGGCCGGCAGGGCCGCTTGCTGGGCCGCCGTCATGCTGGCCCCGGTGGGCAAGCGCACGGTTTGAGTTACCTGCGTAGCGGCCTGCGGGCCGTTGTTGGTGAACGTGGCGGTGTACGTACCCGACGACAGCCCGGCCCCTAGGGTGGCGGGGCCGCTCAGGCTGGTGGTCACGTCGGCCACCGGCCCCACCACCGGAATGGTGTAGGTAGCCGGTAAGTTGGACGCGATGCCAGCGTTATTTACCGCGAAGAAGAGAAACGTGGCATCGCCAGCAAAATTCGGCTCGGGGTCGAAACTGAGCCCGGCGGCTTCGGCGGCCGTGATGGATTGTCCGGCAACCACGGGGTCCACGCCCAAATACAGGATGCCGCTGGCAGCCGTGGGCAAGGTGCTGATGATGTAGCGCGTGACCGACCCACTGGGGTTGGGGTCGGAGCCGGCCAGCGCCGCAATGGCCGTGGCGGCGTTGGTGCTCGGCATGGGCGGGGCGTTGGTCACGGCCGTGGCCGTGGGGGGCAGCGCGCTGGGCCCGGCGCAGAGCGCGCTATTGGGAACGATTTGCTGGCTGATGCCCGCGCCGGCGGTGCTGCTGTAGGCCAGCGTGAGCACGTTGCCGCCGCCGTTTTCGCCGTAGTACACCAACAGGTTGTGCAAGCCGGCCGAGAGCGTGGCCGTGGCCTGCACGAGGCGCGGCCCGTGCGCTGTGCCGTTGTTGATAGTGGCATTGGCAATGGTGGGGGCCAGGGCTGCGCCATCAAGCCACAGGTACGAGGCGTCGTCAGAAGTCAGGTAGAACGTGTAGGCCCCGGCCGTGGGGATGTACACACTGCCCCGGTGACGCACCGAAAACCGGTCGGGGTCGGTGGCACTGCCGCCCACGCTGGCCGGCGGAATGATGTTGCCCCAGCCGTCGGCCGCGGTGGTGGTGGTGCTTGTAAAGTTCAGCTGCGGGTCGATGCGCGTGAGGCCCGATGCGGTGCTGCCGAAGAAGGCCAGGTTATCATTGAAGTAGCCGGGGTAATAATCGGCCGATAAGCCGCTCGACGAGGCACCGCCGCCGTAGGCTGGGCCACAGCCCGCGGGCGCGGCCGGCGCTACCAGCGGAATGGTGTACGTGGCCGTGTTGGCGCTGGTGTTGCCGTTGCTATCGGTGGCGCTAAAAGCGAATGTGACGTTCTGGGTGGTGCTGCCGGCCGGCAGGTAATAGAGCTGGCTGGCCTGGGTCACGGTCAGTACCTGGCCCGCTGCCACCACCGGGCCGGTGGCGCTGCCCACGCGCAGGGTGCCCACGGCCGGCACCGTGCCGAGGGTGAACGTGGCCACCGTGGCCCCGGCAGGCCCGGTAATGGTGGCCGTGAGCGGGTTAATCTGGGTGGGGTTGATGGTGGCCGACGTACTGATGCTGCCCGTCGTTACATCATTGACCCTGAGCAGGGGGTTGGGCACGGGCGCGGTCAGCGACATGTCGTCCAAGCCAAAGTCGTTGCCGTTGCCGTCCAGGTTCAGGTCGCGAAGCCGGATGATGAGCTGCGTGCCCGCGCCGGGGTTCACCGTCACGGTGTTCAGCTGCCAAACACCGCCGTCGGATGGGTTGGTGAACACTGGCCCCACATCTGTGCCATTGGCCGACACTTGCATCCGCGCTTTGCTGGTCGGAAAGGTGTTTAGCAGCCAGAATGAAAACTGATACGGCTGATTGGTTTGCAGGCCTGTTACCGTTCGCTCCCACACGACGGTGGGCGATGTGGCCGCGTTTACTATCATGTAGTTCCCGGTGCCCGTGGTGTGGTCGCCGTAGCTAGCGAGGAAGTTGGGGTTGAATGCTTTGTTATCAGTCCCTACCGTGTAATTGCCCGCCCCTGGGTCAAGACCGGGTGGCGTCACGTAGTTGTAGAACGAAACAAAACCGGTGTTGAGGGCCGTAAAATCTGGATTAGGCAGCAGGTTCTGGGCGGCTGTCGGGGTAGCTCCGAGCAAGACCGCCAGCAGAAATGCCAACAGGGAGTAAAATAGCGGTTGTTTCATGGTTAGAAAGAAAGGGTGAAAAGACTGTTGGACGGTTTATTTAGTGGCTTGTGAGCGAAATCATGTAATTATAATTATCAAATCAGGCCTTATAAATCAATAAAAAAATTCAATTTTTATATTATAGAAATTTTATACTTTAACGCATAATTATCATATCATCTTAAGAGCATATCATGGCTTTCCATACAAATTAAGCCAATATATGCGACAATAACCATGTTAATTTTATGTTCCCTGATTAAGCAGCCCGTGCTAATGCGCATTGGAAAAGCATAAATTAATAAGCAAAGCAACTCCTACTCAACGCAATACCATATTTACCCCGCGTTTGTATAACCTTGGCAGCGAATGAATTCCACGCAATGGGCAGTAAATCATCGCGGCCCCGCGTGAGTGCCGCGGGGTGTAGAATCTGCCTTACTATCCCGGCCGACAGGTAGCCACCCGAACGAGATTCTGCGGCCGGCACCACCGCCATCAACGCTCCTACAGTCCCGGCCCCAGGTTCACCACACCATCCAGCGGCCGGCCGTTGAGCACCTCCGTCTGCTTGCGGATGCTTTCCAAGTGAATCAACTTATAAAGCTCGGCCACGAACTTGTCGTTCACGTTCAACTTGTTGGCCCACTCGGTGCGGGTGTTGAAGATTTCCTGCCAGCGGTCGAGTTGCAGGATTTTGACATTATTTTCTTTTTTGTATTCGGCCAATTCTTCTACCAGGGCCATGCGGCGGGCCAGGGCTTCCACGATTTCGCGGTCGGCCACGTCCATCTTCTGGCGCAGCTCCTCGGCTTTGTTGAGGTAGTCGGCGTTGTCGGACGAGCGGTAGCGGTACTTCAGCTCGCTGAGGATTTCGCCCAGGCGCTGGGGCGTCACCTGTTGCTCGGCGTCGCTCAGGGCGTGGTCCGGGTCGGGGTGGGTTTCGATGATGAGGCCGTCGTAATCCAAGTCCAGGGCCTTCTGGGCGATGGGCAGCAGCAAATCGCGCCGGCCGCCAATGTGGCTGGGGTCGCAGATGAGCGGAATGTGCGGAAAACGCGTTTTTAGCTCAATGGGCAGTATCCAGGTGGGAGCATTGCGGTAGCGGCTGGGCGCAAACGTGCTAAACCCGCGGTGAATGGCCGCCAGGTCGGCAATCCCGGCCCGTTCCAGGCGCTCCAGCGCGCCGGCCCAGAGGGCCACGTCGGGGTTCACGGGGTTTTTCACCATCACGGGCACGCCGGTGCCGGCCAGGGCATCGGCCAGCTCCTGCACCGCGAAGGGATTGACGGTGGTGCGCGCCCCAATCCAGAGCACGTCGATGCCGTGGCGCAGAGCGTCTTCTACATGGCGGGGCGTGGCCACTTCAATGGCGGTGGGAATACCGGTTTCGGCCTTCACGCGCTGCAGCCACGGCAAAGCCACCGTGCCCATGCCCTCGAACGAACCGGGCCGGGTGCGGGGCTTCCAAATACCGGCCCGAAACAGGTCGATTTTCCCCAGCGCTTTCAGGCCGTGGGCCGTGGCCATTACCTGCTCCTCGGTTTCGGCCGAGCACGGCCCGGCAATGAGAATGGGCTGGCCTTTTTGGGCCAACAGCCGGGTAAAGAACGTATTAGTATCGGGAAGCATTGTGGAAGCCGGCAAATGAGGAAATTCTTCCGACCAAGTGGCCGAAAAGCTAAGCAAACGTAACTCGTTTCCCCGAAACGTTGTTTACCGGTTACCTTCGTCGGCCCACAAGTCCCGGCCCTTTTTTCTCACGTTTACCCACCCCTTATGCTGTCTGCCGCTCCCACCCAGGCTCCGTCCATTTCCTTCGAAGACACCCGCGTGGCCTTCGCTTCCAAGTCCGATGCGCAGCTACGCCGCGTGTACGCGCTGTTTGCGGCCATGAACAATGGCAGCCTGGTAAAAACCGGCAGTGGGCTCATGAAAACGGCCCTGAAGTGGAACCTGCCCGGCACCAAATTCCTCATCAAGCACTCCATTTTTGAGCAGTTTTGCGGGGGCGAAACCATTGCCGAGTGCCGCCCCGTCACGGCCGAGCTGGGCAAATACAACATCGGGACCATCCTCGACTACTCGGTGGAAGGCGAAGGCAACGACCGCAGCTACGACCGCACCCGCGACGAGATTCTGGCCACCATTGACGAAGCCCACCGGTCCGCGCACATCCCGTTTTCGGTGTTTAAAGTGACGGGCGTGGCCAACGTGGCCATTCTGGAGAAAATTCAGGTCGGCCAGCTCCTTACCGCCGAGCAGGAAGCGGCCCACAACCGCGCCGTGGCCCGGGTAGAAGCCATTTGCGCCCGTGCCCACCAGCACGGCGTCCGCCTGTTTGTGGATGCGGAAGAAAGCTGGTTCCAGCACACCATCGACCTGCTGGCCTACGACATGATGGCCAAGTATAACCGCGAAACGGCCATCGTTTGGAATACCTACCAGCTCTATCGCCACGACCGGCTCGATGCCCTCAAGGCCGCCCACGATGCCGCGGCCGAAGCCGGCTACTACCTGGGGGCCAAGCTGGTGCGCGGGGCCTACATGGAAAAAGAAGCCCGCGTGGCCAAGCAGCGCGGCCAGCAAACGCCCATCAACTCCACCAAGCAAGCCACCGACGACCTCTACGACGAAACCTTGCGCTATTGCGTGGAGCACCTCGACCGCGTTAGTATCTGCGCCGGCACTCACAACGAAGCTAGCTCCCTGCTCCTCACCCAGCTTATGCAGCAGGCGGGCCTAGCCCCGGGTGACTTGCGCGTGTGGTTTGCCCAGCTCTACGGCATGAGCGACAACCTGACCTACAACCTGGCCAACGCCGGGTTCAACACCGCCAAGTACCTGCCCTACGGCCCCGTGGCCGCCGTGATGCCCTACCTACTGCGCCGGGCCGACGAGAATACGGCCATCGCGGGCCAGAGCAGCCGCGAATTTTTGCTGGTACAAAAAGAAATCAGACGCCGCCAGGGACGCTGATTTTTGCGTTCGGTTACGGAAGCAGCTTCTTAAGAACAACTAAAAACCGCCGGGTCCGCTCCTAAAAAACGAACACGAAACCCCCGTTTCTATAATTTAGGAACGATTGTGGTAGGAGGCGAGCCCGTCGGGCTGAAAATTATTAGCAAAGGCGCACCAACTAAGCTGCGCCGTGCAAATAAACTTCGCTAATTTTCAGCCCCCAAACTGTTTTTTGTTCATTTCAAGCCCTGCCATGATTGGTCGTATTCGCACGTATTTAATCCGCTATTCCCGGCTGCAAACCGGCACCGTGAGCTACCTCACGCTGGTGCAGGAAGCCGAATTGGGGTTAAACCTGGAAATTTCTCATGAAAAATCCCGGCTCAATGAAATGCTCGCGGAAATCTCGGCCACGGAACACGAAGCTGGCCGCCCCCCGCTCAGCTGTTTGGTGAAAGTGCAAGGGTCCAAAGGCCAGGGGGATAATTTCTACAAGCTCTGCGAAAAGCTGGGCATGGGCGAATGGCGCTCCCTGAAACAGGACGAGGAATTTCTGAAAAATCTCATTCGCGAGTGCCGGGAATTTTGGCAGGACGAAGCCAAATTCCAGAAGTTTTCCTGAGTTATTTACCCTCAACAAGACGCATTTAGCAGGCCGTCCGGTTGTGTTAGCTGAAGACATTGTCGCCGCGTTACTAACGTTCATTCGTTGCGCAGCCCAGTGCCTACGGCGAACACCAGCTAGGCGGCCTTCTCTTTGATGCGCTGACCTTTACCCGCAGGCAGCCGCCTTTCTTCTGCTCTTGTTCGACCAAGCAAGTGGTTGGTTCGGGCCGGGAAAGCAGAATTATGGCATGACGCAACCCCCACCGGTACGGCTCCGTTAAGGACCATACCCAGCCGGTAGGTTGGTTCTCAATTTCACATTTCACTTCCCCTTCCCCTTCTCATGAATACCAACGATTCGAACAACCCGCAAAACACCGGTACCGGCGCAGGCTCTAACTACGGCACTCAGAACACCGGCACCGGCATGGGCAACAGCACTGGCTTGAGCAACGAAGGCACCAGCTACAACGCTGGCACCGGCTCTACTTCCGGCACGGGCACGTCTTCCGCTTCGGGTGCCGCCATGGGCAATCCTAACAATTCCGCGGATGGCGATGATTTCAGCGCCACCGCGAAAGGTGCTGCAATGGCTGGCACCGTCGGTGCAGCAGTAGGCCGCGCCGTGGATGGCGTGCAGAACACCGCCGACAGCGCCGCGCACGCCGTAACCGGCGAGCCCTACCGCGACGGCAGCACGATGAGTGGCATGTTCCGCGACCGCAATAGCGCAGAGAAGGCATATGAGTCGATGCACTCACGGGGCTACGGCAAAGATGATGTCAACCTGCTCATGTCGGACGAAACCCGCAAGACGCACTTCGGCGACGACACCGTGCACACCGACCTCGGCGATAAGGCCATGGAAGGTGCTGGTGTAGGCTCGGCCATCGGTGGCACGGCCGGTGCTATCATCGGTGCCATTGCTGCCATTGGTACGTCGGTAGCCCTGCCCGGCTTGGGTCTGATTATCGCTGGTCCGCTGGCCGCTGCACTGGCGGGTGCTGGTGCCGGTGGCCTCACGGGTGGCTTGGTAGGTGCGCTGGTGGGCTCGGGCATTCCTGAGGAGCACGCTGCCGAGTACGAAAGCGGCATCAAGGACGGTGGTATTGTGATGGGCGTGAAGCCCCGCAACGCCGAAGATGCCAAATACTTCGAAGATGAGTTCCGTCGCCACAACGGCGACAAGATTTACAAGTACTAATCTGATAATCAGGCATTCGTCTGAAAGTGTCAAAAAAGCCTTTCCCTTTGGGGAAAGGCTTTTTTTTGCAACTTCCGCCCGGTACCGCTGTTCTATAACGTGCGGCTTAAATCGGTTTGCGCGGCCGGGCACTTATTTCAGCCGCCGGGGCGTTTTCGACGTAGGCATTGAAGCCCGGGATTGCTTAATGGCCCCCGTATATTTGATTTTCATCCTCGTTTTATATTCTTGCTAATGTCTTTACCCCGCTTGAAGGTCGGCCTGTATGCCTTTTTGGTAGCAGCCGTGTTTGTTCTGGCATCCTACCGGCTGTTCCGCCGGTCCGACTCGGCAGTACCGAGCAAGGAGCAGGTACTCATTGGACTCATGCTGAGTGGCCTTTCTTCGCAGCACTACCAGCCCGAAAAAGTTGACGACGCTTTTTCGAAACGCGTATTTGACCTGTATTTGAAACACCTGGACTACCGTAAGCAGTTCTTGCTGGCGACCGATGTGGAGCAGTTGCGCCGCTACCAAACCCAAATTGACGACGAAGTAAAAGGCGGCACCCACGAGTTCCTCGACCTCAGTACCAAGCTCATGGGCGAGCGCACCAAGGAAATGCAGGGGCTCTACCGCGAAGTGCTGGCCCAACCGTTCGATTTCACCACCGATGAATCGTTTCAGACCGATTTTGAAAAAGCGGCCTTTCCGGTCGACAAGACAGCCCAGCGCGAGCTGTGGCGCAAGCTGCTGAAGTACGAAACCCTGAGCCGGGTGTCGGAAATGATGGAAGCGCAGGAAAAGGCCAAGGTGGCCAAGCCCAGCAGCGCAACCGCTGCCCCCGCCGCTGCCAACACCGCCGCTCCCACCGCCGCCGAACCCGTACGAACGCCTGCCCAAATGGAAGCCGAAGCCCGCAAGCGCGTGCTGAAGTACTACGATGAGCAATTTGAGGACCTCAACGACGTCGACGCCAACGAGCGCCTGGCGACTTACGCCAACACCATTGCCAATACCTACGACCCGCACACCGAGTACTTTGCCCCCAAAGCCAAGGAGGATTTCGACTACGAAATGACCGGCCGCTTCGAGGGCATTGGCGCTACGCTGAAGGAAAAAGACGGCCTGATTTACATTGAGGAGATTATTCCTGGTTCGGCTTCGGCCCGGCAGGGGGACTTGAAAAAGGGCGACGCCCTGCTGCGCGTGGCCCAGGGGGCCGCCGAGCCGGTGAGCATTGAAGGCTGGCGTACGGCCAAGGCCGTGACCTTGATTCGCGGAAAAAAAGGCTCTGAAGTACGCCTCACGGTGAAAAAGCCCGATGGCAGCACCAAGATTGTGCCCATCATCCGCGATGTGGTGGTGGTGGATGAGAAGTATGCGCAGTCGTCGGTGATTACCGATAAGGGCCAGAAAATTGGCTACCTGCGCCTGCCCGGCTTCTATGCCGACTTCAATGACAACGGGGGGCGTAGCTCGTCGGATGACGTAAAGAAAGAGCTGGCCAAGCTGAACGCCGAAGGCGTAAAAGGCGTGATTATGGACCTGCGCTTGAATGGCGGCGGCTCGCTCACCGATGCCGTTTCGATGGCGGGCCTGTTTATGGACAGCGGCCCCATGGTGCAGGTGCGCGACGGTCAGGGCCGCACCACCGTTCTTACCGACAACGACCCCCGCGTGCAGTACAGCGGCCCCCTCGTGGTGCTGGTGAACAAATACAGCGCCTCGGCTTCGGAAATTCTGGCGGCGGCCATTCAGGACTACCACCGCGGCGTGATTATGGGTTCGACCAGTACCTACGGCAAGGGTACGGTGCAGCGCATATTCGATTTGGATGAGGCGCTGCCGGCCGAGCTCAACAGCGTGAAGCCCATTGGCTCGCTCAAGCTCACCACCCAGAAATTCTACCGGGTGAATGGCGGCTCCACGCAGTTCAAGGGCGTGGTGTCGGATATAGTGGTGCCGGACTTGTATTCGTACCTCGACCAGGGCGAGAAAGAGTCGGATTACCCGTTGAAATGGGACGAGATTCAGCCGGCCCGCTACCGGCCCTGGAACGCAGCTCCGGCCATTGACAAGCTACGGGCCAACAGCAAGGCCCGCGTGGCCAGCAACCCCAGCTTTAAAGTGATGGATGAAATGGTAAAGAACATGCGCAGGCGCAAGGACGAAACCACGGTTTCGCTCAAACTAAGTGCCTACCGTGCCGAGCAGCAGGAATCCAAAGCCATTTCGGACCGCTACGAAGCCGCGCAGAAAACCACCACTGGATTGGTCTTCTCGCCCCTGTCTGCTGATGTGCGCGCCCTTGGTGGCGACACCGTAAAAATTAACCGGGCGGCTCGGGTCACGAAAAGCCTGAAAAAGGACATTACCATTGGCGAAGCTGTTTCGGTGATTCAGGATGAGTTGAAATAGCCGCTTCAGGCCCCTCGCAAAAGCCCCCGCCCCACTTGGAGCGGGGGCTTTTTTTGGCACTCTTTTGGCATGACAACTATTTTAGTAAATCGCCTCAATATTAACTGAGCAATTATTTTTAACGTGTCTCGCTTAATTTATTAATTATCAGCATTATACATCATTAATAAAATTGACAAAAAAGTTAGTAATCAAGCAACTAAAAACCCAACTATTACTGTTTACTTAGCATGACGACTACAGAGGAAACCCGCATCATCCCGCTCAACCCGCAGGTGGACGCCATCAGCGACGAGCAACAGCAGAAGTTAGCTGACGAAACCTGGCGCAAGTCTATTCCGGCGCAGGTTTTCCTTAACTATTTCTTCGCTATCAACTATCACATTCAGGAAAACGATGACGTGCTGGGCGGCCTCCAGAACCTGCCGTTTTTCCGAAGCCATACGGCCGAGCTGAACGATGCCGACGTGGCCACGCTCACCAAGCTGCTGCACACCAGTTGGAGCACCGAGTACGCCTTGCGTGCCACGGCTGAACTCGGCGACGACAATTTCCTGCGCAATGCCCTGCACTGGACGTTTCCGCAGGCGTACCACGCCATTTGGTCGGGCTTGCAGGCCTTCCTGTACACCACCGGCGTGCGCTCGAACAACGGCCAGCTGATGCGCCGCGAGGTGGGTCGGCTGGTGGTGAAGAATGCCTACCCGCGCCCGGTGTCCTTCTACGCGGCCGGGGCGTATGGCGACTTCAGCATTCATCGCCTGCCCCTGGCCGGCTACAAGGCCGGGCTGCACATTGCCAGCAAGGAGATTGACGCCCAGGCCCAGGTGGGCCAGTTCCTGCGCACCACGCGCAAGATGAAAGCCCAGTGGACCCGCGCCCAGGTGCAGACCAACCCCAACACGGCCATCCGCAGCCAGAAAACCGGCCGCCCCCTCGATAAATGGACGGCTTCGCACTGGCAGCAGATTACGTGGCGGCTGGGCTACACCACTATTTTCGACTTGCTGGGCCGCCTACGCATTTCGCAAACCAGCCGCGAGATTGAGCGCTATGTGGAGGCAGACATTGACTTCCGCCTCTTCCACACCTCACTGCTCAACATTGTGAGCTACCTCAACGGCGTGCACGAAACCTACGTGGCCAAGGCCCTGGGCCTGGAGCGCTACCGCCAGCTGGTGGCCGAGTTGCCCGTACACCTGCAAGCGGGCTTTGTCCAGGAGCGGTTGCGCACCCGCGTTGAGCCGGTGCTGGCCCCTACCCCACCGAGCGCCCCAGCCCTCAATGTTGAGGCCCCGCAGTACCGCATGGCCGCCTAGGACCACAGATTTAACGGATTTTAACGAATGGAACAGATTTTTTGTGGTTCTGTGCGATAATCGAATTTGTTAAGTTTTTGCGGAAAGCCGCTTCGGTTTCGGAGCGGCTTTTTCGTGCCGTACTTTTGCGGCCCGCCGCATACAAAAAGCACGTTGCTTCTTGCCCTACTCGCTAGCCCCCTTAACGGCAGGGAACTGGCCCGGCAACCACAAATAATCTGTTTCATCCGTTAAAATCTGTTAAATCCGTGGTCCATTTAAGCGAACAAGAAATCCTGCGCCGTCAGAAACTCGAAGAGCTGGAAAAGCTGGGCATCGAAGCGTACCCGTCGGCCTTGGTGGACGTGACGTTTTACGCCAAGGAAATCCACGACAACTACCACCCCGAGCTCAACAATTTTCAGGACGTGACGCTGGCCGGGCGGCTGATGTCGTCGCGGGTAATGGGCAAGGCCTCGTTCGCCGAGTTGATGGACACCACGGGCCGAATTCAGCTCTACATCAACCGGGACGAAATCTGCCCCGGCGAGGACAAGACCCTGTACAACGTGGTGTTCAAAAAGCTGCTCGATTTGGGCGACTTCATCAGCGTGAAAGGCCACGTATTTAAAACGCAGGTTGGCGAAACGTCCATCCACGTTACGGAGTTGAAATTGCTGGCCAAGGCCCTGCGCCCGCTGCCCGTAGTGAAAACCCAAAAGGACGAGGTAACCGGCGAAGTGACCACCTACGATGCCTTCACCGACCCCGAGCAGCGCTACCGCCAGCGCTACGTGGACCTGGCCGTGAACCCCGCCGTGCGCGACACCTTCATCAAGCGCACCCAGTTGGTGCAGTCGATGCGTAATTTCTTGAACGACAAGGGCTACCTGGAAGTAGAAACCCCGATTCTGCAGCCCCTGTACGGCGGCGCGGCGGCCCGACCCTTCACCACGCACCACAACACCCTGGACATGACGCTGTACCTGCGCATTGCCAACGAACTGTACCTCAAGCGCCTGATTGTGGGCGGGTTCGATGGTGTGTACGAGTTCAGCAAAGACTTCCGCAACGAGGGCATGTCGCGCTTCCACAACCCCGAATTCACCCAGATGGAGCTCTACGTGGCCTACAAGGACTACGCCTGGATGATGGACCTGGTGGAGGAAATGGTGGAGCGCGTGGCCATGGCCCTGCACGGCCAGACCGAAGTGCAGGTGGGCGCAAACGTCATCAACTTCCAGCGGCCTTGGCAGCGCTACACCATGTTCGAGGCCATTGAGAAATACACGGGCAAGGCCATTGGCGAGATGGACGAGGATGCCCTGCGCGCCACCGCCCAGGAACTGAACGTGCACGTGGACCCCAGCATGGGCAAATCCAAACTTATTGACGAGATTTTCGGCGAGCACGTCGAGCCCAAGCTTATCCAACCCACGTTCATTACCGACTATCCGGTAGAAATGTCGCCGCTCGCCAAGAAGCACCGCGACCGGCCCGGTCTGGTAGAGCGGTTCGAGGCGGTTTGCAACGGCAAGGAAATCTGCAATGCCTTTTCGGAGCTCAACGACCCCATCGACCAGCGCAAGCGTTTCGAAGACCAGCTGGAGCTGGGCAAGCGCGGCGATACCGAAGCCATGGTGCTCGACGACGACTTCCTGCGGGCCCTGGAGTATGGCATGCCGCCCACGGCCGGTCTGGGCATCGGCATCGACCGTTTGAGCATGATTATGACCAACTCGCACTCCATTCAGGATGTGCTGTTCTTCCCGCAGATGAAGCCGGAGAACGTGCAGAAATAGAAGCACGAAGAAAAGTAAGCCACAGGGCCTAAAATCGGAAAAGCCCCACACGAAATGTCGTGCGGGGCTTTTCTTTTTTCAACCTACTTACCCTTCAAACCGCTGTTTTTGTCAGAAGCTTGCGATGGGTCCGTCTGATTTTACTGCTGAGTTGTTTAACCAATTTCAGCAGAAGTTCCTACGGCCGGCAATTTTACTAACAACACGTTTCGGCCTTCTTTCAAGTCGGTTGTAAGAAAGTGTACGCAGGCGAGGGTGCGCGGGTTACAGCCGAAAGGAAAATATTTGTCGGCGGTTCTTAGGAGTTGGGGCGGTGGCGGGTGTCGTCGCCGAAACCATCATAATCAGGATTGTCTTCGTTGTGGGTGTGAGCGGTGGAAGGCGTGCCGGTGCCCATGCTTTGCAACAGGTCGTCGGCCGCTTGCTTGTCCTCGCTCACGGCGGCGGCAGGGCTGGTGTGGCTGGGTTCGGTGCTGGTGCCCTGCACTTTGGCCAACGTGTCTTTCACAAGCTTGCTAAGGTCGTCGCTCCACTTGGCAGCCGATTTGCGCAGGTTGCTTCGGGCGTCGTCGCCGGTTTCGGGGGCCAGCAGCAGGCCGGCCACGATGCCGGCGGTAGCCCCGGCGATAAGCGAGAAAATGACTTTGCCTTTGTCGTCTTTCATGGGTTTTGCAGGAGAATGGAAGAATCTATTTATTCCGTAACGAGAAACCCGCCCGGCTGGTTGGCACAATAAAAAGCCCCGCACCTTGCGGCGCGGGGCTTTTAGTAAGCGGGCGGAAGCCAGCTTACATATCGTTGAGCATTTTGGTGATTTCGGCTTTGCCTTTGCCGAGCTTGTCTTGCAGCTTGCCGACCAACTCGTCGCCTTTGCCTTCGGCATAGGTCAGGTCCTCGTCGGTGAGCTGCGCGTACTGCTGCTTCAGCTTGCCTTTTACGTCGTCCCAGTTACCTTTCATTTTCAGGCTGCTACCGGGCAGGGTCACGCCCATGTCTTCCAGCTTACCGGAATATTCTTTGAATTTAGCTTCGAGGTCGGAGCCCAGCTTGGTGGCTTGCTCGCCTAGTTGGCCGCTGTATTTGGTGGCAGCGCCTTTCCAGTTTTCGCGGGTGGCCGAGCCTTTATCGGGGGCCAACAGCATGCCGGCAATGATGCCAGCGCCGGCACCGGCGAGAGCAGCGAGGAGAATTTTGCCGGCGTTGTTGTCTTCTTCTTGGTACGACATGGTAATGGGTGATGAATGGTTGAGTTTTAAGAATAAAGCTGGGGTAGCACAAGCGCAGGGCCGAATTCAAAACTACGCGTTTTGTTTTTCGAAGGCGATTGTTCTGGCACACTATACGGCGGGCACCGCCCGGGGTTGAGCTTCTTCGCAAATTTTCCCGGCCGTGCGGCTGGCATTTTCACCGCCGCGTTTGGCCCGCACCAAATCCGAACCGCCTGCCGTAGATTCGCCCCACTCCTACCTGGCCCCATGAAAACGCATTGGATTCTGTACGCGGCGCTGCTCCTGGCCCCGGCTTGCCAGCGCCAAACCGCGCCCACGGCCGCCACCGCCTGCATCGACCCCAGCAAAATCAAACCGCAAGGCATCTGCACCATGGAATATGCCCCCGTGTGCGGCTGCGATGGCAAAACTTACGCTAATGCCTGCGTAGCCAGCAATGCCGGGGTGCGCACCTACACCGCCGGCCCGTGCGCGGCGGCCCCGGCCAAATAACCGGCCGCTCGCATGTCGGCCCACGCCCGCTACCACGATTTCTGCCGCACGGCACCCGACGTGCCGGTGTTTGCCCAACCCTGGTACTTAGATGCCTGCGCGGCGGGTGGCACTTGGGACGTGGTGCTGGCCGAGGATGGCGGCCGCGTGGTGGCCGCCCTGCCCTATTTCTACAAGCAGAAAGGGCCTTTCCGGTACGTTACCATGCCGCCCTTTGTGAAATGGCTGGGGCCTTACATGCTGCCCGATTTCCGGGGCGTGCTGAAAAAAGAGCACGAGCTGCTGGAAGCACTGCTGAAGCAATTGCCCGTTCTTTCGGCTTTTAAGCAGAATTTCTACCCCACAGCCACCAACTGGCTGCCGTTTTACTGGCAGAACTTCCGGCAAACTACTTACTACACCTACCGCCTCAATGGCTTACCCCAGCTGGCGCAGGTTGAAGAGGGTCTCAACCGCAACATTCGCCGCAACATTCAGAAAGCGCGGCAGCAAGTTCGCGTGGTGCACCACCTCGGGCCCGAGGAATTTTACCGGGTCAATAAAATGAGCTTTGACCGCCAGGGCTTGCCCATGCCGTATTCGTGGGCGCAGTTTGCGCGGCACGACGCGGCGCTGGCCGCCAACGGAGCCCGGCAGTATTTCTTCGCCGTCGATGCCCAGGAACGCATTCATTCGGCCGCGTACCTGATTTGGGACCGGCAGGCTGCCTACTACCACCTCTCGGGCGACGACCCGGCCCTGCGCGACAGCGGCGCGGGCATTCTGCTAATTTGGGAAGCCATCCGGTACGCCAGCGAGGTGCTGGGGCTGGCTTGCTTCGACTTCGAGGGCAGCATGCTGCCGGCCGTGGAGCGAATTCGGGTGCAGTTTGGGGCGGTCCAAACGCCGTATTTCTTTGTTTGGAAATACAATTCGCGCACTTTTGAGTTACTGGAAAAGCTGAAACCGTAGGGGAGTTGAACAACGCCTGCGAAAAGGGATGGACACTTCCATTCCGCGCAGCCTGACGTTTTTGTTTTATTTGTACTCAGCCTTATACCCAAACCTTTCCTCCCAAGATGTCCGAAAAACGCTACGTTCTCAATCCCGCTCCTTTTGTAGTGCCCACCACCGACGGCAAGCTCATTGAAGAGCACGTGGGCGGGGCCAGCACCGGCACTTCGGCCTATAGCCTGGCGCACATGGTGGCGCCACCGCATTGGAGCGAGCCCCACCAAACCCCTACGTTCGATGAAATTACCATTGTAGTGCGCGGCCGCAAGCGCTTCGAAATTGATGGCGATGTGGTAGAGTTACTGGCCGGGCAGGCCTTGCTCATTAAAGGCGGCGCGCGGGTGCAGTACTCCAACCCGTTTGAGGCAGAGTGCGAATACTGGTCGATTTGTGTGCCGGCTTTCAGCCCCGATACGGTGCATCGGGAAGAAGAATAGGACTACCTGACCGCAACAATACACTTATCTACCGTACATTCCCCCGCATGGACCAGCGCATCATCAACCTTTTCGACGAATACACCCACGTCCCGCTTTCTCGCAAAGAGTTTATGGACCGGCTGCTGAAGCTGGCCGGGGGCACGGCGCTGGCGCTGGCCGCCCTTTCGGTGCTGGAGCCCGGCTACGCGGCCGCCGCCACCGTGACGCCAGCAGATGATAGCCTCGAAACGGAGGACGTAAGCTGGCCCGGCGATGGTACCACCATGAAAGGCTATCTGGTGCGCCCCAAGGGCAGAAAAAAGCGCGGGGCCGTGGTGGTCATCCACGAAAACCGGGGCCTGACGCCCCACATCAAGGACTTGACGCGGCGCGTGGCGCAGGCCGGCTACCTGGCGCTGGGCGTGGATGCGCTCTCGCCCCTGGGCGGCACGCCCACCGACGAGGACAAGGGCCGCGAGCTAATTGGTCAACTCGACGCCACCAAAAACCTCAACAACTACCTCGCGGCCCTCACCTACCTGCGCGGCCGCTCCGATTGCAACGGCCACACCGGCGCGGTGGGCTTCTGCTGGGGCGGGGGCCTGGCCAACCAGCTGGCGGTGCACGACCCCGGGCTGAACGCCGCCGTGGCCTACTACGGCCAGCAGCCAAAGGCCGAAGACGTGCCCCCGATAAAAGCGGCCATAATGCTGCACTACGGCGGCCTCGACCAGCGCATCAATGCCGGCATTCCGGCCTACGAAGCGGCCCTGAAAGCAGCCGGCACCAAGTACGAGCTGTTCGTGTACGAAGGCGTGAACCACGCCTTCAACAACGACACCTCCCCCGCCCGCTACAACGCCGAAGCCGCCAAGCTGGCCTGGGAGCGCACGCTGCGGCTGTTTAAGGAAAAACTGGGGTAGCTGGGCAACGGAACGGTGTTCGGCGGCATCTTTGCGGCATCCATCCGCTTGTTATGCCGAGTACGAAGCTGCCCGTTCTATTTGTCGCGCTGTGGCTGAAAGCCGCCAGTAGCGCGGCCCAGAGCGCCACCGCGCCCGTGCCGCCCCCGCCGCCCGGCCCTGACTACCAGGAGGTAAGTGTACCGGTGCCCCGGGCCGTGTCGTTGGTAACGGACGTGGTGCGGGTGCTGTTTTCGCGCGATGATGCGGGCAAGGACAAGGTGCAGGCGCTGGTAGAACGCCGCCGGGCCCGGTCCGAAAAACGCGACCAAAACCTCAATATCAGCGTGCCGAGGAATAGATTGACCCGAACCCTGGGGCTGGTTGATTAACAAATGAAGCTGGCTTGAACGGTTGCGGAGAAAACGGCTGCCCATGCGGCGCATAAAACGGCCGTAGTTCCATCCCGAAGCGCTAAAGCAATGCGGTTCGGTTTATTTCAATCCGCTATCTTCTCACAAAAAAACGGCTACCCCTTCTTAAGAGATAGCCGTTTGGCGAGTGAGCGACCCGCCCGAAACTACGTTTCGGCACGGGCGCTGGTGCGATAACAAAACGTGCCGGATAACCGACGGAGCCTTTACAACGTGCCGCGGTGCGACTTGTGCGAAGTTCTGTGCTTGGAGGCTGACTTGTGGCGCTTAAACCACCCGCCGAAGCGGTTTTTGTGCCGTCCGGGGCCCCGGTACTGCCGGTAGACCGGCACGTAATTGCCCGCCGTAGGTTTGCGGCGATGAATGGGTCGGTACGTGGATGCCGTTGCAGTAGCGGCCTGAATTTCGGAGCTTACGAAACCCAGCAGGAGGAAAAATAACAGAGCGGTACGCAGCATAAAAAAAGGTTTTGGTGGCGTGAACAATGAATTTGGTCAGTCATCAGCAGCAGCGTGCTACTGACCTCCTAACTCCAAATGTGGGAAAATTATTACTTCGCGTCCCTATTTTCTTTAACCGTTTGCACCTGCGCATCGATTGAATGGCTACCTGAGCGACTGAAAATCAGTCATTAACAAATGAAATTAATTTTTTTATTTTTACAAATAAGTAGCAGAGGGTCTGCTACTTATCCTGAAAAAGTCGAATTCATCTAGTATTTATTCAACGCTAAATTGAATAATAAGACTGGTGCCACTTGGGGTAAAGCCACTCAGGTTCGGGTTTAGTAGCCGCTGCTCGCTCAGCCTGGCTTCCGTAGTCTATTCTGCTGTTGCGCGGCGAATTGAGCCAGCTCTTGGTGCATGGCCTTGAGGCACCAAATAACGTTGGGCGTTCAAGCGAAAATGGCCCCTTCCGCCCGTGAGCTTGGGCACTTCGCGTTTGGTGTGGGCCAGGGCGGCGACAAAAAAAGGCGGCTTGGCCACCAGTCGTCTTCGTGGATGCCTTGGCCATCGGGGCCTTCTCTTTGAGCGACTTGTGGGATTCTTCGACGTTCGGCGCATTCGTCCACCGACCGCTGCTGTTGGGCCCGAGTAGCGCGGACTTCGTAGTCCGTGCTACTGCTGCGCCCTCGCAATTATCACCTCGGAGGTCATTTGCTTGAAGATGGCGGGGATGCCACCCCACACCACGAGCACGTCGGTGGTGGTTTCGCAGCGGGGATTGGTGATGGGCAGCCCGTAGTTTTCGTCCGTTACCTGGGCCGGGTTGTAGGCGAGCACGGGCTGGTACTTGCCGTGAAAGAAGCTGTTGCCCACGAACAAGATGGCCGTTGGCATGGGCCGGGGCCGGGGCCGGGCTTAGGCGGCAGCACACGCATGCAAGCCCGGCGTTAGGGCAGCCGCTACCGATAGTCTACGAAAAATGAATTTCACGAGGCAGAAAAAGGGCAGCAGGAAGTGGAGCAAAAAGACTTCTTCGATTAATTATTTTTTAGGGCCATACAAGAAAGATAATTTTCCCAGAGTCTCTTTCTTACGCATCGGCGGGCCCCCACCTGCCCGGCGGCGGGGGCCCGTGCCTACAGCAGCTTCTGCACCCAGCGCAGTGGCAGCCACTTCATGGCGCGGGCCATAAGGCCCCAGGGCCAGCCGGGCACGAAAGCCTGCACGGGCTCGCGCTCAATGGCTTTTACGAGGGCGCGGCAGCCGGTTTCAGTGTCCACCATGTAAGGCGTGTTCTTCACTTTGGCGTTGATTTCGGAACGGATGTAACCGGGATACATGATGCTGACCTTGATGGGCGAGTTCAGCAAATCGGCCCGAATACCCTCGGTGAGGGCCGAGAGACCGGCCTTGGTGGCGGCATAAGTGGTTTGGGCGCGGGGCATGCCGCGCATAGCCGCCACCGACGAAATAGTGACCAGATGACCAGCATTCTGGGCCCGGAAGATTTCCAGCGCGGCCTCGCACTGCGCCAACGCGGCCACAAAATTGGTTTGGGCCGTTTGCAAATTGGCGTGGAAGTAGCCGGTGCCCAGCGACGCACCCTTGCCCATGCCCGCATTCACAATAACGCGGTCGATGGTCCCCAAATCGGTTTTAAAGGCCCGAAATATCTCAAACACCTGGTCGTGCTGGTTTACATCGAGCGCCCGTATGAAGATTTTGATGGTGGGGTACGCGGCTGCCAGCTCCGCTTTCAGGGCATCGAGGCGGTCGGTGCGGCGGGCGCAGAGGGCGAGGTTGCGGCCCATGCGGGCGTATTCGCGGGCCATGCCCTCGCCCAGGCCCGAGCTGGCACCGGTGATGAGGATGTTTTGGCGGATGGTGGTCATTGGGGGTGGAAATGTGAATGGAATGTAGGAACGTGCCACGGCACGTTCCGTTATTGAACAATGGCACCGCAGTAACCCAATTACTGGTGCGGCAGCGGGGGCAACGATTGAACGCGGGGGCAACGATTGAACGCGCCATGGCGCGTTCCTACGGTTTGTTATTCATGGCCCTACGGCAGCGCCAGTGCAGGTAATGCACGAAAATCCAGAAGTTTTTAAACGCCGGGTTGCGGGTTTGCCGGTGGTGGTAGCGGTAGTAAATCTGCTGGGCGATGGCTGAGAGGCGGAACAACCCATACACTTCGTAAAAGGCCCAATTTTCGGGCTGGAAGCCGGTTTTTTCGCAGTAGTAGGTCACTACTTCTTGCCGGGTGAGCATGCCCGACAGGTGGGTGGGCTGGCGGCGGGTGGCCTGGGCCAGGAAGTCGTCGTCGGCCTGCACCCAGTAAGCCAGTAGGTTGCCGAGGTCCATCAGCGGGTCGCCCAGCGTGGCCAGCTCCCAGTCGAGAATGCCGAGGATGCGCGTGGGGTCGTCGGCATCGAGCACCACGTTATCGAACCGAAAATCGTTGTGCGTGAGGCAGATGCGTTCCTGGCTGGGCTGGTTGGCTTCGAGCCACGCCATGATGCGCCGGCCGCTGGGCACGTTCCAGGTGCGGGCCTGGGTGTAGCGCTTGCTCCAGCCGCTGATTTGGCGCTGGGTGTAGCCGGTGCCGCTGCTGAGGCCCGCGAGGCCGGCTGCCTGGTAGTCCACCTGGTGCAACTCAATGAGCGCATCGAGCACATTGAGGCAGAGCTGACGCACGGTAGTGGGCGGCAAATCCAGCCCCCGCGGCAGGTTTTTGCGCGGAATAATACCAGCCACGCGCTCCATCACGTAGAAATCGACGCCGATGACGCCGGTGTCTTCGCAGTAATCCACCATGGTGGGCACGTAGTGGAAAACGGGTTTCAGAGCCTTTTGCACGCGGTATTCACGGCCCATGTCGTGGGCCGATTTGGCCTTGGTGCCAGCCGGCGGGCGGCGCAGAATAAGGTCGGCATTGTCGTATTCGAGCCGATACGTCCAGTTAGAGGCCCCGTCGGCGTACTGCGTCACGTGCGGCAGGCCGCGCAGCTCGGGGCGCTGCTGTTTCAGCCAGGCATCCACGGCGGCGGCGTCCAGCTCCTCGCCGGGGCGCGGGGGACCGGCGGTGTCGATGAGGCGGGCAGTAGGTTCGGAAGACATTAGCTTATTCAAGTTAATTGAACGTCATGCTGAGCGCAGCCGAAGCATCTCGCTCGCATCACTGAACGATTAATTTACTGCTGCACGCGAGATGCTTCGGCTGCGCTCAGCATGACGTTCTTTTTTCGCGCTCACTCCCGCTTCCCCTTGTACTTCGCCAGCTCCACCCGCGCTACCATGGCGCGGTGCACTTCATCGGGCCCGTCGGCTAGGCGCAGGGCGCGGGCCGTGGTGAAGAGGGCCGTGAGCGGCACGTCGTGCGACACGCCCGCGCCGCCGTGGATTTGGATGGCCTCGTCCACCACCCGTTGCAGCACGTTGGGGGCAATGACTTTGATGGCCGAAATCTCGCTCATGGCCGCTTTCACGCCCTGGGTGTCGATTTTCCAGGCGGCGTAAAGCGTGAGCAGACGGGCCTGGTCAATGGCCATGCGCAGGTCGGCCACGCGCTCCAGGTTGCCGCCCAGGTGCAGAATGGGTTTGCCAAACGCGGTGCGCGCCAGGCCGCGTTCAATTAGCAATGCCAAAGCCCGCTCGGCCGCCCCGATGCAGCGCATGCAGTGGTGAATGCGGCCCGGCCCCAGGCGGCCTTGCGCAATGGCAAAGCCTTCGCCCAGGCCCACCAGCAGGTTGGCGCGGGGCACGCGCACGTTCTCAAACCACACTTCGCCGTGGCCGTAGGGTGGGTCATAATCGCTGAAGGCGGGCAGCATGCGCTGGATGTTGACGCCGGGCGTGGGCAGCGGCACCAGCACCATGCTGTGGCGGCGGTGCGGCGCGGCTTCGGGATTGGAAAGGCCCATGAAGATGGCCAGCTTCGCATCGGGGTGGCCCAGGCCGGTGGCCCACCACTTGCGGCCGTTGAGCACCAGCTCGTCGCCGTCTTCCACGATGGTGGCCTGCATGTTGGTGGCATCGGAAGAGGCCACGTCGGGTTCGGTCATGCAGAACACGGAGCGGATTTCGCCGGCCAGCAGCGGCCGGAGCCACTGCGTTTGCTGCCCCTTATCGCCGAAATAGTGCAGCACTTCCATGTTGCCGGTGTCGGGCGCATTGCAGTTGAAGACGGTGGGCGCCAGGAAGCTGCGGCCAGTTTCTTCGGCAATGGAGGCGTATTCGAGCGTGCTCAGGCCGGCTCCGTGCGTGGCATCGGGCAGGAACAAATTCCAGAGGCCCGCGGCTTTGGCTTTGGCTTTTAATTCCTCGACGATGGGCAGCACTTGCCAGGTTTGCCACTCGGGGCCAGGGTTGGCGGCCAGGTTTTCGTGGTGGTATTGCGCCTCGATGGGCACAATGTGCTCGGCCATGAAGGCTTGCACGCGGGCGAGGTAATCCTGGGTTTTGGGGCTGGGGGTGAAGTCCATTGGTAGGCAAGTAGCGCGGACTTTCAGTCCGCGAGTGGGCGAGGTTACGGCATAAGTCGCGGACTAAAAGTCCGCGCTACTTCGCGCTACGTCACGAAATCACGCCGCTGTCAATCACCAGCTGCGTGCCGTTGGTATAGCTCGAATCATCCGACGCGAGGTAAATAAAGGCCTTGGCTACTTCCTCGGCCCGGCCGAGGCGCTTCATGGGGCTGGCGGCAATCATCTGCTGGCGATGGTCGGGGTGCGCATCCTGGATAAGCGGTGTGTCGATGTAGTACGGGCAGAGGGCGTTCACGCGCACATTGTGCCGGGCAAATTCCTGCGCGGCCGTTTTGGTGAGGCCCAGCACGCCGTGCTTGGACGCCACGTAGGCGCTCAAGCCCGCCGCGCCCTTGAGGCCGGCCAAGGACGACATGTTCACAATCACGCCCCCGCCCTGCTGCATGAACTGCGCCAGCTCGTACTTCATGCAGGCAAACACGCCCGTCAAGTTCACGGCAATAATGCGCTGAAACGACGCTTCGCTGGTTTCGAGGAAGCTAAAGAAGCCTTCGCCGATGCCGGCGTTGTTCAGGGCCACATCGAGCCGGCCAAACTGCGCCACGGTGTGGGCAATCGCCTGCTGGATGCTGGCCGAATCAGTGACGTCGAGCGGCACGAAAACAGCCTCATTACCAGCGGCCTGTACCTCCTCCAGCGCAGCCCGGTGGTTGGAGCCGGGCAGGTCGGCGATGACGACTTTGCCCCCTTCCTGGGCGGCGGCCACCGCTGCGGCACGGCCCAGGCCGGAGGCTCCACCAGTGATGAAAACGACTTTATTTTCGAGTTTTTTCATGGGCTAACTGTTCACCTCACCCCCCGGCCCCCTCTCCTCGGGGAGAGGGGAAGCCAAAATGGCGCGATAACGAAAAAAGAAAGTTTGGGAACACCGAATTCGTCCGGCTCCCCCTCTCCCCAAGGAGAGGGGGCCGGGGGGGTGAGGTGCTACTAGAACCAGGCGTCCTGCATGTCCACCGTTACGGCGTTGGCCGATTGCAGGCGCTTGGCCAGGCTGGGGGCCTTCACCAACTCGTATTCGTAGAAATACTGGGCAGCCATGAGCTTGCCGTGGTAGAAATTGCGGTCGTCGGGGTGGGCGGCAAACAAGGCTTGCTGCGCCACGGTGGCTTGCCGCAGCCACTGCCAGGCCACCACCACCAGGCCGGCCAGTTCCAGGTAGAGCGTGGCATCGGCCAGGAATACTTCGTGGTTTTGGGCGGCCACGCCCAGCAGGTGGCCTGTTGTCTGCTGCAAGGTGCCCACCGATTTTGCCAGCTGTGCGGCCAGGGCCTCCAGTTCCGGCTGGGCCTGCGCGGCCCCGATGGTGGCCTGCATCTCTTCCAGCAGCAGGCCCACGGCCTTGCCGCCGTGTTGCGTGATTTTGCGCCCCAGCAAGTCGAGCCCCTGAATACCGGTGGTGCCCTCGTGGATGGGGTGAATGCGCGACTCGCGCCAAAACTGCTCCACCGGAAAATCGGTGGTGTAGCCGGCCCCGCCGTGCACCTGAATGGCGGCGCTGGTGCTCAGCACGCCCATTTCGGCGGGGTAGCTTTTGGCGATGGGCATCAGCAAATCGAGCAGCAGTTCGGCCCGCTCTTGCTCGGGGCCCGTCCCGGCCTTGGCCACGTCCATGTAGTAGCTGCACTGGAGCAGCAGGCCCAGCGCGCCTTCCATGGCGGCTTTTTGGAAGAGCAGCATCCGCTTCACATCGGCGTGCTGGATGATGGGCACCTGCGGCTTGGCCACGTCGCGTTTGGCCACGTGGCGGCCCTGCGGGCGGGCGCGGGCATACTCCAGGGCCGCGTAGTAGGCGGCCGTGCCGATGGCGGCCGCGCTTACGCCCACGGCCAGCCGGGCCTCGTTCATCATCTGGAACATGTAGCGCAGGCCCTGGTTGGGCTCGCCCACGAGGTAGCCGCGGCAGTCATCGGCCCCGCCCATCATTAAGTGGGCAATGGGCGCGCCCTTGCAGCCCAGCTTGTGGTAGATGCCGGCCGTGACCACGTCGTTGGGCAGCAGCTCTTCCGGACGCGTGGCCCCGGTGGGCAGGCCGGCGGCCACGCGCTGACGCGGCACCACAAACAGCGAAATGCCCTTAGCCCCCGCCGGGCCGCCTTTTATTTTGGCCAGCATAAGGTGCACCACGTTGTCGCAAGCGTCGTGGTCGCCGGAGGAAATGTAGATTTTCTGGCCGCGCATGCGGTAGTAGCCCTCCGCCGTGGGCTCGGCCGACGTGGTGATGTCGGACAGGGAGCTGCCGGCGTCGGGCTCGGTGAGGGCCATGGTGCCCTGCCAGCGGCCGGCGTACATCAGCGGGGTGAAGGCGGCGGTGAGCTCCGGCGTGGCGAAGCTGCGGAGCAGATTGGCCGCGCCCAGCGTGAGAAAGGGCGGCACGCTGGCCGAGTAATTGGTGGCCTGCATAGCAAACACGGCCGCGTTGTACACGGTGCCGGGCAGTTGCTGGCCGCCTTCGTCGTAAGGAAAAAGGGCCGTAATCCAGCCGTCTTCGCCAAAGCGGTGCACGACGGGCCGCACGCCGGGATGCACCCGGATACTACCGTCCACGAGCTGCGGCTCCTGGCGGTCCATCTCCGTGAGCAGCGGCTTGAGGAGCGTGTCGGCAAACTGGCCGGCGGTGTCGAGCACGAGGTCAATCGAGCCGCGGTCGTGGTCCTGGAAATAGGGGAAGCGCGCCAGGTTTTCAACCTGCAATACTTCGTGGAGCTGAAACGCGAGGTCGCGGCGGGAATAGGCGTGCTTGGCCATTCGTAGCAGGGGTTGGGTGGGAAGGGAAAGCGGGTAAAAGTACCCGGTTCCGGCAGCAGGCCAAATGACGTAGGTTAAGAAATGCGGCGGGCAGCAATGGTGCGATTAGCAGAACGTTAGGCTCATCTGGCGTCCGCGCAGCCGAAGCATCTCTACTGCTTCGTTGCCAATAGCATGGAATTACTTGCGCGGGAGAGATGCTTCGGCTGCGCAGACGCCAGATGAACATGACGTGCTTTTTTTCTACCCCCCTACCCCCCTACCCTCCCGCCCTTCCTCACAACTGCGACCGCATTCGGCTTAGACTCTCGGGTTTCACGCCCAAATAGGTGGCAATGTGCCGCTGCGGCACCTGTTGAATGAGTTCCGGGTTTTGGCGCAGCAGGGCCAGGTAGCGGGTGCGCAGGTCGTCCATCTGGAAGGCGCGCAGGCGTTCGGTGAGGCCGCACACCAGGTCCTCGTTGATGCGGCGGCCCAGGCGCTCAATGGGCGGCACCCGCCGGAACAGGCGGTTGAGGTCGGGGATGAGGATTTCGTGGGCCTGCACGTCGGTCAGGCATTCAAAATACAGCTCGCTGGGCACCTGCGCCACAATGCTCAGCGTGTCGAAGCAAAAGGAGTTGGCCCCATAGAAAGCCGAGGTGATGTCCTCGCCGCGCACCAGGCGGTAGGCCCGGGCCAACCCACTTTCGATGAAGTAAAGCCGGTCGGGCACGGGGCCGGGGTGGAACAATTCCGTACCTTTTCGGAAGGTGCAAGGCCGGAAAAGGGCCAGCGTGAGCGCCAGTTCCTCGTCCGTAAGCTGGGCGTGCTGCTGCAAATAGGCGCGCATAGAGAGAGCTTTACAACATTTTTTTGGCTTAAAGGACCATGCGCTTACTGCCAGCGGACTTTTTTTCATGAAAAGTACGCCGCAACTGAAGCAACTTTGCCCAGCCGCGTACCCCGCGCCGCATCATCCCAAAAAATCAGCAGCAACCGGCCCGGTTGCCTCCTCATGCGTCTGTTCGTTTACTCTCCCCTGAGCGCTGCCGCCCGCACGCACTTGCAACAGCAGCTTCCCGCCGGCGTGGAAGCCACTTTTTGCCACGACCTGCCCATCGAACAGCAGTTTCCTGCCTTTCAGGAGGCCGAAGTCGTGCTCGGCAACCCGCCCCCCGCTTGGCTGGCGGCCGGCACCTCCCCCCTGCTCAGCTTCTGGCAAATCGATTCGGCCGGCTTCGAGCGCTACCGGCAGGTACGGCTGTCCATTCCGGTGGCCAACATGGGCGACTTTTTTTCCTGGCCCTGCGCCGAAACCGTGGTAGCCGGCCTGCTGGCCCTCTACCGCCACATTCCGGAGCTGGCCGTGCTGCAAGCCCAGCGGAAGTGGGTGGGCGGGGCCTTCGCGCGCAACCGCGCCGGCCTGCTGCGCGGCCGCCGCGTGGTGGTGCTGGGGGCCGGCACCATTGCGCTGGCCCTGCGCCAGCAGCTGGCGGGGTTCGAGTGCCACATCCAGCTCCTGGCCCGCACCCACCCCGAGGCCCAGCTGCATTCCAAAGAGGAATTAATGGCCGTCCTGCCCACCACCGACATCGTGATAAATACTCTTCCCGGCAGCGCCACCGGCTTTTTCTCCGCCGATTTGGTGGCCGCCATGCGCCCCGGTAGCATCTACGCCAGCGTGGGCCGCGGCAACACCACCGACGAGCCCGCCCTGCTCGCCGCCCTGCAAACCGGCCACCTCGGCGGGGCCGTACTCGACGTAACCGCCGTGGAACCCCTGCCCGCCGACAACCCCCTTTGGGCCTTGCCCAACGTGCTGCTCACCCAGCACACCGGCGGCGGCCAACCCCTCGAAGACGAAGCCAAAGTGGACATGCTGCTCCGCAACCTAGAGCTACTCCGTACCGGCCAGCCACTCGAAAACCTAGTGGATTTGAGCCGGGGGTACTGAGTCATTTTTCCCTTTTCAACCCGCAAAAAAGAATGCCCAGCCAACTTGGCCGGGCATTCTTTTTTGCGGGTTGCGACCGACTTATTCCGCGCCGGCCGCCCGAGTCATCACGTCCACAATCTCGGCCGAGATGCCGGTGGTGCTGAAGCCGCCGTCGTGCATCAGGTTTTGCATGGTCACGTAGCGCGTGAGGTCCGAAAACAGCGAGATGCAGTAGTCGGCGCAGGCTTCGGCTGGGGCGTTGCCCAGGGGCGACATCATGTCGGCAAAGTTGTAAAACGCGTCGAAACCGGTAATGCCGGTGCCGGCCGTGGTTTTGGTGGGCGACTGCGATACCGTGTTCACGCGCACCTTTTTCAGCTTGCCAAACCGCTGGCCGTAGCTGCGGGCAATGCTTTCGAGCATGGCCTTGGCCTGGGTCATGTCGGTGTAATCGAGGAAGGCGCGCTGGGCGGCGATGTAGCTCAGGGCCACGATGCTGCCCCACTCGTTCATGGCGTCCTGGCGCTCGGCCACGGCCATCATCTTGTGAAACGACAGGGCTGACACGTCGATGGTCTGGTTAAAGAATTTGTAGTCCAGCTCGCCGTAATGCTTCTTTTTGCGGATGTTGGCGCTCATGCCAATGCTGTGCAGCACGAAGTCAATCTTGCCGCCCAACTGCTCCTGCGCCCCCGAAAACAGCGCCTCCAACTCCTCCGTCGACGTGGCATCGGCCGGGATGATGGGCGCGTTGCATTCTTCGCTCAGCTTGTTGATTTCGCCCATGCGCATGGCCAGCGGCGCGTTGGTGAGCACGAAGCGCGCCCCTTCGGCGTGCGCCCGCTGGGCCACTTTCCAGGCAATGGACTGTTCGTTGAGGGCGCCGGAGATGATGCCGACTTTGCCGGCGAGGAGGTTATTTGACATGGAAAACGTTCAAGATGGTCGTACAAAAGTAAGTGAATTGTTAAACCTGAAACAGTACTTCCCATCGGCCCACGATGGACAACGCAATTAGTAGGATTTCGGCACTTGGGAAATGAATTTACACAGACATCTACTGCTGCATTCTGAGTGGCATGGCCCCACCTACGCCCGCCCAGGCCACTTCGTTCACCCCTTCGGCACCCTACACAGGGGAGCTAATTTATATTTAATAATTCATATATTTATACTATCACGCCCCTTTCCAGTGGATATGTCCAGGCTGATACCTCACCAAAAGCAGCATCCGGGCACGGTTATCAGAGGTCAGTTATTCACTCAACTTTCTAATAAAAAGCAAGATGGCAAACTTAACTGGTGATTCTACGCAGGCTACAGTAGCCGGAGTCAAAGGCGAAAACACGAGTGGCGTCAATACGAGCGATGGCGTGCTGGGCACCAGCAGCGCTGGCACCGGCGTGCACGGCAAAAGCGTGTCGGCGTTCGGCGTACTCGGGGAGTCGACCAGCGGGCGCGGGGTAGTGGCAATCAGCGACACGGACTATGGATTGCGGGCCGCCAGCCGGACCTCGGCCGGCATTCGGGGCAGTTCCGTAGAGGGGCGGGGCGTTGAGGGCTGGGCCACCAAGGCCGAGGGCGTGGTCGGCATCAGCACCGACGGCAACGGCGTGTGGGGCCAGACCGAAGGAAAAGGGGAAGGTGTGCTGGGCACCAGCACGGGCGGCAACGGCGTACACGGCAAAAGCGTGTCGGCGTTTGGGGTGCTGGGCGAGTCCGTAAGTGGGCGCGGAGTGGTGGCCATCAGTGACGCCGACTACGGCTTGCGGGCCTCTAGCCGTGCTTCGGCCGGCATTCGGGGCAGCTCTGTGGAGGGACGGGGCGTTGAGGGCTGGGCCACCAAATCGGAAGGCGTGGTCGGCATCAGCACGGAGGGCAACGGCGTGTGGGGCCAGACCGATGGGGCGGGAGTTGGCGTGCTGGGTTCTAGCAAAGGTGGCATTGGGGTATATGGCAAAGGCGGCCGGCTCGCAGGCTTTTTTGAAGGCGACGTGGAAGTAACCGGCGACATTCGCCTGACCAATGCTGACTGCGCGGAGGACTTCGACGTGGCCGGACTGGAGAAAGTAGCGCCCGGCACGGTGATGGTGCTCGGCCCCGAAGGCACCCTCTCGGCCAGCCAGCACGCCTACGACAAACGCGTGGCGGGCGTCATTTCGGGGGCAGGCAGCTACAAGCCGGGCATTGTGCTGGATACGCAGACCACGGGCCGCAACCGGCAGCCCATCGCGCTGATGGGCAAGGTTTTTTGCAAAGTCGACGCGCAGTTTGGGGCCATCGAAATCGGCGACTTGCTGACGACTTCCGCCACGCCGGGCCACGCCATGCGGGCCGGCGAGCCGCTGCAAGCCTTTGGGGCTGTCATTGGCAAGGCCCTCCGTCCGCTCCCAGACGGACAAGGACTCATTCCAATCCTCATCTCCCTGCAATAGCCAGCACAAGCGGCAAGCAAACCGACTGCCCCCATGATAGTATGCCACATCCAACTGCCAAAAAAGCAGGACGCCGCCGCGTTCGTGGCATTTATGCGCGATGCGTATTTCCCGGCCATCCGCAAAGGCCAGACGCGCGTGGGGCAGGTGACGACGTTGCAGCTATTGGCACGGGTCAACGAACACGAAGGCGACAACAACACGCATGAATTCTTCTGGCACGTGGGTTGGAGCGGCCTGCCCACGGACCAGGTTCGGGTGGACGACGAGGGCATCGCCCACAAGCTGGAAGCATTTGGGGCGGTTATTAAGCACTTAGGCTATTTCGAGGAAGTAGCAGTCTGGCCCAAGCCCAACCCGGGCTGAGCCCCGTGCCTGCTTCGAACAACGTCTGCTTCCGATTTTTACCGCCAGCTCCCAGCCCATGAAAAGCGTACGCCAGGCAATTCAGAAATCGTGGTTCCCGGAAATGAAGATTCTGCGGGGTGACCTGGGCGCGGCCCTCCAACTGGCTCAGCCCCTCTCGCTCACGGAGCTCACCCGGCACCTCGACCAGCCCGAGGCGCGCACCTTCAGCAAGCCGCTCGATGCCGACGCACTCCACGGCGAGGCCGAGTTCACCATCCGCAGCGACGGCAGCTACACGTTCAGGGGGCATGTGCGCGCCACGGGGTTTCCTTCGTTTTCGTACCGGGTGCAGGCGTCCGTTCGGTCAGCGGCTGGGGTGGTGGTGGTGGTTCAGACCAGCGGCCGGGTGTTTGGCACCGACACGCCCGGTGACCGGCAGCGCGATTGGGAAGAAAACGGCAATAGCGAGGTGCTGCGCCAGTTCTGGACGGGTTTACGCGTCGACGCCCAACTAGAAACCAACCTCGAGAAAGACCTCGCCGGGGTGACGGGCACCGTGGCTGATATTGCCAAAGCGGCGGTGGCCACCTACGTCGCGGCGCAGTTTCAGGGCATTGTGGGGGCCGTAATTGTGCTGGGGGCCGAGCTGGGCTCGGCCTCGGGTGAGGCCTTTATCAACCCCAACCTGCTGGCCGGCATCACCGTGGGCGCGGGCATTTTGTTCGTGTTTGGCCCCAGTGCCATTATTCCGGCCGTGGTGGCGGGTACGGGCACGGCCCTGCTGGCCGATATCCGCTCGCGGCCGCTGAACGACGGCGAAATCGCCCTGGCACGCACGGTTTTCGGGGATACCCTGCCCATCGACCGCATCATAGTCACGGACTTATACAACCCCGGCAGCAACGCCAACGGCTTCGTGGCCCGGGAGTTTGTGATGCCCGGCATCGACGGCTCGATACTCGTGAACATGGGCAAAAACTACGACCACACCCTGGAACCTGATGTGCAGCGCAACGTGCGGGGTGGCTACGAAAGCCCCGGCGAGGTCCTCATCCACGAGCTCACGCACGCCTGGCAAATCCACTTTTCCTCCTTCGTTCCGGGACTGATGTGCAAGTCGCTGACCAACCGGAACTACACCTACGACAAGGGCCAGGTGAAGGCCCGGGCCGCGTGGTCGGGCTTTGGGCTGGAAGAGCAGGCGAGCATCGTCAACGATTGGTTTGGGGAGAACCTCAAGCCCGGCCTGGAAACCCCGCAAGCCCTGAACGACGAGCGGTTCTTTTACGTGGCCCAGCACATCCGGCTCGGCCAGGGCTGAGCCGTCCCGCAGCCGCGGGCTACGAGGCAAATACCGCGCTGCTCCAACGCCTAACCCCAACCCCCATGAGCCAGCAAACACCCTGGGCCGTGCTGCTGTGCAAGTTCAGCGACGACCAACGGAGCTTCGTTACCGTAAACCGGGCAGATGTGGACGCCATGTTTACGGCCACCAACGTGGAAAACGTGGTCACGTTCTGGCAGGACGTCTCCAATGGCGAGCTTGACTTAAGCGGCTCGCAAACCTTTGGCTGGCTCACGCTCAGCCAGAAGCAGGCCGACTACCTGGCGAGCGGCACGATTTCGGAAGGCCGGCGGGCGTTGGTAGACTGGGCGAAGGCGGCCGCCGGTGCGGCCGGCATCAACCTCGACCCCTTTTATGGCGTGGCCGTGTTCATGAGCACGCGCACCGACCTGTGGGGCAGCGACAACGTGGTGGTGTGCGACATCGATTCCAACCTAGCCCAGATTCTGCAGGAATACGGGCACGGCTTCAAGCTAAAGCATTCCCGGGCGGTGGCCAATCCCGTTGACTATACCAACCCATTCTGCATTATGAGCGGCCTGAATTTCGGGGATACCGACCCTACGTTTTCCGACCGGTTTGGCGCGAGCGGGCCCCGTCTGTGCTCGCCGTACGTCGACGCCGCCGGGTGGCTGGCCCCCAATCGGAGCATTCGCCTCGCGGCCGACGGCACGCGCCCGGCGCTAACCACGCTGCGGCTGGCACCCCTCGATGGCTTGGGTCAGCCCCACCCACAAGTCGCCATCTTCGACCTGAATGTGCCCTACGAGGCCACGTACTACGTCGAGTTCCGGGCTGACGGCTGGGACCGGGGCCTAGCTCAAAACCAAGTCGTTATTCACCAGCGCCGGCCCGATGGCTACGCCTACTTCGCGGGCAATATCCCCACCTCCATTGGCTTCGTAAACGGCGGGACGCTGCTGCCCGGCCACACCTGGAACGACCCACAGTTCGACCTTTCCGTGCGCGTCAATGCGGTGCTGGACCAAGGCAGCGCCGTGGAGCTAACTATCGGTCCCGGTGCCGCCACCCGCCCCTTAAGCGTGCGCACCATTGCCCGTACCAAGCTTAACCTGACGGGCAGCCTGGCTGTTCGCTCCCAAATTCTGCAGCCCGCGGCCCATTCGCTCCGGCCTATCTTGCTCCTATTGGTCAGCCGCTAGTTGGGCATTTAGCTACGCGGCTACTTCGCCCCGCAGCGCCAGCAGCTCCCGGGCGCTTTGGAAGGCATTCTCGCTGGGCTTGGCCCCCGCAATCATGTGCGCGATTTCCTTGATGCGGTCCTCCGCGCTCAGCTCGCGGATGCGGCTCACGGTGCGGTCGGCGCGGTCTTCTTTATACACGAAGTAATGTACGTCGCCGGCCGCTGCCATTTGCGGCAGGTGCGAAATGGCCACCAACTGGTGCTTCTGCGCCATTTGCTGCATCATTCGGCCCACTTTCACGGCAATTTCGCCCGAGATACCGGTGTCAATCTCATCGAAAACAATGGTCGGCAACGCCGTTTTATCAGCCAGCATATACTTGATACACAGCATCAAGCGTGAGAATTCCCCGCCCGAAGCGGCTTTGCTCAGCGTTTGGGGCTGCGCGCCTTTGTTGGCCGTGAAGAGAATGCTCACCACGTCGGTGCCGCTGGTGGCGGGCGTGCCAATGCTGTGCTGCACCACAATGCGGGCGTGCGGCATTCCCAAATCGGCGAGCAACGCGCCCAGCTGCTTTTCGAAGTGCGGGAACGACTTGCGGCGGCTTTCCGAGAGCTTGGCGGCCTGCTTGGTCACGGCAGCCAGGGCAGCGTCGGAATCCTTGCGCAGGCGGCTGATTTCCTTGTCCAGGCTCAGCACCGAGCTCACTTTTTGGCGCAGGTCGTCGCGTACGGCCATCAGGGCCGGGAGGTCGCGGGCTTGGTGCTTGCGCTGGAGCGTGTAGAGCACGTTGAGGCGGTCCTGCAATTCTTCGGCGCGGGCGGGGTCGCCTTCGGTGCGGCGCTCGGCGGTTTCCACCTCGTCGGCAATGTCGTGCAGCTCAATCAGGCAGCTGTTGAGGCGTTCGCGCAGCTCCCGAAAGTTGTCGGCGTAGCTGGCTACCTGGCCCAGCAGGCCCACGGCTTCCTTCAAATTGCCGGTGGCACAGGTCTCGCTGTCGCGCAGCCCGTGCAGGGCCTGGCTCAGTTTGTACTTGATTTCCTCGGCGTGCTCCAGCTGCTTCACTTCCTGCTCCAGCGCGTCCTGGTCCTCCGTATCGAGGCGGGCTTCCTCCAGCTCATTCAGCAGAAAGCTATTGTAGTCGAGTTCCTTGCTGGCCTGCGCAGCCTGACCTTCCAGCGCAGCAAGGTCCGTTTCCAGCTTGCGGTACTGCCGGAAGGCGTGGCTGTACATGGTGCGCTGCGGCACCAAACCGGCGTACAAGTCGAGCAGGTTGAGTTGAAAAACACCGTCGCCCAGCAGCAGCGTGTCGTGCTGCGAGTGAATGTCCATCAGGTTGGCCCCGATTTTCCGCAGGGCTTCCAGCGTTACCGGCGTGTCGTTCACAAAAGCACGCGACTTGCCGTTCGGGCTGATTTCGCGCCGCAAAATGCAGTGCGTATCGTAGTCTAAATCCTCGGCCTCGAAAATATCCTGGAGCTGGTAATTGGCAATATTAAACTGGCCTTCAATTACGCACTTCCGTTCGGTATCGAACAGCATCCGCGAATCGGCCCGGTTGCCCAGCAGCAGGCCAATTGCGCCCAGCATAATGGATTTACCAGCCCCGGTTTCCCCCGTAATAATATTTAATAGCGGCGAAGGGCGCAATTCCAACTGCTCAATTAGCGCGTAATTTTTAATTCGTAAATCGACAAGCATTGCAATTAAATTATGAGTTATAAATTATGAGTTATGAGTTAGAAATCGTCCATTCGACAACTCATAATTCATAGCTCATAATTCATAATTTATTTAAGTACTGTTTGATATTTCGCTGAATTCGTCGGGTCCACTTCCGTGAGCATGGTCACCAGCTGCTGCTTCATTTGCTGGTCTTGGCTGGTGCGAAAGATGTTGGAAATCTCATCCGATTTGGCATCGAAAAAAGCTCGGGCAAACAGCGTGCTGGGCCGCGTAATGGCGGCCTTCTGCACGCCCGTCAGGGCCGTCATCACCGAAATCCGGGCTTCTTCGGGCTTTTCAATAAATACATCCAGTCCCTGCCGATAATAGCCGTAGAGACCCGTGCGGAAGGCTTCCAGCTGCGGGTCGGTGAGGTTGTCGAGCAGCCAGTGCCGCTCGCGGGCCCCGGTGCCGAGCCAGCCGCTATCCGTTTCGTTGGTCGTGGACTGGTTGGCCGAGTAGCTGACCACGGTGCGGGCCAGTTCGTAGTAAGGCGTGCCGCCGAGGCGGGAAAACGTGTCGCGGTCGAGGCCGATGACCAGGTAGGCGTAGTAGCCCAGCAACGACGAGAGGTTGGACACAAAGCTGTTGGGCGAGAAATCGAGCGGATTTTGCGGCGAATAGTTGAAGTTGAAGCTCCGGTCGCTGAAGCTGACCACGTTAGTTTCGTAGCCAGTCCCGTACACCGGGCGGGTCGAAATCAGGCGCATGGTGGCATTGTAGGTACCGTTCTGTGGGATGGCGGTGATGCCGATGAACATCTTCAGCCGAATCCGCTCCTCAGGCCGGTAGGTTTGGGTGGTCCAGGTGCGGTTGTTGAGAAAGGTCCGGATATCGTTCTGCATTTGCGTCACGATGGTCGGGTCCGAAATGGTCACGTTTTCGGTCGACACGCGCACTTCGGCCGACAGCTCTTGGGCGTGGGCCGCCGGGCTAGCCAGCAGCAGCAGGCCGAAAATCGGCAGGGCCGCGAGAATTTTTCGCAACATGGGTAGGGTTATGAGGAAACTGGGGCCAGCCGGGCCATAATCAGGCGAACCAGCCCGCGGGCCACGTCGGCCTTGGACTGCAACTCAAAACTAATGATTTGGCCGGCGGCATCCAGCACGGTCACCTTGTTGGTGTCGTGGCCGAAGCCCGCCCCCGCATCACGCAGCGAATTGAGCACAATCAGGTCAAAATGCTTGCGGTGCAGCTTGTCCTGCGCGTGGGCCAACTCGTTCGTAGTCTCCAACGCAAAACCGACGGCAAATTGTTCAGCCCGCTTGCTTTGGCCGAGGGTGGCGGCAATGTCCACGTTTTTCACCAGCTCCAGGGTGAGCGTTTCGCCCGCCTTTTTTATTTTTTCGGAGGCCACGTGCGCAGGCCGGTAATCGGCCACCGCCGCCGCAAACACCCAGACATCAGCGGCGCCGGCCACTGCCGAAGCCGCGGCAAACATCTCCGCCGCCGTCTCCACCCGCACCGTGCGGATGTGCGGGCTGGCCGGGTCGGGCAAGTGGCTGGGGCCGCTCACCAGCGTCACGTCCGCTCCCTGGGCGGCGAAGGCTTCGGCCAGTGCATAGCCCATCTTGCCCGTCGAGCGATTGCCAAGAAAACGGACGGGGTCCAGCGGCTCGTAAGTGGGGCCGGCGGTGAGGAGAACATGCATAGCGCTGCGCTTAATTGGGAATGAGGAATGAAGAATTGGCATCAAGCACCGTTGAAATAATTCTTCATTCCTCATTCCCAATTAAGCGCAGCGTCAGCTCGGCCACAATATCTTCCGGCTCTAGCATACGGCCGTGGCCGCTGAGGCCGCTGGCCAGCTCACCGCTGGGCGAGTCGAACACATGGTTGCCAAACGAGCGCAGGCGCGCCAGATTCTGGGTCACGGCGGGGTGGGCAAACATGTCCACGTCCATGGCCGGGGCCAGAAACACGGGGCAGCGCGCCGATAAATAGACCGCGCAGAGCAAATTGGGGCACAAGCCATTGGCCAATTGCCCGATGGTATTGGCACTGGCCGGTGCAATCACCATTGCATCGGCCCACAGGCCCAGCTCGACGTGGTTGTGCCACTCGCCGGCGGCCGCATCACGCAAAAAGCCCGTCAGGACGGGCTTTTTGGAGAGGGTGCCCAGCGTGAGGGGCGTCACAAACGCAGCGGCCGATTCGGTGAGGATAACCTGCACTTCGGCCCCGGCTTTTACGAGCAGGCGGGTGAGGGCGGCCGTTTTGTAGGCGGCAATGCTGCCGCTCACGCCCAGCAGAATGCGCCGGCCGGTGAGGGGAGTTGTTAGTTGTTGGTTGTCAGTTGTCAGGTCCGGCATATTTTTCTTATTGAACCTAAAAAGAACGTCATCATATGTTTGTGTTGGCACTCCAACGGGCCACGCCGTCGTACGTCATCGGTCCGTGAGACCGTTCAGCATGCAGGCACCCGTTGGGTTTGCTGCCCGTGAGCCCGGACAGTTCAGTGGTCATCGCAGGCCGGAT
>JBBQSQ010000009.1:0-42330 GCA_038213745.1 Cytophagales bacterium
GGTCAACCGCGTCTTGGCTTAACTTGAGAAGCCGTCCTCATTGGTGAAAGCAATGAGCCAATAAGCAGCTTTTCCCCTGCTGTCCCACCCTTTTTGATGCGCTCCGCGATTTGGTCTTTTCGGAGCAACAGGGGGATAAAACTACGCTACGCTGCGGCTGGCGGCACTCCGTGCAACCGGTCCCGGCTCCCCCAAGGATTGAGGGCGCTGGCCGCTGAAAATCGGGTGGTGAAAGGTGTCGAGTTTGTGGAGTAGGTACAGCAATTGGCGCTGCTCGGCCGTGGTCAGGTCGCCGGTTATCAAGTGCGCCACCTGCTCCATGCGCTCGTACATGGGGTACAGCAACTGCAACCCGGCCTCCGTGACGTACAGCAGCTTGCTGCGCCGGTCCGTGGCGCTGGGCTGCTCGGGCACCAGGCCCCGGTCGAGCAGGCGCCGGATAATTTGGGTGCCGGTGGTGGGTTCGTGGGCGTTGTGGGCAATCAGCTCGGCCTTGGTTAGGGGCACCCGTGGATGCAGCGTGGCCAGGTAGGCAAAGTCGTCGAGGGTGACCAACGGGCTGTCGGCCAGGGCCAGCCGGGCGTACATCTTGGCGTAGCGGTAGAGCAAAGCCAGCAGCGTGCCGATTTCCGACGCGTCGGTTTCGTAGGCGTGCCGCTCGCGCCGGCCGGCGGATGGCGGGGAGGCTGCCGGCACGCCGCCGCGTTTCCTGAAAGTGCAGGTGCAGCCCTGAGCTGGCTACCGCATCCGGGCCAGCTGCTCCAGCTCGTGCAGGGCGCGCTGCAGGCGGGTTTCGGCCCGTTTGGCGCTGTCGATGCGGTAGGCGATGCCGCGCTGGCGGCCCGGCGTGAGGCGGGCGAAGGCCGCGGCGGCTTCGGGCCAGGCGTCGAGGCCTTCGGCTAGCTCATCGGGCAGGTCCACGTGGTCCGGGTTCGGGTCGGGGGCTAGAGTAACGGCCAGCTGGTCGCCCACGGCAACGCCTAGTTTTTGGCACACGAGCTTGCCCAGCAGCAGGTAGCGGCTGCCATCGGCGCGGGGCAGCAGGCCCCGGCGCAGCAAGTGGCCGTTGAGCGTGACCAGCACCCGCTGGTTGGGCTGCCCCCCGAGGGCCTGCACCAGAGCAGGCGGCACCGGCACCACCTGAATCAAAGTATCGCCGACTTTTTCATGCAAGAGCGGGGCCTGGAAGAGTAAAGGTTGGGGCTCCATGGCGGAAATAAGGGGGTGGAAATGCGGGTCGAACGGTTCGGGGTCAGGCGACGTCCCACTCGGCGGCGAGCTGCGCGCATTCCGCGTGGCGGGGGCAGGTGGTGAGGTGGTCGTTGACGAGGCCGGCGGTTTGCAGCAGCTGGTAGCAGCCCACGGGGCCAAGCAGGCCGAAGCCGCGGCGCTTCAGCTCGCGGGCCAGGGCGTGGCCGGCGGGCGCGGTGGCGGGCACCTGGGCCGCCGTGGCCCACTGATTTATCTGGGGCCGCCCGCCCACGAAGGCGTAGAACCAGCGGAGCAGTTCCGCGTCGCCGCCCACTTCGGCGCGTAGCGCCAGCCAGGCCTGGGCATTCCGGCGGGTGGTTTCAGCCTTGCGGCGGTTGCGGATGACGCGCGGGTTGCGCAGGAATTCGGCAATGTCGTCGTCGGAGAAGCGGGCCAACCGACTGGGCTCGAAGTTGCAGAGCGCGTCGCGGAAGGCTTCGCGGCGTTTCAGCACCCACTCCAGGGGCAGCGCGGCGGCGAAGGTGTACACTATCAGGTATTCGAACAAGATGGCGGGGTCGCTCACCGGCTCGCCCCATTCGTGCTGGTGGAAGGCGCGGGTGTGTTCGTCGTGGTCGAATTGGGGGCAAGCAGTCATGCCGCAAGATAGGCCGCCACCGGGGCAGACGCAACGGGCCGGGGCCGCCCGCGGGCGTTGAATACCCGTCAGGTGGTGAGCCGCGGACGATTTTTGAATTTTACGACTGACGGGCATAACTTGCCGCGAGGCAGGGTGTTAGGAGAAAAGGCCCTATTCGTCTCGCGTGGCGCGCCGGCCCGGTTTCCTGCCCCGTAAAGCGTGCCTTAACCCCCTTCTGCGATGCTTCCCCTCCAAGGCCGGCTGGCGTGGACCGTCCGGGCGGTGGCCATTCCGCTGCTGGCCGTGCTGGCGGCGCACGTGGTGCTCTACCAGCGCTTCCCCGGCCAGGCTGGCTACCGGTTTCCCGGGGCGGCCACGGGGTTGATTGCGGCCATCACGCTGGCCTGCTGGGAAACCAACCTCGCCGCGTACCGCTACCTCGACCGCCGCCTGCCGTTTGGGCGGCGGCCGGTGCGGCGGCTGGGCTGGCAGGCCCTGCTGAGCGGGGCGGCCACGGCGGCCACGTTCGGGGTGGTTTTTTCGCTGGCCACGCGCCTGGGCTACGGAAGCTGGCCCACCGCGCCCAGCTTCGGGCTGGGCCTGTTCATTGCCTTCACGCTCTCAGCATTAATCAACGCCGGGTACGTGGGCCTGTACCTGCTCGGGGCGCTCGATGCCCAGCGCCAAGCCACGGCCGCCGAGCTGGCCGCCCGCCTGGCCGAGCGCCAAGCGCGCCCCGCGCCGGCCGGCCTGCTCGTGGAGTGCGGCAGCCAGGTGCAGCAGCTGGCGTTCGACGACATCGCCTACTTCTACTCGGCCGGCGGCCTGGTGCGCCTGGTGCGGGCCGACGGCGGCCGCCTCACCACCAGCTACGACTCGCTGGCCACGCTGACGGGCCGGCTCCCGGCCGCCCGGTTCTTCCAAATCAGCCGCCAGTACCTGGTGAGCCTGCGGGCCGTGCGCACCGTGCAGGACGATGTGAACCGCAAGCTCCGTCTCACGCTGGCCCCTGGCCCATTGGCCGGCCAGGCCACCGAAACCGTGGTCATCAGCCGCTACCGCAGCGCCGAGTTCCGCCGCTGGCTGCAAGGGGCCGGGTAGGGCCGCCCGCCGGGCCGTACCACTCGTGGTACCGGGGCGTACCATTCGGCCAGTTTAAGCGGAAAACGCTTGTCATTGGTATTTCGGGGCCGTTTTCTTTGGGCCATTGGAACCCGGCGAGCGGGGGCCACTCACCTCCTTTTTCCCCCGAGTGCAATGAAAAGATTGCTGATTTTCGTGTTAACCGCTGGGCTGGCGGCCGCCGTTCAGGCCCGGCCGGCCGCAGCGGCCCAAGTGCCGCCGGGTACCCTCAGCCCCGAGGAGCGGGCGGCGGCCGTGGCGCTGCTCACCCAAACCCGGGCCGATATTATGCAATCGGTGCGGGGCCTGTCGGCGGCGCAGCTGGCCTACCGGACGGCACCCGAGCGCTGGTCCATCGCCGAGTGCCTGGAGCACATCGCGCTGGCCGAGGCCGGCATTTTCCAGATGCAGCAGGGTGCCATGCAAGCCCCCGCCGACCCCGCCCGCCGCGCCGAAATCAAGGTGACCGACGCCCAGGTGGTGCAGATTCTGACCAACCGCCGCGGCAAGGCCCAATCGCCGGAAATCCTCAAGCCCACCGGCCGCTTCCCCAGCAGCGAAGCCGCCCTGCAGTTTTTCAGCGCCCAGCGCGACAAAACCCTCGCCTACGTACGCGCTGTGCCCGACGACCTGCGCGTGCACTACTGGCAGCACCCCGCCACTGGTCCAATCGACGCTTACCAAACCCTGCTCCTGCTGGCCGCCCATAGTGAGCGCCACCGCCTCCAGATTGAGGAGGTGAAGGCCAGCGCGGGCTTTCCGCGCGCCGAATGAAACACCTGCTCATCAGCCTGTTTCTGCTGCTCGCTCCGGCCGCCACTTACGGCCAGGGCCAGCTGCCGACCTTGACGAAAGCCCAGATGCGGGCCGACTTCGACACGCTGGCCAGCGCCCTGACCCGCATCAACCCGCACGATTTCGTGCGCCGGGCGGTGAACGGGTATTCCCAAACCGATAGCATCCTGGCCCTGCGCCCGGCTTTAGACACAGTGCGCAGCACGGCCGCGTTTTTTTGGCTGGTGCACAAGGCCCTGACGTATTGCCAGGACGGGCACACCTCCGTGCTGGACCAGAGTTTCCTTCCCTTTCTGGACAGCGCCGACCGGGAAGCCGTGCGGCCGGCCGATACGGCCCTCGTGCAGGCCTACGACCAGCTCCTGCGCCGCCGCCGGGCCGACTATCGGTTGAAGCTACCGCTCAAATACATCGACGGGCAGTACACGGTGCTCGTGACGTTCGCGTACCACGGCACGGCGGTGCCGGCCGGGGCGGTGCTCACGGCCTGCGACGGGGCCGATATCCACGCCTACGTGCGCCGCCAGCTCGGCAGCCTGCCCGAGCTGCACTGGGACTTCGCCCGCCGGCGCTTCTACGCCGACCACTTCGCCCAGGCCCTGAACCGCCGTCCGAGCGAGTCGCTGCGCCTCACGTTTCGCACGGGCGCGCAGTCCATTACGCAGGATTTTGCCTTGGCCGACACCGTGCTAACCGCCCAGCGCCTGAAGCTGAAGCAGCCGCGGGTGCGGCGCGTGTGCTACCTGGCCGGCCCGCAAGTGCTCTACATTCGGCTGCCCGTGATGCGCGACGCCGCCTGGTACCTGCCCCGCATCGACTCCATTGCCCGGCGCTGGCCGCTGCGCAAAATTGTGCTCGACGTGCGCGACAACCCCGGCGGCAGCGACCCGGAGTGGCAGGCCATCCTCACGCATTTGGTGGGCCCGCCCATCGTGCAGCGCATTACCTCCTGCGCCAACCGCCGCAACCCCCGGCCCGACCGGCTGGGCGTGCTCCCCGCCGCGCCGGCCTACCAAACCCCGGCTTTCGACACGCAGGGAGCCTACCAGTTGGTCTCGGCCCGGGCCGATACGCTCACGCCGGACCCGCACTCGTTGCGCTATGAGGGGCCCATCTACATCTTGCAAAACGAGTACTGCTTTTCCTCGGCGGGCTCGCTGCTGGCCACCTGCCAGTTTTCGGCGCAGCTCGTCAACGTGGGCAACGCCACCGGCTGGTTTGCCGGCTTCGGCTCCATGCCGTGGGTGTTGCAGCTGCCCCATTCGCGCATTCTCTACTGGACCGAGCCGCGCCTGGATTTCACGCGGGTAACCAAGCCGGCCGACTTGTTCCACAACGACGTGAAAGTCCCGGTGGCCCTCACGGCCCGCGACTACGCCCAGCGCTACACCTACCCCGGCGACTGGTACGCCGAAGACTACCTGCTGCGGCACGACCCCGTGTTCCGGCAAGTGCTGCGGCGGAAGTGAGGGGCCCGCGCCGCCGTCGGCTCGGGGGGCTGGTTCGTTAGGGCTCCTGCTGCAGTTCGAGGCCCAGCTCCCGAAGCAAGTCGATGATGGGCACTACCCGCCGGCCCTTGTGGGTGATGGTGTACTCCACGCGGGGCGGCACTTCGGCAAAGGCCTGGCGCGTGATGTAGCCCTGCTCCTCCAGCTCGTGCAGCTGGCGGGCGAGCATGTTGTGGGTGCAGGTGGGCATGGTGCGGCGCAACTCGCCGTAGCGCAGCACCCGGTCCTTGAGCCGCCAGAGGATGGGCATTTTCCACTTGCCCCCAATCTGGTTGAGGGCCAACTCGACGGGATTATGGTACAGGCGGCCGCGGTGGTGGAACTCGGGCATGGCAGCAGGCGCGTTAAAAAATGAAAATGCCGGAATTTTTTTCGGCTCATCCTCAGCAATACTCCCACCGGGAGGAGTAGCTTCGACACCGCTAAGTACTTGACTTTTCAGGGAATGTGGAACGAACCTTGGCCCAGGTTTTACCCCCACCCCCAACGCCCATCGTTATGAGCCTGAAAGCTGTTAATGCCGTCAACCCGGCCCACCCCAAGCGCGTGGCCCTGGTGCTGAGCAACCCCGCCGTTTCGACCACCACCGGCTGGCCGGTGGGCTTCTGGTGGAGCGAGCTGGCGCACCCGTACTACGAATTCACCGAGGCCGGCTACGAGGTCGAGCTGTTCAGCCCTGAGGGCGGCGCGGTGCAGGCCGATGCCATGAGCGACCCCAACGACGCCAGCGGCTACTCGGCTTCGGACCTCATCAGCCAGGGCTTCATCCACACGCCGGCGCTGCGGGCCCTGATTGACCACACCCGGCCGGTAGCCGAGCTGCGGGTGGCCGACTTCGACGCCATTCTGGTGGCGGGCGGGCAGGCCCCCATGTTTTCGTTTGAGCACGCCACCGGGTTGCAGCAGAAGTTCGTCGAGTTCTACGAGGCCGGCAAAGTGGCCGGGGCGCTCTGCCACGGCACGGCCATCCTGCGCTACGCCACGCTCAGCAACGGCGAGCCGCTGGCCCGAGGCAAGACCGTGACGGGCTTTGCCAACGTGGAGGAAGACTTCGCCGACAATGCCGTGTGGGACTACAACCTGCTGCCCCGCGACCAGCACGTCATGCCCTGGCGCATCGAAGACGAGCTGAAAGCCCTGGGCGCCAACTACGTGCAGGCCGGCCTCTGGAAAGGCTTTGCCGTGCGCGACGGCAACCTGATAACGGGCCAGCAGAACTTCTCCGGGGCCGAAACCGCCCGCCTGCTGATTGACACCCTGGGCCGCTAAGGCACTTCGTTGGGCAGCCCGCGCAACCACTCCCTTAGCCGAAGTGGCCGCTGAGGTAGTTTTGGGTCTGCTCCTGCTGCGGCTGGTCGAATAAGGCGGGCGTATCGCCGTATTCGACCAGCTTACCGAAGTTGAAGAAGGCCGTTTTGTCGCTCACCCGCTTGGCCTGCTGCATGTTGTGCGTCACGATGAGGATGGTGTACTCCTTTTTCAGCTCCTGCACCAGCTCTTCGATTTTGGCCGTTGAAATGGGGTCCAGGGCCGAGGCGGGCTCGTCCATGAGCAGGGCGTGGGGTGCGATGGCCAGGGCGCGGGCGATGCACAGGCGCTGCTGCTGCCCGCCCGAGAGCGCCAGGGCTGACTTGCGCAGGTGGTCCTTCACCTCGTCCCAGAGCGCGGCCTGGCGCAGGGCCTTTTCCACGGCCGCGTCGAGCACGGCCTTATCGCGCTCGCCTTGCAGCACCAGCCCGTAAGTCACGTTGTCGTACACGCTTTTTGGAAACGGGTTGGGCTGCTGAAACACCATGCCCACCTGCTTGCGCAGCTCCTCCACTTCAGCCTCGGGCGCGTTGATGTTCGCGCCGTGAATCAGAATTTCGCCCTCCAGGCGGAAGTCGGGAATGAAGTCGTTCATGCGGTTGAAGAGTCGCAAAAACGTGGACTTGCCGCAGCCCGACGGCCCGATGAGGGCCGTAACCGAGTGCTCATTTATGTCCAAGGAAACATCTTCCAGCACGCGGTTCGTACCGTAGTAAACGCTGACGTGCTGGGCTTGTAATTCAGGCATGGTAAGAAGGGGTTGGGGGACTTCTCGGAAGACGGAAACTATGGTTACGTTGGGTCCCGGTAAGCGACCGCACACAGTGGTACATTTGGGCTAATGACGCGGCGAATGGCCTTGCGCTCGTTTCCTAAAATGCTGGCTTGACGCAAAGTCGGGGAGTGAGCCACTAACTGATTCGCAAGTCAATATCCCCTGTTAAAATCATGAAAAAAGTAATTGCTGCTGAATACCTGACGTTGGATGGCGTGATGGAAAATCCGGCCTGGACCGGGCCCTATTTTAACGAGGAATTGAGCCAGCTCCAGCACGACCTGCTCTTCGCCAGCGATGCCCTGCTGTTGGGCCGCGTCACGTACCAGGGCTTTGCCGCGGCCTGGCCCACCATGACGGACGAAACCGGGTTTGCTGACCGGATGAACCACCTGCCCAAATACGTCGCCACCCAAACGCTGACAACCCCTGCGTGGAACGCCCAGCTGCTGGCCGGCGACGTGGCCGAAGCCGTAGCCACCCTCAAACAGTCTCCCGGCCAGCACCTGCTCATCTACGGCAGCGGCCTGCTGACCGAATACCTACGTCGGCACAACCTCATCGACGAATATCGCCTCATGGTGTTTCCGGTGGTGCTGGGCAGCGGCAAACGGCTATTTGCTGAAAATTTCCACTCCGATTTTAAGCTAACCAACACGGTCACGACCAGCGCGGGCGTTGTCCTGCTCACCTACGAGCGGGGGTAAGGCAACGGTGGGCAACCGCATAAAGCATAATTTTGGGGCTAACGGCGCAACGACTGGTTTCGAATTCTTTTCACGGAATGTTGCCTTTACATGGTCCTACTTATCCGACCGGTCTTGGAAAAGTGGTGGTTTTTGTCCTCACCGCCCCTGTCTTCCGATTGCAGCACTTTGGCGGGGGGCCGGCTCCATTTTGGGCGTTTACGAAACCCATCCCCTTCGTGCATTTCGTAAACGTTGATTCGCAGACGGGTTTCTTAAACTCACCCCGCGCAATAAGAGCCAGCTGGCCACCAGGTGCCGGGCTGATTCCTACCGTTCAAGGAGAGGAGGGGTTGTTCAAACAGCAAGCGCCTCCGTTGTGGCTACGGTTTTGGGCGGAAAATGCTTTTGTAGCAAGTAGATGACCAGTAGGGGCACAAGATTCACGTACAGGAACTCTTGTGGTAGATTCAGCCCGGCAGTGAACTCGGCCGTTATGGGTTTCAAGGTCCATTCCATTCGGTTGTCCTCGTAAAGCCATTTCAAGGAGGTGCCGGCCTCAAACTGGTATTTATATCCGCCAAGGCAAAACCCCACGAGTTGGGCAATTTGTAAGGCTAGGGTTCCCCACAAATAATGGTGCGTGCGCCATAACCCAAACGCGGAAAGGCCCAGGGCCACAAACAGGGCGAAAAAGCCCAAGCTGATGAGCCACACGCCAGGGTAAGAGCCGAAGGGATACTGGCGAAGGAGCGGAAAATACAGCGTCATGCCATATAGCCCGTATCCGCAACTGAAGGCCAAGTAGAATATGAGTACTTTTTGCCAGGCGGTCATGCAGCGTTGGGAAGGAAGGTAGCCCGCGTAGCGAGGGCAGGAACGGCGCTCCTACAAGGCAAGTAACACTTTAAAATGGGCAATGGAGCGAGAAACCCCATCCCTATGGTTTAGCAAAACGGTGGTTCAAACAGCCGCGGTCTTTTAGGATAGGAGTCAAGAATGGCCGGCTAGCGGTTTTGAAGGTGCTACTTTCTAGCGAATGAAACCAACAATCTCCAGTAAATATAATTACATTGTACCTACATTTGCTATTATGAACACGCGCCTGATTCGGGTGGGCAATTCCCAGGGAATTGTGCTGCCCAAGAAATTACTGCAACAATACCATCTCACTGGCGAGGTCGACCTGCAGCCCACGCCCGAGGGTTTGCTTATCAAGCCGCTACTGAAGCCCCGCCGCCAGGGCTGGGACGAGCGCTTTCAGCACGCCATTGCCCAGGGCCCCGCCCCGGAGGGCGAGCTTTTGGAGGGATTCTCGGACGACGCTTTTGAGGAAACGGAATGGCAGTGGTAGGCGTAGCGCGCTTCGAGGTGTGGCTCATTAACCTCGACCCGACCCAGGGCAGCGAAATCAACAAGACCCGCCCGTGCGTGGTGCTCTCCCCCGACGAGATGAATCGCTACCTGCGCACGGTCACCATTGCGGCCCTGACCAGCACCCGGCGCGACTATCCTTCACGCGTCGATTGCACCTTCCAGGGCAAGCAGGGCCAGGTCGCGCTGGACCATATCCGCTCCGTCGACAAGACCCGCTTGGTGCGCCGCTTGGGGGTGCTGCCCAAAGCCACGGCCCAGGCCGTCTGTGACCGGCTGCAAGAGCTATTTCAGTATTGAGGGCTGATTCCTGCTGTTCAAAGCAAAGAGCGGATGCTCGAACGACCTCCTCCTTCAGTTTTTCGATGGGACCGTTCGGGGGATATCCCGGAGGCGGTTGATGATGGCGTCAGCGGGGCGGCCGGAACGGCGTAAGGCGGCCGTGTCCAGTATATAAGGCAGCGCAAACGCTGTGCGCTGTGACGCAGGTGTTCTCACCGGGCGAGCGCCCCTTTTTGTCGATTTATCGGGAGCGGATGGCGTCGTCTGCGCTGAAGCAGCGCCGCAAAGGCTGAGCAGGGCCAAGCCGATAAGGAAAAAGGGAGTGGATTTCATGACCAGCGGAACAGCGGATTGGTGAATATACCGAATATAAGCACCAGCTACGTTCAGTGAAAGGGTCGTGGCTGTTGCAGAACCCGGGTTCGTAAAGGGAAGATGCAAGGCAAGAAGCTGTTTCTCGACAAAGAGGTGGTCCGCTTTCGGCTCAGTGAGCGGGTGCGGCCCCACAATCTGTACCGGCGCCTAGCCGAGTGGGTAGACTGGACGTTTCTTTACGAGGAAACGCAGGCCCTCTACAGCCACACCGGGCAGCCCTCGCTCGACCCGGTGGTCTTTTTCAAGCTCGTGCTGGTGGGCCGGCTGGAAAACCTGGTCAGCGACCGCCGCCTGGTCGAGCACTGCGCCCTGCGGCTCGACATCCTCTGGTTCCTGGGCTACGAAGTGGACGAGGAGTTGCCCTGGCATTCGACCGTGAGCCGCACCCGCCAGCTCTTCCCGGCCGCCGTCTTCGAACGCCTCTTCGACCACGTCTTTGCCCAGTGCGTGGCCCGGGGCCTGGTGGCCGGCGACACGCAGGCCGTCGACTCGGCCCCGGTCAAGGCCAACGCGGCGCTGGAAACCGTGCTCGAAAAGCGGCCCGCCGGGGCCACCGGCCCACACCTGGCTGGCCGAGAGGAGCCCGCTGTGCCCGCCGCATCGGTGATTACGGCGCCGGCCCACCAGCTGCGCCAGCTGGCCACGGGCCAGCGCCGGCGGCAGGGCGCGCAGACCGGTGCGCTGGGCGCGCGGCACGAAAAAGCGCGCCTGCTCAGCAACAAGACCCACTACAGCCCCACCGACCCCGACGCGCGCATTTCCGTCAAGCCCGGCAAAGCCCGGGCCCTGAACCACCTCTGCAGTTTGGCCGTGGACACGGCGAAGGGCGTTATCAGCCACGTGCAGGCCGATTTTGCCGACAAACGCGACAGCTTGCACCTGCCCCGACTACTGACTGGTCTGCAGCGCCGACTGCGGGTCCACGAGTTGCGCCTGCGCCACCTGCTGGCCGATGCGGGCTACGCCAATGGCTCGAATTACGCCCTGCTCGAAGCCCAGCACATCACGGCCTGGATACCCGTGTTTGGCCAGTACAAAGCCGAAATTGCCGGCTTTACCTACGACGCGCCCACGGACGCCTACACCTGCGCCGCGGGCAAGGTCCTGCCCTTTCGCAAGTACGACACCACCGCCGATGGCACCTGGCTCAAAATCTATTGGGCCACCTGCCAGGACTGCCAGCAGTGCCCGTTGAAGCCCACCTGCGTGCCCGGGGCCAAGCGCAAGCAACTCACCCGTACCATTTACGATGCCCCGTACCGCCGGGCGTGGCAGCGCCAGCAAAGCCGTCGGGGCCAGCGCATGCGCCGGGTCCGGCAGAGCACGGTCGAGCCCGTGTTTGGGAACCTGATTCACCACTACGGCCTGCGCCGCATGAACGTGCGCGGCCACGTCGGGGCCCACAAAACCATGCTGCTCACGGCCGTGGCCTACAACCTCAAAAAGCTGCTTAAGTACCGGCCGAAGCGCCAAATGAGCTTGGCGATGGCCCTGCCCCAGCCGCTGCTGGCCGTCAACAGGCGCGCTGGCTGGCAAAATCAATGCGCCCAAGCGCCAACTTGGGCATGCGTCAAGCTGCTATCCAGAAATGCAACCCTCTAAACAGAGTTCTGCAACAGCCACGGTCCGAAGGTAAACGCGGTGGGCTTGCAACGGGGGTCTCGCTCGAAGCCCCACAACGCGGCCCAACCCCTCGCCGCTGCCCAAGCAGCGGCCTGCATCAACGACTGCAATTCGTCGCCGTGGAGCCGCTGCTTACTACTTTAGTTGCTCTGCGTTTGGGGCAGCAAATAACGTGCTTGCCTGTTCCCAGCAGCACCGGGCTCGTCTCCCATTCCCATCTTTTTTTCTTTTCCTTCCGATGCCGATGTCATTCCTTCGTTTTGCCGGGCCCGTCCGGCTGCTGACTGTGCTGGCCCTGTGCGGGGCCGCGGGGCCCGTCGCCGCCCAACAGGCCGCGCCTTTCTTCAGTACGACGATGCCGGTCGGTTTGACCCAGGGCGGGGAAAGCTACGCGGGCGCGACGGCCATCGATGCGCAGGGCAACGTGTACGTCACGGGCGTGTTTGCGGGCAAGTTTGTCATTGGCGGCCAGACGTTTGTTAGCCGCGCCAGCCATTTCGATGTGTTCGTGGCCAAGTACGACGCTTCCGGCAACACGCTATGGGCCGTGAGCGCCGGCGGTGAATCCGACGACCGCGCCTACGGACTGGCCCTCGACGCCGGCGGCAACGTCTATATTTCGGGCAGCTACTCCACGGAGGCTGCTTTCGGCCCCGTGACGCTTCCCCCTGCGGTGGGCCAGCCGGGCAGCACCTGGCTCAGTGACGTGTTTGTGGCCAAGCTCGACGGGGCGGGCAACTGGCTGTGGGCGACGCACGCGGGCGGGGCCGACAACGATTACGGCACCGACGTGGCGGTGGACGCCGCGGGCACCATCGTCCTGGGGGGCGGGTTCAACAGCCCCACGGCGACCTTTGGGGCCGTTCAGCTCACCAAGGCCGGCTCGGGCGGGTTCGCCCCCGACCTGTTCGTGGCGCGCCTCAGCGCCAACGGCACGTGGCTGAGTGCCCTCGCCATTGGCGGAACGGGCGCCGAGGAGATGGGCGGCTTGGCCCTGGACGCGGCCGGTAATGTTTACGTGTGCGGCGCGTTCAGCAGTCCCGCCCTCGCCTTCGGCGGCGTCGTCCTGGCAAACGCCAACCCCAGCCCGGGCACTGGCCCCGCCACCACCGACCTCTTCGCGGCGAAGCTTGCGCCGACCGGGACGTGGCAATGGGCCACCCAGGCCGGGAGTGCCAGCGACGACCGCGCCGCCGGAATCGCGGTGGACGCCACGGGCCGGGCGTACATCGCGGGCGGCTTTGGCCCCGGTGCCACGGCTTTTGGGGCCACCTCCCTCACCAATGCCGGCACGGCCAACACCCTCGACGTTTTTGTGGCCGCGCTGGACGCGTCTGGGGCGTGGCGCTGGGCCGCGCAAGCAGGCGGCACCGACGGCGAGGCCGCGACGGCTCTGGCCCTCACCGCGACCAACGAAGTCGTGGTCACGGGCGAATTTCTCAGCCGCCGCGCGCAATTTGGTGCGGGCGCGTTGGGCAATACCAGCGCGGCCGGCCGGTCTGACGCGTTCGTGGCCCGACTCGATGCGGCCGGGGCGTGGCAGTGGGCCCTCGGCACCGACGGGGCCGGGGACGAAAGTGGCACGGCCCTGGCCCTGGCCCCCGACGGCGGCGTCGAGGTGCTGGGGATTTACTGGGGCCCGGCGTCGTTTGGCCCCACCACGCTGGCCGGCAACGCTGTTTTCAGCAATGTTTTCCTGGCCAAGGTATCCGAAGCCGCCCCACTGGCCGTCACGGCCCTGACCCCGAGCAGCGGCGCGCCGGGACAGTCCGTCGCCGTTACCGGGGCGGGCTTCGTGGGGGTGACAGCGGTGCTATTCAACGGCACGCCGGCCGCCAGCTTTGCGGTGCAGTCCTCCACACGGCTCACGGCCGTGGTGCCGGCGGGCGTTACGACGGGGGCCGTGAGCGTGCGCACCGGCGTTGGCACGGGCAGCTCGCCGACGCCGTTTCAGGCCACTGCCTTGGCTGCGGCCCCAGCCGCGGCCGCGGGCTCGGGGATTATCAGCTACCCCAATCCGGCCACGGATTGGGTGCAGTTGTTGAACCTGCCGACCGGTACGCGGGTCCTGCTGCTCGATGGCTTGGGCCGGGTAGTGCGCCAAACCACGGTATCGGCTACGGCGCAGGTATCAGTGAAGGGACTGGTGCCGGGCCTCTACACGCTGCGCGCCGCCGATGCGCAGGGTCGGCCATTCACGCGCCGCGTGGCGGTGGATGCACGCTAACCAACCCGGCGGCTCCTGGAGCCAGCCGCTGGGGGTCGCTGAGAGCGGGAGAAGTAGCGAGGCGACCGTTTCGCTGGGCGCTGCAAAGGCAGTTGACGCTAACGGTGGATTGAATAAGCAGCTAAGCTATTTACATCTTGTAAACGTCGCTCACAACGCGCAAGAAACCCGAGACTCAAAGGTCGCTTCCCAAGTCTTGATGTGCCATGTTTTTTGGCTTCTGGCAGGACCCCAGCGGTTATACTCGTCACGAACTACTTCGCATTGCGTATGGCACAATTTTAACGTCCGGACATTCCGGTTCGACGGCCCGCCTAGCGCACGCGTTGCCGCCAGCGCTGGCGCAGGTAGATGGCCCCGCCATTGAGGCCAAAAGTAATGATGAGCAGCACGATGATGGCCGCCGCCGCATCGGTTCCGAAGGCTTTTTGGGGCCGGGCTATCCAGTTGAAAATCTGCACCGGCAGGGCCGAAAATTCGTCCAGTGGGCCGGCCGGCGCGAATGGCACGTAGGCCAGCACCCCGATGACGACCAGCGGCGCGGTTTCGCCCACGGCCCGCGCCAGGGCCAGAATCAGACCGGTGAGGATGCCGCCCGAGGCCGCCGGCAGCACCTGGTGCCAGGTGGTTTGCCAGCGCGTGGCCCCCAGGGCGTACGACGCCTCGCGCAGGGTGCGGGGCACGGCCTTGAGGGCCTCGCGGGTGGTGACGATAAGGATGGGCAGGATGAGCAGCGCCAGGGTGCAGCCAGCCGCCAGCACGCTGGCCCCCAGGTGGGCGAAGCGCACGAACACCTCCAGCCCCAGCAGGCCGTAGATAATGGAGGGCACGCCGGCCAGGTTGCTGATGTTGATTTCGACCAGGGCGGCCCAGCGGCTTTTGGCCCCGTATTCTTCCAGGTACACGCCCGCCGCCAGGCCCAGCGGCACGGCCACCAGCGCGGTGATGGCCCCAATCCAGACCGTGCCCAGCAGCGCGGCGTAGATGCCCGCCCGCTCGGGGAAGCGCGAGGGCAGCCCGCGCAGAAACGCCCAGCTCAGCCGGCCAAGCCCCGCGTGCAGAATGTCGGCCAAAAACAGGGCCAGCAGCAGCAGGCTCACCAGGGTGGCCAGCAGCCCCAGCCCCCGAAAGGCGCGGTCGAAGAGGCGGTTGCGGGCGGCGCTATACATATTGCTGCTGGTGACGGCGGCGGAACCAGTAGCCGATGTTATTAAGCAGCAGCGTGAGCAGGAACAGGGTGCTGCCGGCGGCAAAAATCGTGTTGTACTCCAGCGTGCCGTAGGCCACGTCGCCGGAGCTGACCTGCACGATGTAGGTGGTCAGCGTTTCGATGGGCACCAGCGGGTTGGCCGTCAGGCGCGGCTGCTGGCCGGCGGCGATGGCCACAATCATGGTTTCGCCCACGGCCCGCGAAAGGGCCAGAATCACGGCCACCGTGATGCCCGAGGCGGCGGCCGGCACCATCACCCGGAAGGCGGTTTGCAGGCGCGTGGCCCCCAAGGCGTAGGAGGCCTCACGCAGGGCGTGGGGCACGGCCGTGAGGGCGTCTTCGCTGAGCGAGGAGATGAAGGGCAGAATCATAACGCCCATCACCAGGCCCGCCGAAAGGGCGCTAAACCCCGCCAAGCCCGGCACCACGGCCTGCAACGCGGGCGTGACCACCGTCAGGGCGAAGAAGCCGTACACCACCGTGGGCACGGAGGCCAGAATCTCCAGCAGCGGCTGCACCACGTTGCGGAACCGGGCCGAGGCGTATTCGGTGAAATACACGGCGATGGTGAGCCCCAGCGGCAGGGCCACGGCCACCGCCACGGCCGTGGTGAGCAGCGTGCCCGCCACCAGCGGCCAGATGCCGAAGTGCTTCTCGGCAAACAGCGGCGTCCACTGCGTATCGGTCAGGAAATCGCCCAGCGGCACCTGCCGGAAGAAGTGCCAGGTCTCAACGGCCAGAATCCAGATAATGCCGGCCGTGGTGAGCACGGTGAGGCCCGCGCTCAGCGCCAGCAGGGCCTCGATGAGGCGTTCGTGCGGCCGTTTCATGGGGCGGTGGGCGCGGCCAGGGCAATGGATTTTACCTGCTGCGACCGGGCCACAAAATCAGCCAGCAGCGTCTGTTGGTGGCCCACCTCGGCCGATGGCAGCGGGAAGTAGCCCACCTCCCGGGCCAGGCGCGGGGCCTGGGCCAGGTAGAACCGCAGGAAGGCCTGCACCGCCGGCCGCCGCGCCGCCGGTCCGCTCACGTACAGAAACAGGGGCCGCGACAGGGGCGCGTAGGTCTTGTTCTCGACCGTGGCCAGCGACGGGGCGATGGGTCCGGTCCCGTTGTCGGCCCGCTCGTCGTCGATGGGCACCAGGCGCAGTGCCCGGCGGTTGGCCTCGTAGTAGGCAAAGCCGAAGAAGCCCAGCGCCAGGCGGTCGGTGGCGATGCCCTGCACCAGCACGTTATCGTCCTCGCTGGCCGTGTAGTCGCCCCGGCTGGCGTGGGCCGTGCCCACGATGGCCTTCGTGAAGTAGTCGTAAGTGCCCGAAGCCACGCCGGCCCCGAAAAGATGGATTTCGGCGTCGGGCCACCCGGGCCGAATCTGGTTCCAGCGCATCACTTGGTCTTGAGCCGCTGGCTCCCACATTTTCTTCAGCTCGGCCACCGTCAGGCTTTTCACCCAGGTATTGGCCGGGTTTACTACCACGGCGAGGCCGTCGTAGGCCACCGTGAGCGCGGCGTAGCCCTGGCGTTGGCAGGCCCTGCGCTCGCTGGCCGTAATGCGCCGCGAGGCATCGGCCAGGTCAATTTCCCGGCGGGCAAACTTCTGAAAGCCCCCGCCCGTGCCCGACACGCCCACCGTGATGCGCGCCGCCGGCTGCACGCGGGCGTATTCCTCCACCACCGCCTCCGTAATGGGAAACACCGTGCTGGAACCGTCCAGCCGAATGCGGTTTTCCGCCGATTGCTCGCCGCAGCCCGCGAGCCCTAGAATACCGGCCGCCCACCCGAGGCCGACCTGGCGGGCCCGGCTTATCATGCGGATGTTGGCCATAGTTTAGTTGGGTAACGAAACGGGGCCCTGTTTCGGAAGGTCGCCGGCAAGGTGCCGGCTGATGAACTATACGCGGCCAGCAAAATATTAATTTACAATACGTTATTACGATAGTGTTAAGCTTCCCCGCCGCCGTGGTTGCGGGCACCGCCCCTGCGTACTGCCCTCATTGGCCACCCACCGCCGGGGGCCGCAACGGTTGATTATTCATGGCCGAGCTTGTGCTATCCACCCCGTACGCCCACCAACACGCCCCCGAACTGGCGGGGCTCTTGGCCGAACTCACCGCCCTGCGGGCCGACATGGTGGGCCTGGCCGAGCAATCGGCCGACCAGCTGCGGGCCGTGCACCCCAACTTCCAGTTGAGCGCCCGCAACTTGCTGCACTACCTGGCCCTGCGCCAGCACGACCGGCGCGACCTGCAAACCCGCTTGGCCGCTTTGGGCCTCTCCTCCCTCGGGCGGGCCGAGGCGCATCCCTTAGCGACCATAGATGCCGTGCTGGCCGGGCTGCACGCGTTGGCGAGCCCCGAAACAGTGGCCCCTATCCCGATAGACGAGCCCGCGCCCGACTTCGAAAGCGGCCCCCGCCTGCTGGCCGAGCACAGCGACGCCTGCCTGGGCCCCGCCCCGGCCACCCGCGGCGTCCGCATCATGGTGACCATGCCCAGCGAGGCCGCCACCGATTACACGCTGGTGCGCGACCTACTCCGGCAGGGCATGGACTGCCTGCGCATCAACTGCGCCCACGACGACGAAGCCGCCTGGACCCGCATGATTGCCCACCTGCGCCGCGCCGAACAGGAACTGGGCCAGACCTGCCGCGTGAGCATGGACCTGGCCGGCCCCAAGCTGCGCACCCAGGGCCTGCCACCCGGCCCGGCCGTGCTGCGGGTGAAGCCGAAGCGCGACGCCAGCGGCCACGTCCTGGCCCCGGCCCGCCTCTGGCTGACGCCGCAGGAGCAGCCCCGCCCCGCCCCCGCAGCCGCCGATGCCAGCCTGCCCTTCCCAGCCGCCTGGCTCCAGGCGCTGAAACCGGACGGCGTGGTGCCGTTCGTGGACGCGCGCGGCTCCCGGCGGCAACTGTGGGTGCGCAGCGTCAGCCCGGCGGGCTGCTGGGCCGAGCTGCAGAAAACCGCCTACCTCACTCCGCAGACCCACTTTCTGGGGCCGGGAGCGCCCGCCACCATTCAGCAGCTGCCCGCAGAACCGTCGTTTCTGCTGCTGCGCCCCGGCGATGCGCTGCGCGTAGCGGCCCAGCCTAAGCCGGCGGGGGCCGATGGCCTTGCCCCCGCCACCATCGGCTGCACCCTGCCCGAGGCCCTGGCCGAAGTAAAGGCGGGCGAGCAGATTTGGTTCGATGACGGCAAAATCGGGGGCGTGGTGGAGGCCGTGGCGGGCGGCACCCTGACCGTGCGCATCACCCAGGCCCGCGCCGGCGGCGAAAAGCTGCGCAACGACAAAGGCATCAACCTGCCCGACACCCGCCTGCCCCTCCCGGCCCTGACGGAAAAGGACCTGCAAGACCTGGCTTTCATCGCCCAACACGCCGATATGGTGGCCCTCTCGTTCGTCAACTGCCCCGCCGATGTGGAGCTTTTGCAGCAACATTTGGCCCAGTTGACGGCCCGCGAATTGCCCATTATCCTCAAAATTGAAACGCGCCGGGGGTTCGATGACCTGCCGGCCCTGCTGCTGAGCGCCATGCGCGCCGGCAGCTGCGGCGTGATGATTGCCCGCGGCGACCTGGCCGTGGAGTGCGGCTTCGAGCGCCTGGCCGAGGTGCAGGAAGAAATGCTTTGGCTCTGCGAGGCGGCCCACGTGCCGGTCATCTGGGCCACGCAGGTGCTCGAAAGCCTGGCCCAGGGCGGGCGGCCCTCCCGCGCCGAAATCACCGACGCCGCCATGGGCGACCGCGCCGAGTGCGTGATGCTCAACAAGGGCCCTTGCATGGGGGAGGCCGTGCAGAAGCTGGGCGACATTATGCAGCGCATGCAGGCCCATCAGCACAAGAAAAGCGCCATGCTGCGGCCCCTGCACGTTGCTGAGCACTGGGCCCAAGCACGGGGCAACGGCTAGCCGGGCCGCGCCAGGAACCGGCCGGGGATGGCCCCAGGCCCTGGCTAACTACCTGCCAGCAACGGGCCCTCGCGGCATTTTTGAAAAACATAACATTGGAAATGTCCTTTTTCAGCCGTTTTTCGTCTTCCCTTACATAATAATTCGGTAATATTGCCCCCATGGAGCCCGAACCTTCCTCTGCACGCGATACGCTTATTATCAGCCTCTGGATGGTGGGCATGGTTGTGCTTGCAGTAGGGTTACTGGTGCTGCGCTAACTCTTTTGTGCCGTTTGTTTTACTGCGGATTCCCACCCTTTCCTTCCCTCAACACGTTATGAATAAGCCCCAAAAAAACCTCGCCGGCCAGCTGGCCGCCGCCGTTGCGCCGGTAAGCGGCGATGCCGCTCCAACCAAAGCCATGGCTAAAACGCTGCGGCAGCTGGCCAAACAGCTCACCAAGCAGCAGAGCAAGCAGGCCAAAGCCCAGCAGCCCACGCCCCTCACCGCCAAGCGGGCCCGCAAGGCCATAGCCGGCGAGCTGGCCACGGCCCTGCAACCCTACCTGGGAGCCGACGAAGCGCCCGACGCGAAAGCCCCAAAAAATGTGACCAAGACCGTGAAGCGGCTGGCATCCCAGCTGGTGAAGGAACGCCGCAAGCAAGCCAAGCAAACGGCCAAACAAGCCAAGCTCGATGCCAAAAAAGCGGCCAAAGCGGCTCAACCCCACGAGCAGAACAGCGACGAGAGCACCCCCCCGGTGAAAGCCGCCCGCAAGCCGGCCGCCCGCCCCAGTGCGCCGCTACGAGCCCGCCGCCCCGCCGCCGCGGCCAAGCGCGCCACGCCCGAGGCCGTCGCGCCGGCTGCGGTGGAAGCCGACCACGCATAGCCGGGTGCCGGGCCCGTGGCCCGTGGCAACTGCCTACAAAAGAGCCCCAACTTGCAGGTTGGGGCTCTTTTGCTTTTTAAGGATAGATTGGTAAGTGCTGTTACGCGGGTAACGCTTGAGCCAGGTGTTTCAATGAGTTGCGCGTTGCTGGTTGGTTCTGGTCCTAAAAAGCGGCTCAAAAACATCAAACGAGAAACCAGCAACGCGCAACAAAAACACAAACCTCAGCAGGCACTGCGTAACAGCAGTTGGTAATTGATAGAGCACGTTAAATTCCACCTAATGCGTACTGCGAAGTAGTGCCCGCCCGAATCTCCCAGACCGTGCGGGGCTTATTCCCTTCTTCGCCACAAAGGTACCGGCGATGCTTCCTGCAAAAATGCGCATCAGGCAACGTTAATTCAATCGTAATCAGGCGGACATTTCAGCTTGGAAGCGGCCCGGGAATAGTGGAAGAATCCCCGGAATGATTGACGCGCCGCGCTGGTCGCGGGGAGCGGTCAAGTGGCCCGGGCGCAGGATTGCGACTGGCGCAGCATCGCCCCGAAGACGGGGCACAAAGCTGGCGTGCGATTTCAGCATGCTCGCATCGTTAGGATTTTATTATTCTATTATCGGAATATAATTCCCTGATTATCATTAGGTGTGTATCTGATGAAGATAGAGCTATTGGCATTTTCAAAAGGTAGTTTTGGCCTGCTAATCTGCTGGCTATGCTCTTTCATTACCGTTCGCTGCTTTCTAATCTGACTTTGTTGCTGGGCGTGCTGACGCTGCCGGCGACCGCCCAAAACCGGGAACGTTCGGCTACGGTGCGCGGCACGGTGCACGACACCGCCACCGGCGAGGTGCTTATCGGGGCCACGGTGCGGGTGCCGGCCACCCAACAGGGCACGGCCACGCTGCTCGACGGCACATTTCAGCTGCGCGGCCTGGCGGCGGGTACCGTAGTAGTGGAGGCGCTGAGCCTGGGCTACGCGCCGCAGCAGCTAACGCTGACGTTGCAGCCGGGCACGACGACACCGGCCGATTTTAAGCTGGCCGCCACCGGCCACGAGCTGACGGAGGTGACCGTAGCCGGTCAACTGGACCGCGAGTCGGCCAGCGCGGCGCGGCGCTCGGAGCAGAAGGCGGATAACGTACTGAACATCATCGCGGCCCGCACCATTGAGCTCTCGCCCGACGTGACGGTGGGCAACGTGGTGCAGCGGGCGGCCGGCGTATCGGTGGTGCGCAACGGCAGCGGCGACGGCCAGTACGCCATCATCCGGGGCATGGACCGGCGCTACAACTACACGCTGGTCAACGGCATCAAAATCCCCAGCCCCGACCCTAAAAACCGCTACGTGCCCCTCGACATCTTCCCGGCCGAGCTATTGGAGCGCCTGGAAGTGGTGAAAGCGCTGACCCCGAACATGGAAGGCGACGCCATCGGCGGGGCCATGAACCTGGTCATGAAATCGGCCCCCGACCACCTGGTGGCGGCGGCCACGGCGGCCGGCGGCTACAGCGACCTGTTTGCCAGCCGGCCGTTTGCAGGCTTCTCCACGACGGGCGTGCCGCAGCAGTCGCCGGGCGAGACGCACCCGGCGGGCTACCTGGCGCAGGCCGGTGATTTCTCGAACCGGGCGCTTAATTATTCCAGTACCAAGGTGCCGGTGAATTCGCTGTTCGGCCTCACGCTGGGCAACCGGACCAAGGATGGCAAATTGGGACTGCTAATGGCGGGCAGCCTGCAAAACACCTACCGCGGCTTCGACCGGCTCTACTACCAACCGCTGGGCCAGCCCAAGCCCGACCCGCTGCCCAACACCTTCACGTTTGATGAGATTCAGCGCCGCGAGTACTCGGTGCTGCAAAACCGCCTGGGCCTGCACGCCAAGCTCGATTACGTGGTCAATGCCCGCAACCGCCTCAGCCTGTATTCACTGCTGACGCGTCTGGATGATGCCCAGCACCTGCACTATTCTTCCAACGACCTGGGCACGGGCGGCGACGTGCCCATTCATGACCGGTCACGGTTTCAGCGCCAGCAGCTCTGGTCCGAAATCTTGCAGGGCGACCACACGCTGCTGCCCCGGCTCGGCCTGAACTGGTCGGCGGTGTACGGCCGGGCCACGTTCGACCTGCCCGACCAAACCGGGGTGACCATTGTGCGGGCCACGGCCGCCAACACCCAGCAGGGCACCTTCGTGCAGTCCGCCACGCACGTCTGGCAGCGCAGCCTCGACCAGGACGTGGCCGGCTACGCCAACCTGAGCTTTGGCGCCACCGATAACCTGGACTTCACGGCGGGCGGCATGGTGCGCCACAAAGACCGCAACGCCTACTACGACTACTACGACCTCCAGGCCGCCACCACCGGCACCGGCACCAACAACCGGCAGGTGTACACGACCTACGACCAAGCCCGGTTTGTATTCAACAACGCCGGCGACGGCGGGGCCAAGGTGACGGACGGCAACAATTACGTGGGCAACGAGCGCATTGCGGCCGGCTACGTGCAGGCCAAAGTGCTGCTGGCCCAGCGGCTCCAGGTGCTGGGCGGCGTGCGGGTGGAACACACCAACCAACGCTATAACTCGCAGCTCCCGGTGACCGAAACCGGGCGCGACGCGGTGTACAACTACCAGGACATCCTGCCCAGCGTCCACGTCAAATACCTGCTGAGCGAGCACCAGAACCTGCGCCTGTCCTACTTCAAGGGCATTAGCCGGCCGAGTCTGGTGGAGCTGGTACCGGCGGTGTTTATCGATGCCGACGGCATCGCCACGCGCGGCAACCCCCTGCTGCTGCACACGCAGGCCGATAATTACGACTTCCGCTTTGAGCACTACGGCCCGGCCAACTCGCAGCTGCTGGGCGGCGTGTTTTACAAAAATATTGTGAACCCGATTGAGTTCGGCTACGCGCAGGTGGGCAACAACAGCTCCTACTACCAGCCCAACAACTTCGGCAACGCCACCAACTACGGGGCCGAGCTGGTCTTCATCCGGTACTTCGGCCACCTGGGCCTCACCGGCAACTACACCTACACGCACTCGGCCATCACCACCACCAAGGCCGTGTATTACCGGGCCGCCGATGGCAGCCTGACCACCGCCAAGGCCGGCCAGCCCACCGCCGAGTACCCCACCGCCCCCACCCAAACCCGCCCGCTGCAAGGCCAGAGCGACCACATCGGCAACCTGGCGCTGCTCTACAAAAACGGTGATTCGGGCTTCAACGCCCAGCTGGCGGCCGTGTACACCGGCCGGCGCATCAACTTGGTGTCGCCCTTTAGAAACCTCGACCAGTGGCAGCGGGCCACTACCCAGCTCGATTTCTCGGCTGAGCAGAAGCTGCCCCACCACCTCACGGCCTTCCTCAAAATCACCAACCTGCTGAACACCGGCACCGTGGTGGAAGTGGTCCAAACGCCCACCGCCAGCCTGATGGCCGCCCCCGAGCAAACCCGCACCGACCGCATTCTGGTGCAGCACGATACCTACCAGCGCACCTACCTGCTGGGCCTGCGCTACCGCCTCAACTAACGGCGAAATCCTCCTTTTTTCTGGCTTTGAAACGGATAAATCAACTTTTCCTGCTGCTGCTCGCCGTGGTGAGCAGCGTGGCGGCTAGTACCGCCGGCCACCGGCCCGCCCGGCCGCCCAAGGCCGGCCCGCCTCCGGCCGCGTTCGACTTCGTGGCGCTGGGCGACACGCCCTATTTTCTGCCCGCCGACTACGGCCGCTTCGAGGCTCTAATTGGAGCCGTGAACCGGCAGCGGCCGCGCTTCACGGTGCACGTCGGCGACATCAAATCGGGCTCCACGCTGTGCACGGAGGAGCTGTATCAGAAGGTGCTGGGCGAGTTCGGGATGTTTGAGCAGCCGCTCATCTACACGCCCGGCGACAATGAGTGGACCGACTGCAGCCGCGAAAAAGCCGGCCGCTACGACCCCGAGGAACGGCTGGCGGTGGTGCGCAAGCTGTTCTTCCCGGACCACAATTCCTTCGGCAAAATCAAGCTGGCGCTCACCTCGCAGGCCCTGAATCCGGCCTTCGCCGCCTACGTCGAAAACAACCGCTGGGCCACCGGCAACGTGGCTTTTGCCACTGTGCACCTGGTGGGCTCGAACAACAACTTCGTGCCGAACGACGCCAAGGGCCAGAACCATGAGTTCTACGACCGCATGAAAGCCAATGTGGCCTGGCTCGACGAGGTGTTTGCCGCGGCCACGGCCCAGCACCGCCTGGGCGTGGTGCTCTTCACTCAGGCCGACATGTTCAGCCCGGACAAAAATGCGAAGGACGCCGACGGCTTCACCGAAATCCTGGCCGCGCTGAGCCGGCACGCCGGGGCCTTTGGCCGGCCGGTGCTGCTGGTGAACGGCGACTCGCACCGCCTCGTCATCGACAAGCCCTTTTTGAACCCCGCCGCGCCCAAGCAGGTGCTCCAGAATTTCACCCGCCTGCAAGTGCCCGGCGAGGCCGACGTCATCGCCGTGCGCGTGACCGTCGACCCTGCTCAGCCCGCCCTGTTCCAGTTCCAGGAGCTCGGCCCCACCCCTGCTCACCCGTGATTTTTCCCCAAACCCCATTTTTTCAACCCCCTATGAAATCGTTTACACCTGCCCTGCGTGGCACCGGCCTGCTGGCCGTGGCGGCCCTGAGCCTGCTGGCCTCCTGTAGCAAATCCAACGAGGAAGTGCAGCTCTCGACGCCCACCTTCTCGGTGGGCAAGCCCGTGGATAATACCGTTCCGCTGGGCGGCTCCATCAAGGGCACGATGAAGGAAGACTTGGAGTACAACGTGAAGGCCGACGTGTTTGTGAACGCCGGCGATACGCTCGTGATTCAGCCCGGCGTGAAGGTTAACCTGTTGGGCAACTTCAACTTCGTCATCAAGGGCACGCTGCTCTCGCTGGGCTCGCAGGCCAAGCCGGTGTTCTTCCGCCCCAAAAACTCGACCACGAACGTGGTGGTGGCCCACACCGACAGCCCCACCGCCGACCCCGCCACCGACCCCGCCTACCAGGGCCTGTGGGGCGGCATTCTGGGCGACGTGACCTGCCAGCTGATGGTCATCAAATGGACGCACGTGGAGTGCGGAGGCGGCAACGTGGTGACTTCGCCCGTGTCGGCCGGCATTGCCAACAACAAGAACACCTACCCGATTTTCTTCCAGAACCCCCTGGGCGCGTTCATCCTGGAAGACTCGTGGGTGTACGGCGCTACCGACGACCCGATTCGCGTGCTCGGCGGGCGCATTCAGGTGATGCGCAACACGTTTGAGAAGAGCGGCAAAACCGGCGGCGAGTGCCTCAACATCAAGTCGGGCACCACGGGCAACATTGCCTACAACCTGTTCATCGGCTCGGCCACCAACGGCTCGAAAGCCTCGAACAACGGCGGCAAAAACCCCCAAACCAACATTTACATGTACAACAACACGTACGTCCACTGCGGCTTTCGGCGCAGTTCGGCCGGCCGGGGTGGCTCCATTAACTACGAGGAAGGCTCGAAAGGGGTGTACTACAACAACCTGATGGTGAACTGCAAATACGGCCCGCGCGTGGTGGGCTCGGGCAACTACCTCGGCAACGTGCTGGTGGTGGCCGACACGGCCAACCTGCGCTACGGCTACAACCTGAACTACGTGGACTCGCTGGCCCTGGCCAATGAGATTTACCCCACGTCCTTCCTCACCAAGCCCCAGGCTACGGATGTGCCGCTGCCCGGCTCGTTTCTGCCCGCCGGCTACCGCCTGGGCCAGGTGTACAACGGCGCTTCGCTCCAATACAAGAATAACCCGCAGTTCGTGGGCTTCACGCTGCCCGCGCCGGTGCGCCGCCTAGCCGACGTGAACACCGTGGGCACCTATAATTTCCGCCTGCAGTCCACCTCGCCGGTCATTGGCAAGGGCTACACGGCCTTCGCGCCGCTGGCTACTTCGCCCGCCATGCCGGTGAGCGCCAACTTCGGGGCCACGGCCATTACGCCGCCCAGCCGCGACCTGGGCGCTTACCCCAGCGACAACTCGGGCAACCTGCACTAATTATTCGTCGGCCCGGCATCGGCTCCTAATCGGACGGTCATGCTGAGCGTAGTTGAAGCATCGCTGCCGCAGTACTAATCCTGATTAGTTGCGCGGCAGCGATGCTTCGACTGCGCTCAGCATAACGTTTTTACGGCTCCTTCCAACTCCTCATGAAAAGAACCCTGCTCCAGCTGCTCCTGCCGCTGGCCAGCCTGCTGGCCCTGCCGGCCTGCCACTCCGAATCGGCCACGCAGCCCCAGCCTGACGCGCCCGTTGCCGCCGTGCGCGACACGCTGGCCTACTCCTTCGCCGTGCTGGGCTGCAACCGCATCGACAACGCCGACCTGAACCTGGTCACCAACCCCAGCACTGCCAACGTGCCCCAGCTCACCCGCACCTACGCCGACCTGGCGGCCCTGCGGCCGGTGCCCGACTACCTGTTTTTCATGGGCGACATGGTGCTGGGCTACTCGCCCGATACGGCCGTCATTGGCCGCCAACTGCGCGCCTGGGTGGGGCTCTACCGCGCCGCGCCGCTCAGCCGCACCGGCATTCGCATGGTGGCCATGCCGGGCAACCACGAGGTGATGAGCGGCAAAAATCAACCTTCCTTCCTCGGGGCCGAGCAGGCGTGGCGGGCGGCCCTGCGGCCCTACCTGGCCGGCAGCAACGGCCCCGCCGCCGCCGGCCCCGACCGCCTGGCCACCGACCAAAGCCAGCTCTCCTATTCCTTCGACTTTAAGCAGAGCCATTTCGTCATTCTGAACACCGACCCCGTGGGGGCCGAGGGCACCGCCCCGCTCGACTGGCTGGGCCGCGACCTGGCCGCCGCGCGCGCCCGGGGCAGCAAGCACCTGTTTGCCCTGGGCCACAAGCCCGCCCTGCCCGCCCCCGGCGGCGATGGCCTGCGCAACGGCGGCAGCCTCTGGAGCATCCTCGATGCCAACCATGCCGAGGCCATGCTGGCCGCCCACAACCACCTCTACTACCGCATTCAGACGCCGCCCCTCCACCCCTGGCAGCTCATTGCCGGCAACGGGGGCAGCCCGCTCGATGCCAGCGCCTCGCCCAACAAGCTGTTCTTTGGCTTCATTCTGGTCAAGGTGTTCACCAGCGGCCGGGTGATGGCCTACAGTTACGGCCGCGACCTGCCCGCCAACGGCTACCTGGGCACCACCACCGGCCTCCCCACCACCGTGCGCGACTCGGTTGACATCACCTGGAAATAAACCTATCGGGCTGGTAACATGCACCTGGCCTACTTAAAGCCTACCGAATCGGAATATCGGAATTCGGCGGAGTGGGGCATCGAAAGTGGACGTGGAGAGTGAGCCTCAGCCTTATGCCCTGCCTACTGGAGCGGGTCGCCTGAGTGCCGGGGCTACCGGCGCTGGGGCCCGTCCTTTTTTAACAAAGCCAACGGCTGAACAATCACGCAAGACCGGCGCTTAGGAGGAGGTAATTTTTCCTCATTATGAAGCTCTTAGACCTTGTAAAAAAGACTTACCATCCTGTACATGACTTCTGGGAAAGCCGCCGCACCAATTACATCCTGAGCGGAGTGTTGGTCGGCGTGTTCGTGCTATGCATGGTGGTGGCCCTAGTCAATTTCCTGGGCTGGCCGCCGCTGGGCGGGCTGCTGGGACGGGTGCATTTCCTGCAAGCGGTGGAAATATCATTTACGCTGCTGCTGTTTTTCGAAATGATAAGCCTCGTGTTCGTCATTCCGCAGTCCATCGCCAACTCCATTGGCAAGCAGATTGAGATTTTGAGCCTGGTGCTGCTGCGCTCGTCGTTCAAGGAATTCTCGCACTACAATTTCCAGCTGCCGCTGCAAAGCCAGCTCGAATCGGTCTACAAAATGGTATCGGACGGCGTGGGCGCGCTGCTGGTGTTTTTACTGCTCTCCACCTACTACGGCGTGCAGCGCCACCGCGCCATCACGCAGGAGGGCGACCGGCAGCAGTTCGTGGCCCTGAAGCAGTTTGTGGCGCTGCTCGTGCTGGCTACCTTGCTCGTGCTCTCCGCCCACGACCTGCTGCACTTGGTGCGCAGCGGCGCGTGGGTGCAGTCGGTCGACCAGTTTTACTTGATTCTCATTTTTGCCGACCTGCTGTTGATGCTCGTCGCCTTTCGCTACACGCTGCACTACCCCGATATTTTTCGCTATTCGGCCTTCGTGCTGGTCACGGTGTTCATCCGGTTTTCGTTGCTGGCCCCGGTCTACTACAATGCCCTGCTGAGCTTGTTTTCGGTGATGTTCGCCATTGCGGTGGTGCATTTCCACAACTTGTTTACCGATGGCCGGTTGGCGTACATCAATAAAAACCAGCCGCCCGCAAAGTAGCGGGCCGGGCCTTTTAATGGTCGTGGCCGTGCTTGCGCAGCCCGGACTTAGCACCTTTTAAAATATCATAACCTACTGTTAAACAGTAAGTTAATATACCTTTCCGAGACTGCGCATGTACTGCTGAATAATGGGCAGAAAGAGCGGGGTGGCGGCGGCGAGGTATTCCCGTTCGGCCGCGGTCCAGTGGTGCGGGTGGCCGAACACGCAGGGCTGCAGAATGCCCCAGAGCTGGCCGTGGTCGGTGATGTGGGCGTGGACCAGGGCGCGGTGGCCAAAGGTGCTGCGCTCAAATTCCTGGTTGAGCACGTCGGGGCCGGCTTCGGTCACGTCATCGACAAAAACGGACGGTTGGGCAGCCAGGGCGGCGCGGAACAGGGGGTCTTGCCGGGGCAGGTCGCCGGTGTCGTCCTGCCAGTCGTGGCGCGGGTCGGGCACGGCGTCGTCGAGCCGCCAGACGAAGGCAATGCGGCCGCGGCCCTGGGCCGGGTCGCGCACGTAGAGAAAGCAGCGGTCGGCGCGCAGGTGCGGGCCCACCAGGTCGAGGGCGTTTTGCAGGGTTGCGGTGGGCGGGGCACTGGCGGCCAGGGCGGCGGCCAGCTCCGCCAGAGGGGAGTCGGGCATGGGGGCTTTTGCTATTGGAGGTTTGAGTAAGTAGTCGGTAGGGTAGGTTATTGAACGAGGGTTTCCGCACTTCGGCTAAAAGTGGGATGGTTTCGCATCCACGAAAGCCGGCCACCACGGTTTAGGTACGGGTCCCTCATCGCGCAGACACCCGCTGCTGTACCTGGATTGCTGAGCAAGCTTTACGAACCGCTGCCATCGGTTTTGGCTGGCGCTTCTCGTAGCGCAACCCTTTGGCAAACTTGTCCAGTCAAACTGCGGAACAGTTAAAAATCAGGACCAGATGCCCGTATCACCTCGTCTGGCAACGTGGCCGCGCTACGGGGCGAAGGGCAGGAAATTCTAACCGGGGGAATTGTTAGCAAGTAGCTGCTGCTCCTTTGCGGTAGCGAGCCCGGCTTTCAGGTGGTCGGGCAGTGTGGCCCGCCAAATAACCTGCATAATGCAGCCACCTGTTCCGTTAATTATCAAAGAAACGCGAGATTTATATCATGGTTTTAACGCGCCATCGGGCGGAACCTTGCGGGGCCTGATTCCAGGCGACTGCCATTTCCCTTTGCGCTGGTCTTCATGAAAGTTACCGTCTTCAGCACCCTGGCCTTCGAGCGCCCATTTCTGGAACAGGCCAACGCCGGCCGCCACCAGCTGCACTTCCTCGAAGCCAGCCTCGACGCCATCACCGTGGCCCTGGCGCAGGGCGCCGAGGCCGTCTGCGTTTTTTCCCCCGACGACGTATCCGCGGCCATCCTGGAGCAGCTGCACGCCCACGGCGTGCGCTACGTGGTGGTGCGCGCCGCCGGCACCGACAACGTGGACCTGCCCGCCGCCCACCGCTTGGGCCTGCGCGTGGCCAACGTGCCCGAATACTCACCCTACGCCATCGCCGAGCACGCCGTGACGCTCATTCTGGCCCTGTGCCGCCACCTGCGCCAGGCCAACCAGCAGCTGCGGGCCAACGACTTCCGCCTCGACCAGCTCATCGGCTTCGACCTGCACGGCAAAACCGTGGGCATTATGGGCGTGGGCCGCATCGGGGGCGTGCTGGCGCGCATTCTGCACGGCTTTGGCTGCCAGCTGCTGGGCGTGGATGTGCAGCCCAACCCCGACCTGACCGCCCAATACGGCCTGCGCTACGTGGCGCTGCCCGAGCTCTGCGCCCAGGCCGACATTGTTTCGGTGCACACGCCCCTCACCGCCGAAACCCATCACCTGCTTGACGACCAACTGCTGGGCCAGATGAAGCGCGGCGTGCTGCTGGTGAATACCGGCCGGGGTGGCGTGCTCGACACCGAAGCCGCCCTGCGCGCCCTCGATTCGGGCCAGCTCGGCTACCTGGGCCTCGATGTGTACGAGCACGAAAAAGGCCTCTTCTTCGGCAACCATAGCCTGGACCAGCTGCGCGACCCGCTCTACGCCAAGCTGCTCACCTACTCCAACGTGTTCCTCACCGGCCACCAGGCCTACCTCACCCACGAGGCCCTCACCAACATTGCCGACGCCGCCGTGGCCAGCCTCGATGCCTGGGACCAGGGCCAGCCCGCGCCGCACCAACTGTAAATCACCCTTTGTCCTTCTGCTTAGCTGTAATGCAACCGTACCACCTTATTTATCAGAGCCAGTGGATGGAGCCGCTGGGGGCCGCCGCGCTGGATACCCTGCTCCGCCAGTGCCGCACCTACAACCGGCAGCACGACATCACCGGCGTGCTGCTGCACACGCCCGAAGGCCGCTTTCTGCAAGTGCTGGAAGGCCCCCGAGCCGCCGTCCGGCACCTCTACTACCACGCCATCCTGTCGGACCCGCGCCACCACCACTGCCAGGTGCTGGGCGAGGGGCCGTGGCCAACGCGCAGCTTCGCCACCTGGACCATGGGCTTTCGCCACGCCCAGCCCCACCACCTGCGCACGCTGCTCGGCGAGGCCACCAACAACTCCCTCGGCCTCACGCCCCGCCCCTACCCCCGGCCCCAGCTCCTCGGCCTGGTGCTCGATTTTGTGGCCCAGGACCTCGTTCCTACCTGGCAGGAGCAGCCCTGAGCGCGGCGGGCACAGCAAGCCCCGGAACGCCAGGCGGCACCGGCCTTGATGAACGTCATCCGTTGGGCTGCTAAAAGTCAGCGCGGCGCGGCAAGCGGGCGGGCAACCTTTGCTAACACCCCAAACACCCCGCGCCAAAGTTGGCCTGCGGCGGCAGAATCCATTTTTTAGTCCGCTTATCATGACGTACGAAACCCCCAAAAACCCAACCGGCAAAGTATTGCTCACCGCCCTGGCCGGGGCCGGCGTTGGCGCGCTCGCCGGCATCCTGCTCTATTCAAAGAAAGGCATGGCGCGCCGCCAACACTTCCGCAACTACCGCACCGACCAACGGCTGCGGCTGCGCGGCGACTGGGACCTGCTCAAGGGTAAGCTGCAACGCGCCTACACCCAACTCACCGACGAGGACCTGGCCTACGTAGAAGGCAAGGGCCACGAACTGGTGAGCCGCCTGCAAGCCAAGCTGGGCAAGCGCAAGCGCCAAATCGTGAAGCTGCTGAACGCCCTGTAGGCCCTCAGCGGCTGCCCGGCCGGCCCACAACCAAGGCGTGCAGGTAGTTGGCCGAAAGCAGCAAAGGGACGTCATGCAGGGTCTGTCGAAGCACTTCTACCGCAGTAGTAATTTATTTACTTACGCAGTAGAAATGCTTCGACAGGCCCAGTATGACGTTTTACCCAGTTATGGGTGAATTCCTGAGTTGCTTTCACGCCTCCTAACTAATTGTGCAGAAGCAGCCAAGCAGTCGTTCAATGAAGCGCCGCTCCCATACCCCCGCCATGGCCTGGCCCTACGTATTTGTTTTTCTGGGGGCCTTCCTGTTCAATGCGGTGCCGTTTCTGCCCGCTTTCACCGTCATGATTTTTTTGAAGGTGCGCTACGGGCTGCCGATGTGGCCGGTGCTGTTCATCGGGGTGGCGGGCTCCGTTCTGGGGCGCTACCTGCTCACGCGCTACATTATCCCAGCCTTTTTCGTGGGCAAACTCACCAGCGACAGCGTGGCCGTATCCATGGGCCGCTACGCCGCGCAGAACATTGGCAGCCCCTTGTTTCCCGTATGGGCGCTGGTCCGGCAGCGTCGGTTTCCCCACATCATCCCCCGTTCGCCGGGCGTTTCGGTAAGCAGCGGGCCCGGAGCGGCCCGCGCTATGGCGCACCCCTACCTTCCACCGACCAACGGTGCGCTAACGTCCCAGCGCGGCTGCCCGAACGCCGCGAAGGTGCCGGCGGGGAGCTGCCGGCTCATTTTCCGCGGCGCGGACGCTTAAAATTCCACAATAATCCCGATGGTGGGCGTCACCAGCGCGTTATCGTTGGTGAGCAGGGTGGGCACGGCGTTCGAGCCGTCGAGGCGCACAAACTGGCCGTCGGTGGTGCGGAAGCCCGTGTTGTCGGCGGTGCGCTCGAAGGTGTAGTTGGGCACGGCGGGGTTCTTGGCCACGAAGGCGTTCTGCACGTCCAGGTACAGGTCGAAGGTGGTGCGGCGGCGGTTGAACTTCTTATCCAGCCGGAAATCGAGTTGCTGAAACGTGTTCAGGCGCAGCGTGTTGAGCTGGCCGTAGTCAGGGTCGCCCACGCCGGTGGTGAGGTAGTTGCGCCGCGAGGCGTCTAGGTCGTAGGGCGTGTAGGGCGCGCCACCGGCCAGCCGGTACTTGAGGCCCATTTCCCAGCCCTTGCTGAACTTGCGCCCCAGCAGGCCCGACACCAGGTGGCGCGCGTCCCAGGCCGAAGGCTTGTACACGCCGTCCTGGCCCGTAAACTCGCTCTTGAACAGGGTGTAGGAAAACACGGCAAACAGCTGCTTGGTCAATTTCTGCTGAAAAAACAGCTCGGCCCCGTAGGCCCGGCCCCGGCCCGTGCTGGTCACGGTTTCGTTGCCGAGGGCGGTGAAGTTGCCGCCCAGGTTGGCCAGTGAAATGCCGTCGCGCGCGCTCACCGGGTAGTTATCGTACTGCTTCCAGAAGCCTTCGAGCGTGACGCGCGTGGCCGGGCGGGGCAGCAGCTCCAGGCCGGCCACGTAGTGCGTGGTGCCGATGTAGCGGTTGCCGCGGTTCGCGAGCTGCCCGGCCTCGTCGCGGAAGCCAAGCAACGTGCTAACCGGCAGCTTGTAGTAGCGGCCCACCGAGGCATTGAGGTTGAGCGTGGGCGTGAGCGCCAGCGAGGCCGCCACGCGGGGCGAGAGGGTACGCAGCAGGTTGCGGCCGTCGTCGGTGAAGGTGTTGCCGTCGGTGCGCACGCCCAGCGACAGGGTGAGGCGGTCGGCGGGCAGCAGCGTGCGGCTCACTTGCCCAAACGCGCCGTACCGCCCAAAGGTGATGGCCGAATTGAAGCGCACCGTGAGGCCGGGCTGCACCACTGCCCCGGTGGCGGGGTCCACGGTTTCGCGGCGCAGGCGCCGCAGCAAGTTGTTGTCGTACTGGATAATTTGCCCCACCGCGCCGTAGCTGTAGCTCCACCGGCCCACCGACTTGTTCACGTCGAGGCGCAGCTTGTTTTCCGCTTCCGTCGAGCGGTTGCGTAGCACGCGCTTGGTTTCGTCGCCGGCGTTCACGTTGCCGCCCTCAAACTGGTCCACCTTGTTGTACTGCTCGGTGCGGCTCAGGGCCACGTTCAGAAAGCCCTGCGGCACCAGGTGGCGCAGCGAGAAGCCCACGGTGTAGTTCCAGGGCTCCGAGGTGGGGTTGCTGCGCAGAATGAACTCCTTTTCGGGCGACGAGTCCTTGGGCGGCTCCACCCGAAACTTGTCCAGCGCCGCGATGCCCAGGGCCGTAACGGTGGTTTTGGGGCTCAGCCGGGTCGTGATTTTGTACTGCGCATCCCAGTAGCTGGGCCGGATGGGCAGGTCGATGGCCTTAAAAAGCAGCTGCAAATAGGAGCGCCGCACCGAGGCCAGAAACGTGGTATTCTTAGCCAGGGGCCCTTCCAGGGTACCGGCTACTTCGGTGGCCGAGGTGCGCAGGTTGCCCTGGATGCGGTCGGGGTTGCCGTCGCGCTGCCGAAACTGGAGCACCGACGACAGGGCGTTGTCGTAGCGGGCGTTGAAGGCCGACGTGCTCAGCGTCACGTCCTCAATAAAGCTCACGTTGAGGATGCCCACCGGCCCGCCCGCCGAGCCCTGGGTCTGGAAGTGGTTGATGACTGGCACCTCAATGCCGTCGAGGTAGTACACGTTCTCGTTGGGCGCGCCGCCGCGGATGATGATGTCGTTGCGGAAGCCCCCGGTGGCGGCCGTAATGCCCACGCCCGGCAGGCTCTGAATCACCCGCGAAATGTCGAAGTTGCCGCCGGGGTTGCTCTTGATTTCCTCCGCATTAAGCTGCTGCACGCTCAGCGGCGTTTCGGCCGTGGCCACCCGAATGGCGCGGCGGGCCGTCACGGTCACCTCGCCCAGCGCCTGGGCCCCGGCGCTCAGCTCCAGGTTCACGATGTTGGCGTTGCCGCTGGTCACGCTCACGTTGGCACGCAGCAGGGCGTCGTAGCCCACGAAGGTGGCGCGCAGGTTATAGGAGCCTGTGGGCACGCCCGTCAGGCGGAAGCGGCCGTCGGCCTCGGTGGCGGTGCCAAAGTCGGTGCCTTCCAGCGTAACGCTCACGCCGGGCAGCGCCTCCTGGGTTTTGCGGTCGCGCACCGTGCCCGACACCGTGCCCGTGGCCTGCGCGTGCGCGGCGTGGCTGGCCCCCACCAAGTGCAGCACCAGCAGCAAAAAGTAGCAAAGTTTCATAATAGAATGGGTGGAGAATGATACTATTTTGTTCCTAAACACACCAACTGTTTTAGGTTTTAAATGTTTCGGAACAAAAAACTTCTTCACTTGAGCGCGTAGCCTGTCTATATTTGGCATCGGCCCGCCCTCGACCACCCGTTTCCGCATGAATTATCCCTTGTATCGGCAGCTGCTGGACCTAGCCGAAGCGTTTGAAGGGCAGCACCCAACCACGGACCCGGGGGCGTCTATGCCCGCTTTTGCCGCGTGGCTGCACGCGCGCTTCACCCCCGCTGAGCGCCTCGAAGCCGTGGCCCGCGAGGTTCCCTCTCCGCTGGAATCCGTCGAATCGCGCATCAGCACCCTGGCCGTGTTCCTGTACCGCTACGCCCGCAGCTACGCCCGCATCGCCCTCACCGAAGCCGGCGGGCTGGGGTTCGACGATTTTACGTACCTGTGCCTCATCATTTCCCGGGGCGAGATGAGCAAGAGCGAGCTGATTACGCGCAACATCCACGAAAAAGCCACCGGCACCGAAATCATCAAGCGGCTGCTCCGGCGGGGCTACCTGGCCGAGAAGCCGCACGCCACCGACCGGCGCAGCAAGCTGCTCTCGCTCACGGAGCCGGGCCGCCAGGCGTTGTTCCAGGCGTTTGGGGCCATGAACCAGGTGGCGACGTTGGTCACCGGCAACCTGTCGGCCGCCGAGCGCCAGCAGTTCTCCTACCTGCTTCACAAGCTCGATGCCTTTCATCACCCGCTGTTCGTGGGGCCCCGGCCGGCCTCGCTCGCCGAGCTGCTGCACCAACTGCCCGCCTCGCCGGAGCCGTCCATTCCGCTTGCCGGCGCGGGGGCTCCGGCCGCATCTTAAAAAAAATGGACGTTTGGGGATGCACTGGCTTACTTCAGTTTCCCTCACAACCCTGGCCCATGACAACAATCGAAATTGCGGTTGATTCTGGTCATGGGTTGCGGCGCGGTGCTGGCCGAACTTGCCGCCAAAACCCGGCACCCCGACAGGGCCGGTAGCCGTGTGCTTGCCCTTGCCCATGAACGTCAACCGGTACCTGATGCCTTGCCCACCCGCCATGCTGCCCGGGCGCTGGCTGCTGCTCATTGTGCTGGTATTGGCCGGCTGCGGGAATAAAGCGGAGCGGGTGAAACCCATCTGGGCGGCCATTTCGGAGTCGGTGTACGCGGCCGGCACCGTCAAAAGCGGGCGGCAGTACCAGGCGTTTGCCAGCGCCGGCGGCATTATCCAGACGGTGCTGGTGCGCGAGGGCGACTCGGTGCGGGTGGGCACGCCGGTGCTCGTCATTGCCAGCGACGTACCGCAGCTCACCCAGGAAAACGCCGCCCTGGCCGCCCGCTACGCCGCCCTGGCCGCCAACCAACCCCAGCTGGAAGAGGCCCGCCAGCGCATTGCCCTGCAACGCCGCACCATGCAGAACGACCAGGTGCAGCGCACCCGGCAGCGCCAGCTCTGGCAGCAGACCATCGGCACGAAGCTGGCGCTGGAGCAAAAGGAGCTGGCCTACGCCAGCTCCCGAGCCGCCTACGAGTCGGCCGTGCTCAGCTACCAGACGCTCCGGAAGCAGCTCGATTTCGGGGCCGCGCAGGCGCGCAAAAACCTGCAGATTGCCCAGCGGCAGGCCGGCGACTTCGTGCTGCGCAGCAAAATCGACGGCCGCGTGTACCAGCTCTACCGCGAAAAGGGCGAGGCCGTGACCCCGCAAACGCCCCTGGCGCTGTTGGGCGACGCCCGCCACTACGTGCTCGAAATGCAGGTGGACGAATCCGACATCGTGAAAATCCGCCCCGGCCAGCGGGTGCTGGTGACATTAGACAGCTACAAAGGACAGGTGTTCCCGGCCCGCGTCACGATTATTTCGCCGATGATGAACACCAACAGCCGCACGTTTCAGGTGGATGCAGCCTTTGTGCGCCAGCCGCCGGTGTTGTATCCGTTCGTGAGCTTCGAGGCCAACATCGTGCTGCAAACCAAGGCCCGGGCCCTGCTGATTCCGCGCCGCCTGCTGGTCGACGACTCCACGGTGCGGAAGGCCGACGGCCAGCTGGCGCGGGTGAAAACCGGCCTGCGCGACTACCAGCTGGTAGAAATTCTAACGGGCCTCACGCCCGCCGACGAACTCACGGCCCCCGCCAAATGAAACTGCCCCTGCTCTACGACGTGGCCCTGGCCCTGCTGCTGGCCCGCGGGCGGCAGACGCTGGTGGCGGCCGTCGGGGTCACGTTCAGCATCACCATGTTCATCGGGCTGCTCGGCTTCATGGCCGGCCTCAACCAGCTGCTCGACGGGCTGGTGCTCAACCGCACGCCCCACATCCGCCTCTACAACGAGGTGCAGCCGGCCCCGCAGCAGCCCATCGACCGCTACACCGGCCCCGGCCGGCAGCGGCACAATTTCATTCGCTCCATCAAGCCCAGCAACGAGCTGCCGCGCATTCACAACGCCGGGGCCATCATCGCGGCCCTGCGCCGCGACCCGCGCGTGCGCGGCGTGGCCCCCAAAACCCAGGCCCAGGTGTTCTACAACGTGGGCACCATCAACCTCACGGGCACCATCAGCGGCATCGAGGTGGAGCAGGAAGACCGGCTCTTTGCCTTCGGCGACTACGTGACGGCCGGCAACCTGCTCAGCCTCAAAACCGTGGCCAACAGCATCATCCTCGGCAAAGGGGCCGCCGACCTCATGCTGGTGGGCGTGGGCGACGTGGTGCAAATCACCACCGTGAAGGGCAACCACGTCCAGCTCAAAGTCGTCGGCCTGTTCCAGTCGGGCCTGCTCGAAGTAGATAAGGTGCAGAGCTACACCTCCCTCACCACCGCCCAAAAGCTGCTCGGCGAAGCCAACAACTACGTCACCGACGTGCAGGTGAAGCTCCACGATTTCACGCTGGCCCCGCCCCTGGCCCGGGAATTCGCGCAGCGGTACGAGGTGCAGGCCCTGGACATTCAAACGGCCAACTCGGAGTTCGAAACCGGCACCTTCATCCGGACGCTTATTTCCTACGCCGTGGGCATCACGCTGCTGATTGTGGCGGGCTTCGGCATTTATAACATCCTGAACATGATGATTTACGAGAAGATGGACACCATTGCCATCCTCAAGGCCGTCGGGTTTGCGGGGGCCGATGTGCAGCGGCTGTTCGTGGCCGTGGCGCTGGCCATTGGGCTGTCGGGCGGGGCGGCGGGGCTGCTGTGCGGGTTCGGGCTGTCGGTGCTGATTTCCCACGTGCCGTTTCACCCGGCCTCGCTGCCCACGGTGCATTTCTACCCGGTCAGCTTCAACCCGGTTTTCTACGGCATCGGGGCAGTTTTCTCGCTCATTACCACCTACCTGGCGGGGTATTTCCCGGCCCGCAAGGCCAGCCGGGTCGACCCGGTCGACATCATTCGCGGCAAGTAAGATGGAGACACCCGCCCTCGAAGCCCGCCAGCTTATCAAGTATTTCGACGACCCCGTGCGGGTGCAGGTGCTGCACGAGGTGTCGTTTGCGCTGGGCCGGGGAGAGTTTGCGGCCGTGGTGGGCAAGTCGGGCTGCGGTAAGTCCACGCTGCTCTACATCCTCTCCACCATGGACACGGCCTACGCGGGCGAGCTGCTGATTGACGGCGTGCCCATGCGGGCCAAAAACGAGGCCGAGCTGGCCCGCGTGCGCAACGCGCAAATCGGCTTCGTATTCCAGTTTCACTACCTGCTGAACGAGTTTTCGGTGCTGCGCAACGTGATGCTGCCCGCCGAAAAGCTGGGCAAATTATCAGGGGAGGAAATCGAGCACCGCGCCTACGAGAAGCTAAAGATTCTGGGCATCGAAAGCGAGGCGCGCAAGAAGCCCAACCAGCTTTCGGGCGGCCAGAAGCAGCGCGTGGCCATTGCCCGGGCCCTGATAAACGACCCGCTCATCATCCTCGGCGACGAGCCCACGGGCAACCTCGACCAGAAAAACGGTGAAATCGTGTTCGATATTTTCAAGGAGCTGGCCGAAACCTACCACCAGGCCCTGCTCATCGTGACGCACGACAACGATTTTGCCGCCAAAACCCACCGCATTATCGAGATGGAGGACGGCCGCATTATTCGGTAGCGGCCGCAGTGCTTCACTGCCCGCCGCCGGCCGGGTGCGGACGGCGAGTTGCTGAAGCAGCTTCAGGTCGCAGGCAGTGCCTTTATGTGTTATCATCCACCATTTACAAGACGGGAAATAGCCTAGCGACCTATTTAAATTACCGTTTGCGTGAACACCTTTAGGATTGGGCTACGGCGTGGTCTCCACCGGGTAATCCGTCGCTCACCACAGGTTACCCCCGGGCATAAGGCCCGGCAAGAGCTATAATCAGGAAAACATACAGGAAGACGGCACTGACAATGAGAAGGTATAAACGCGCATCCCGGCGGTGCTGTAATTCCTTAATTTCCTGGCGATAGGTCTGCAAGGCCCGCACATTGACTCCGTACACCGTGAACGCAACGGCTAAGGAGGTAACCAAAAACACCCCCAAAGGAAGGTCTTTAACGAGCACCATGCCGAAGAGGGCAAGGGTCGTAAACAGGGCGATGAAAACGGGACCGGTGGCCAGCACCGCCGCGCCGTAGCGCGCGTCCGTGGTCTTACTGGTGACGGAACACGCCACGGCTAACAGGCGCAGGTATAGGTGCATGAGGAAGGCCAACTGAGGCAACGAAAAGGACAAGGGAGGCCTTGGCCCTTCCCGGGGACAATGGCTCCTTATGCACAAAGAAAGGCCCCGCGACAAAACAGCGTCGTTCTTTCGTGCATCCTCTTCGCTTTAAACGGAGCGCGTTCAACGTAGTACCGTTTAAATGGTATCACTCACGAGCGTTTTGCCGAACAGGAAATGGTGGGGAAAGCCCTTGGCCGGCACGTGGAGCAGTACCGGCGACCCGGGTGCAGCCGCCAGCACGACCAGCTGCGGGGCTTGGTCCGGGCCGAGCAGCAGGTAGACGGCGCTCATCGGCCCGAGAGGTTCGGGCCAAAAGCCGTCGCGCTGGGGCAGGTTACGGAACACCCGGCGCAGGCATCTGGCGCTTTGCCGGTGCACACACCCCGCAATCCGCTGCATCGTGTCGGGGGAGGCAGCCGCATAGCCAAGCAGGTATACCTTTTTCGCGGCGAAGCCGTGCCCAGCCAATTTGCGGCGGTGAAACCCGCGGTCAGACCAAGAAGCGACCCGGGTGCCGGTCAAGCGGTCAAGCAGGCTCCGTGACTTCATGGCGTCGTTCCCAGAGCCGGCTAATTAGACCCGAGGAAGCACAATAATAGGTTTGTCCCAGCTATTCCGACCGTTTTACTGCACCTCTTTTACTTCCTTTCCGTGAATCTTAGTCGAGCGAGAATATTCGGCCGTCGGCAGAGTAAGGAGATAGTCTGGGGTAATCAGAAATTGGGTAGGGAGTCCTTGTACTGGACCCTCCTGATAGATAATTCGGAGCGTATCGCCCTGAATGGTATAGCGTCCGTCGCGGTAGCCTAACCCCACTTCCACTTCACACTCTCCATTGGTGAAGAGAAGCACGGTATAGGAGCCAACAACTAGGTCTTCGAAGGCTGAATACCGCAGCGTTCTGCTCTCGCAACCGGTGAGCAGCAGGGTCCCGGACAGGACTAGTATGGAAATTCTCATTCACTAAAAGTAGAACGCTCCTTTTCCTGAGCGGCCAGCAGAAACTCGGCACTAAGTGGCCAAGTGCCTGCTACGGGGCGGTACGAGTTTAAGAAACCCGTCTGCGATTCAAAGTTTACGAAACTCGAAAAGGAGATGAGTTTCGTAAACGCCCAAAACAGGCCTGGGCTCCCGATAAACTACCATGCCGACCGCGCTGCGAAAGGCAGCCGAAAACCGCACAGATTCCGGGAAGTGTCCGGGAAAAGATGCTATGTAAAGGGTAAGCTTCGGAAAACAATGTAAAGCTAATTCGCCGTTCTACTAACACCGCCTCACCGCTGCCACAGAATCCACTGGTCCGCCAGCGGCACGGCGACGCCTTCGCAGGCGGGCCGGATGCGGGCCTGCGTCCGGCTCCGGCGGGATGTGCCGGGTCCCTACTAAAACGCCTGTTGCGCCCCGTACTCCAACTCCTGCACCACGAACTGCGCATACGGCTGGCGCTGCCCATCCACCACCCAGCTGGCCTCGCCGGCGAAGGGCACGAGCAGGCCCTGGTGCCGCCGGTACTCCGAAAAGTGCCCTTGCCACGGCCGCAGCTCGGTGTCGCTGAAGTAGCGCGGTGCTTCGCAGGCGGTTATTTCGTCTTGCTCGTTGAAGCGTATCAGGCAGGCCACCGGCTGGCCCGCGAGCGTGAGGGTGAGGCGGGCGGAGTGGTCGTCGACGGCCGTCCAGGCGAGGTGCGGGCTGGGCAGCAGGGCGGTGGGCAGCCAGGCGGCTTCGGCCAGCCAGCGCAGCAGCTCGCCCTGGTCGAAGTGCGGGCCGTGTCCGCGCACAATGGGCACGGCCCCGAGCAGGCGCACCGTGAGGCCGCCGCGCCCGGCCACGTACTCGTCGCGGGCCGTGAACTGGCCGGTGGTGCCCTGCCAGATAAAACCGGGCGGGTCGGCCGTGATGTACTGCTCGCCCCGAATGGGCACCCAGTCTTTCTTCAAATCGGTTTTGAACTGCCCGCCGTGGCGCAGGCGCAGCCCGCGCAGGTAGGCATGGCCATCGGGCAGCACGTGACGGAAGTAGCGCTGCACCGGCGCGGGCAGCCCCGCCAGCTGGGTTTCGCGGTACACGCGGGCCGGCGCACTCTCGGCGGCGGCAAACAGCTGCCGCGCATCGCGCCGCAACTGCCGGGCCGCTACGGCCCGACCGGCCACGAGGGCTAAAATGGGGGCGGCCAGGGCAGTAGTCGCCAGCAGCCAAAGGGAGTTTCTGTTCATGGCAAGGGGTGTTTTTCTAGGAATGCCCCTGCACCAGGCGGTAACCCAGCAGCAGGAGCGCAAACCCGTAAATCGAGGTGAAAATCAGCTGATTGTGGCGCGCCAGCCAGTTGGGCAGGAAAATGTCGAAGTTGTCCCGGGTGGAGGCTGAATAGCGCCGGGCCAGCAGCGTGAGCGGGCAGTGGCGCTGGAAGAGCAGCAGCACCACGCCCTCCCCCACCACCAGCCCGCTGGCCACCCAGGTGTAGCGGGTTATCCGGTTGGCAATTCCGCAGTACAGCACGTAGCCGATAACGGCCACGAAAAAGGCCCACACCACCGTATGGAGGGCCTTAATGAACAGGAGCTTGGATTCGGCCCTCATCGGGTGCGGCTTGCTTAGGAATGGCGGACAGGGGCTTACATATGCAGTTTCGCGACGGGGATTACGGCTCGTATGCCTGGCTTTTTATAGCGCCGCCGCACGCTGGGCAGCAGGGCCGCGAAGAGAATGGCGAGGGCCCACACCATGTAGACGGTGTGCAGCCAACTCACGGCGTTGAGAAAAACCATCTCCAGCTGTATCCACAGAACGAGGGCAAAAGCCACGTAGATGCTGCCCGTCCACGCCCAGTGCATGTCGCCGCAGAAATTGAGGCGTTCGGCCAGCCGGCTTGGCGGTTGCTTCAGCAGGGCTACGACCAGCAGGCAGGGCACCACGCCCAGCACGGTAAACAACACGAGGCCGGGCACCAGAAAATCCGCGAAAGGCGACCCGGCCAGCATGGCCACCGGCATGCCCAGCAGCCGGCC
>JBBQSQ010000010.1:0-41586 GCA_038213745.1 Cytophagales bacterium
CACGCGCTTCACCTTTTTGGCTTCGGCAAACGGGTCGCCCAGCACTTCGCGGAAGCTGCCGCTGGTGAAATCTTCGATGGGCGACACGCACAGCGGGTGGCGCAGCATGCTCTTGGGCGACATCACGACCAGCGGCTTGCGGAAGCTCCACGTCAGCTGCCGGCGTAGGGCGTGGAAGAAGTTGGCCGGCGTGGTCAGGTTGGCCACGATGATGTTGTTTTCAGCCGACAGCTGCAGGAACCGCTCGGGGCGGGCGTTGGAGTGCTCCGGGCCCTGGCCTTCGTAGCCGTGGGGCAGCAGCAGCACCAACCCATTCATGCGCTGCCACTTGCTTTCGCTGCTCACGAGGAACTGGTCAATCATGGTCTGGGCACCGTTGGCGAAGTCGCCGAACTGGGCTTCCCACACCACCAGGGCCGTGGGATTGGCCATAGCGTAGCCGAATTCGAAGCCCAGCACCGCGTACTCGCTCAGCAGAGAATTGTAGATTTTCAGCTGCTCGTGCTCGCCTTCCAGGTGGTTGAGCGAGGTGTAGGGCGCCGAGGTTTCCACGTCGTGCAGCACCGCGTGACGGTGCGAAAAGGTGCCGCGCTGCACGTCCTGCCCGCTCACGCGCACAATGTGCTTTTCGGTGAGCAGCGAGCCGTAAGCCAGCAGCTCGCCGGCGGCCCAGTTCAGGGTGCGGGTTTCGTAGAACATCTTGCGGCGCTCCTTCAGCAGGTTATCAATCTGCTTGATGGGCTTGAAGCCGTCGGGAATTGTGGTCAGAGCCTTGGCCACTTTCTCCACAGTTTCGGCCGAAATCCCGGTTTCGGGCGACTGCTCAAAGTCCTCCGGCGTGGAGCGGCGCAGGCTGCGCCACTCGTTTTCCAGGGCCTGATACTTATACGGAAGGGCTTTCTGCTTCACCATGTCCAGGCGGGCCTGGAGCATGTCGCGGAACTCCTTGTCCATCTGGCTGGCCAGCTCCGCATCCACATCGCCGCGGGCTACCAGCATGGCGTTGTACACCTCGCGCGGGTTCTGGTGCTTCGAGATGAGGTTGTAGAGCGTGGGCTGGGTGAACTTGGGCTCGTCCGACTCGTTATGGCCGTGGCGGCGGTAGCACACCATATCAATGAAGATGTCGGCGTGGAACTGCTGGCGGTATTCGGTGGCCAGCTGCACGGCAAACACCACGGCTTCGGGGTCGTCGCCGTTCACGTGCACCACCGGCGCATCGATAATTTTAGCCAAATCTGTCGAGTAAATCGACGAGCGGGCGTCCTCAAAATCGGTAGTAAAACCAACCTGGTTATTAATCACGAAGTGAATGGTGCCGCCCGTTTTGTAGCCTTCCAGCAACGACATCTGGGTCAGCTCGTAGCCGATGCCCTGGCCCGCCAACGCGGCATCGCCGTGGATGAGAATGGGCAGAATCTTGTGGTAGTCGCCACCGTACTGATGTTCGATTTTGGCCCGCACGAAGCCTTCCACCACCGGATTCACCGCCTCCAGGTGCGAGGGATTGGGGGCCAGCTTCAGGTTCACTTTCTGGCCGCCGCTGGCTTCCACTTCCGAGCTGTAGCCCATGTGGTACTTCACGTCGCCGTCGCCCATCGTGAGGTCGGGCACGGCGGTGCCCTCGAACTCCGAAAAAATCTGCTCGTACGTCTTGCCCATGATGTTGGCCAGCACGTTGAGCCGGCCGCGGTGGGCCATGCCAATCATCACTTCCTGTACGCCCAGCTCCGCCCCTTTGCCGATAATGGCATCGAGCGCCGGAATGGTCGTTTCGCCGCCTTCGAGTGAGAAGCGCTTCTGCCCCAAGAACTTGGTATGCAGAAAGTTCTCGAACACCACGGCCTCGTTCAGCTTCTTCAGAATGCGCTTCTTGTACGCCACGCCGGGGTTGAAGGCCAGCGAGTCCTTCTCCACTTTCTCCCGGAACCAGTCCAGCACCTGCGGGTCGCGGATGTACATGTACTCGAAGCCGATGGGCCCGGTGTAGATTTTCTCCAGCGCGGCCACAATGTCGCGCAGCTTGGCCTGTGCGCCCAGGCCCAGCACTTCACCGTTCTTGAACACGGTGTCGAGGTCGGCGTCGCTCAGGCCGAAATCGGGCAAGTCGAGGCGGGGCTTGCGGTCCTTGCGCTCGCGTACCGGGTTGGTTTTGGCCCGCAGGTGGCCCCGGCTGCGGTAGGCCTGAATCAGGTTGCGCACGGCCGTTTCCTTGTCGCTTGCCGTTTCGCCGCTGCTTAGGCTGGCGGGGGCGTTGTTGGTCGAGGCCGGGGTATTGAGCACGCCGTAATCGTCGGGTTGCGGGCGGGGGCCGGGCGCAGGCCCAGCCATCGTTGTCGCGGCATGGCCGTTGGCCGCTGCCGGAGCGGCTGTGCCGCTGGCAGCGGCCCCGGGCACTACAGGCGCACCCTCCGGAAACTGCTGCGAAAAGTCGAATCCCTCGAAGAACTTGCGCCAGCCAAAATCCACCGACTCCGGATTCTGCTGATAAGCTTGGTACAGGGTTTCGATAGCCGCCGCATCGGCATTGGCGATATAGGAATAAGAGTCCATTGGGAATTCAACTTAGGTGAGGCCCGGTAAAAGTAATGTACTTAAAGTACAGGCAAAAACCTACATTCGGTTTAACAAATTTACCTAATAAACAACGTGTTAAAACACGGCATATTTGCAACCTGAATCTATTGGTTGGTCAATTTATCGAAAATCGAGTGGATGCCGTCATTCTTTTTTACGCAAGTGAGTTGGGCACGGCCCACCGAGCGGGTCAAAACCTACTGCTCAACCGCTACTTAAAGGGCGGCGAAAAGGGCGGATATAATATAAACTTTTTCCTATATTGTACGTTTGCGGTCAGTTGAGTCGCATCCAAATTGGATAATCATTTTTCATTAAACTTATCTATTAATCAAATCGTTAATACTTTTCTGCCCATATTATTAGCCGGGGCAGGGCCTATACCGCCGGGCAATTTGGCGGGTGTACGAACGTCTTTTTAATGAATAATGCAAAATTATTAGCCGACCTATTTATCGCCGCTGCGGCCCTGACTACGCCGCTTTTCTACAGCATGCCCATGGCCGAAGCCAAGGGATTAACGGAGTTCTTGGTACCGCACCGCGAGGCAGTGCGGCACGTAGCCAAGGCCCGGAAAATAATGGCAAGACCCCTCATCTACACCGTCACAGCCACGGCCTATCAGGCCGTGCCGGGCCAAACGGATAGTGAGCCCTTCGTCACGGCCGACAACTCCCACATTAAGCCGCACTACGGCAGCAAAAAGCGCTGGATGGCCCTGTCGCGCGACTTGCTAAAGCATTGGGGTGGCCCCTTTAATTTTGGCGATAAGGTGCGCGTACGCGGCATCTCGCCCAAGCTCGACGGCGTGTATACCATTCACGATACCATGAACCGCCGCCACCGCCACTGCATGGATGTGCTGACCCACCCCAGCGAGAAGTATGATATATTTCAAAAAGGAGTGAAGATTCAGCCGCTTGCAGCGCGGTAAAATCAATTAACGCTACGCTTTTAAAGCACAAAAAACCGCGCCCCAGTCAGGCGCGGTTTTTTTGTGTCTGCTTTTATTAGCGCACGATTGGCGAGTTCTTATTTGGGCAGGGCCATTTTGAAAATGCGGAAGGGCTCGCGGGGCTGGCCCACACCCTGGTTCCAGTTTGGCGTCTTATGAATGGCTGAGTTGGCTACGTACAGGTTGCCATCGGCGGCAAAGCTATAGGTATCCGGCCATTGCAGGCGGGCGTCCTTGGCCACGGTTTCGATTTTGCCGGCAGGTGTGCGGCGTAGCAGGGCGCTTTGTTCGAAGGACGTGAGGTACACGTTGTTGTTCGCGTCAATCTCCAGGCCGTCCGTAGCCGGGATTTCGCCCACGGTTTCTACCTGTTGGCCGAGTTGGGCATCGGTGAGGGCGGCATTGCGCAGGGCGGCGGTTTTGATGCGGTAAAGGGTGTGGCCCGTGAGCGGGCAGTAGTAGAGGTAAGCATTGTCGGTGCTCAGGGCGATGCCGTCGACGTTGAACTGGGCGGGCTTGCCTTGCAGGTCGCGCATGGGGTGGCCTTCGGCTTTTATCACCAGGCCCTTCACAGCCTTCATGGAAGGGTGCTGGCTGAGCAGGCGGCGCGATTTCAGCGTTTTCAGGTCCGTGACCACGAGGGCACCGATGCCGGACTCGGTGATGTAGGCGTAGCTGTGCGGCAAATCAATCCGCACGTCGTTGAGGTAGGATTTGCGCGGGGCCACGCGCTCGGGGAAGGCAATGGTGAGCAGCACCTGGCCAGTTTTGGGGTCGGTTTTGACCAATTTGGGGCCGCCGGGCACGGTAAATGTGAGGCCGGGCGCGGCGGGGTCCAGAATCCAGACCATGCCGGCTTTGTCGGCGAACACGGTCTGGGGGCAAATCCAGTGCTTGAGCGGCTCGTTCTTCACAGAGTCGTTCCAGGTGCACCAGCTGGCGTTGGGGTAGGGTTTGAGGGTGTTGTTGGGGCCTACTTCGGCAATGGGGTATGCTGGATTCCAGTTCCAGCGCGGAAAGCAGGCGAATATTTTGCCGCCAGGCTCCACGGCCACGCCCACCATTTGGGGGTCGGTGAATTCGGCCACCACTTGCAGCGGGGAGCCGGCCAGCGTTGCGCCGGAGCTGCGGCTGGTCGAGTCAGTAGCGGGCGGGGTGGCGGCCGTGTCGGCGTTGTTGCGGGCGGGCGAGGAGCAGCCGCCCAGCAGCAGGCCCGTGGTGGCCAGCACAGCCGGCCAGCCATAGAAAAGTAAACGAGCGCGTGTCATGAATCCGAGCGTCCTGAAGGTGAAAACCACAAAAACCAAAGCCCCAGCCGAACGAGGCTGGGGCTTTGCATACGGCCGCAAGGCAAGCATGTTGGGCTGAACCACGGCAACCTCGGCCGTGCAAACCGGAGGCCTATTGACCAGCAGTTGAATCCAAAACCGGGGCCGCTGGCACGTTGGCCGCCGAATCGCGCACGACCGGCGCAGGCCGCGGCTGGATGACCGGGGCCGGATTGGTGGGTGCCACGCGCACGGTTTCGGGCACGGCGGTGCTTTGGGGCAGGGGCGCGGCCTGGGGGCCGGTTTCGATAACGGCAGCCGCAGAGTCGGCGGCCGTCATGCTGGTGCTGGAAATGCGCTCCGACGGCGGCCGGTTGAACGAGAGGTAGGCCACCACGGCCAAAAAGACGAGCACGCCCCCAATGGACAGCATGAGGGCCAGCGGGTTGCGGGCCGGCTCCTCCGCCACGGCCGGAAATTCGTCGCTGGTTTGCCAGGCGGGCGCGGGCTCCGGCTGCGGTACTGGGGTGAGCGGTTCCGGAAATGCGATGGGCGGATTGGTCGCCGCGCTTTCGGGACCGGTGTGGCCGGGGGCGGCCACGTCCTCAAACATGGGCGCAGCCGGCGCAGCCACGGGCGGCGGCAATGGCGGCGTGCTGATAACCGTGGGCACAACGGGCGCAACATCCGCGGCGGGAACCGATGGGGCAATGGCCGGAGGACTCAATACCAGGCGCTGCTTCAAGGCTTCGAACTCGAGGGGCGTGAGGGCCCCGGCATCGAGCATCTCCTTGAGCTGCCGCAGGGTGTCGAGGGGCGAATTGGGATTATCCATAACCTAAGTACGGCCCGCGCCGGGGCTAGTTTTTGCGGTCGAGGGCCGAAAGGCGGTCGCGGCGGCGTTGCAGGCGCACGCGGCTCTCGTCGAGCACTTGCGCGTTTTTGATGAGCGAAACCGAGTCAGCACTTGCTTGCTGCCGGTTTTCGAGGTTCTTCTTTTTTAGGTCTTCGATGCGCGCCAAGTTGGATTTGGTGTTGTTTTGCAGCGAGACACGGTTCTTTTCGAGCTGCTCTTTTTCTTTTTCCGTGGTTTTGAGCTTCTTCTCGGCTTCCACAATCATTTCGCGGTAGGCCTTGAGGCGGGCTGCCCCGGCGAAATTCTGGAGGATGCCACGCAGCGCGTTGTACTCGGTGGGCGTTTTGGTGGGGTCGAAAAACGTGTTGTCATCGAAGCCCCCGAAAACGGCTACTTCGGTCACCGAGTCGGAAGGCGCGACGATGGTGGCGTACAAATCCACGAGCTTGCCGGAAATGGTGCTGGCCGGCGTTTGGCGCGCTGACAACACGTCGCTTTTGCCCACCAAGCCCAGAATGCCGCCGTTCTTGAACTTAACGTTGTAGCTGCTCTTCATCCAACTCTGGAAAAAATCGCGCACGTCGGTCGATTTGCCATCGACCTGCACTTTGAGGGCCGCCCGCGGGCTTTTGTTGTAGTTCACGTCGCCGGGGCGCACGTCGTAGAGCTGGGCGGCGGCGGGAGCCGTGGCAGCGAGCAAGCCAGCAAAGGCCAGCAGCAGGGCGTAGATTTTGGGCATCGCGGGGAGGATTCTGAGTGGTTGGGAACGGGCGGGCAGCCGCGTTGGGTGGGTTAGGCTAGCGCAGCTCGTGGCGGTCGAAGGCGGCCTGCAAATCGGCCCGCATGGCTTGGAAACGGGCAATGGCGGCGGCGAGAAATTCCTCGTCGAGGAGCTCGCGGGCTTCGGCATCGGTGCCGGTGAGCAAGTCGAGCTCGGCCACTTTGTAGGTCTGCTCCAGGTTGCCCTGCTCCAGCTTGAGCAGAAACTTGCCATTCCAGGCCAGGAGCGTGATTTTGACGGCGGGGTGGGGAATGTCGGCGACGTGGCGCATATCGGGTATTTAACTGGCCAGAACCGGGGCGAAGATAGGAAGCTCGACCCAACTCCACCCCCGCGGCCTGCGTAAAAACCCGTAGCTCAGTGCCGCGGGCCGTATTTCTCCACCCTTTTACGTCCTTACCGCCATGCCCCAGGGAGCTAAATCGAAGTACACCGCCAAGCAAAAGCGTCAAGCCGAGCACATCGAAAAAAGCTATGAGCAGAAAGGCGTTTCGGAAGCCGAAGCCGAGGCCCGCGCCTGGGCCACGGTGAATAAAAATGACGGCGGCGGGAAACAACCCGGCGGCTCAGGCCGTAAGAAGACCAATAAGTAAGTTGCCTGCGCCTATGCGCCAGTCAGTGGCCCTAACCCACAGGAAGAAGCCCCGCCAATTGCATTGGCGAGGCTTCTTTTTTGGCGGTTGACGGAGGTGGTTTTTGGTGGTCATCCTCATCGGGCTTCGGCACACGTTTTTACGGTTTCTGGGCCACTGGCTTCACGAGGCGCAGCTGCTGCTTGGTGAAATTGGCGGTGCCGATGGGCGCTTCACAGCGCACTATTTTCAGGCCGGCAGCGTGGCGAATTGACTGTTGAATCGTTTCGGTTTTAACAGGCCAACCAAAGTACTTTAACTTTTGCATATTTATATTATTAATTACGAATAAATTTGCAGTTATTTATCCAGCCGGCTTATTCCCTGGCTGGTTTCTATGCGGTTTTGCTGGCTTCTTGCGCTGCTGATGAACTGGTGTTGGGCGAGCCTTGCGGCCGCCCCGCCACGAAGAGCGGCTCCGGGCTCCCCCGCCGACACGCTGTACCTCCACCAAACCAACGGGGCGCACCTTTCCGAAACCTACCGCTACCTCGCCGAGCCGTTTGCCGCGCCGGCCACGCCGGCCCACGCCGACGCCCAATGGCAGGCGGGCCGCTTCCGCCCGGGGCCCTGGCACCGCACCCTCAACCTGGGCCTGCGCCACCAGCGGGTGTGGCTGCGCCTGGCCGTGGCCAACACCCTCCCCGACCGTAACCGTTTCGTGTGGAGCCTCTACAATTTCACGGACAGCGCCACGCTGTTCCAGCGGCAGGCCAACGGGCAGTTTGCGCAGGTGGTGGTGGCCAGCTCGCGGGTGCCGGCCGCCAGCCGGCCCTTCCCGGCGCGGGCCCTGTGTCTGCCATTCACCCTCGGGGCCGGCGAACGCACGGTACTTTATCTGCGCATCGACCACCATTCCGGCGCGTTGTACCTGCCCACCGACGTCACGACCACCGAGGACTTTCTGGCCTGGGAAATGACCTACCTCACCGAGCGGCACTGGGTGTGGCTGCTGGGCTTTTACCTGAGCAGTGCCTTGTTCAATCTGGTGCTGTTTGCCTTTCTGCGCGACCGGATTCATGTGTGGTACGTGCTGTACGTGGCAGGCATCACCCTGTTTTTGCTGATGGAAGACGGCCTTGATGCGCTGGTGCTGCCGGCGGGGGCCTACCGCCTGGTGTGGGCCGTGGGCCAGTACACCTGGCTGCTGCTGGGGGCGGTGTGCGGGCTGCGCATCTTGCAGCTATTTGTGCGGCTGCGGGTGGGCTGGCCGGGCTTGTACCGCTTCAGCAACTGGCTCACGGGCACTGTTGTGGCATTTGCCGGGGCGTATGCGGCCGTGTACCCGGCGGCGGTGCGGGCCTCCAGCCCCGCCGCGCTGGCCCTGCTAAATGCCACCCGCGAGGCCCTGCTGCTGCTGGTGCTCGGCTACGGCTGGGTGGCGCTGGCCTGTGCCTTGCGCGGGCGGCAGCGCCGGCTGGCGGGCTACTACTGCCTCACCTACAGCTGCTTTTTTGGCGGCACCGGGTTGTTCTGGCTGAACCACGCCGGGCTCACCAATTTCAACCTGGTGGAGCCCAATGCGTTGGCCTGGGGTCTGGTGCTTGAGCTGCTCATTCTCAGCGCCTTGCTTATTGGTCGCTTCCGCTTCACGCTGCGCCTGAATGCCCGCCTGCGCATTCAGGAACTACAGCAGCGCAACGAGGTGGGCAGCCGCCTCATTGCGGCCCAGGACGCCGAGCGCGAGCAGCTGGCCCGCGAGCTGCACGATGCCCTGGGCCCCAACCTGGCCGCCCTGCACATTGCCTGGCAAAGCCACATCGTGCGCGATGCGCTGGCGGCCACGCCCACGGCGGCGGCATTGGGCCACCTCACCGAAGAAATTCTGAGCCAGCTCTACGCCCAGGTGCGGCAGCTCAGCCACGCCCTGCTGCCCGTAGAGCCGGGCGCTAACAGCCTCACCGGCTCGGTGACGGCGCTGTGCGCGGCGCTCAACCTGCACGGCACGCCCCGGGTCATCACGCATTTCGACGCGGGCCTCGACCAGCTGCCGGTGGCCGTCCAGCTGGCTGCCTACCGCATTGTGGCCGAACTGGTGAACAACGCCGTACGCCACGCCCAGGCCCGGCAGGTGTGGGTGCGCCTCCGGTGCCAGCACGCCGCCCTGGAGCTGTGCGTGGAAGACGACGGCCGGGGCTTCAGCCCAAGCGAAGACGCGGCCGGGACGGGCATCGGGCTGCGCGGCGTGCGCACCCGGGTGGCGTACCTGGGCGGCAGCGTGTGCATCGATGCGCCGGAAACGGGCACCCGCGTGGTGGTGCAATTACCTTTTTTAACGGTTAGTGGTTAACGGTGAGTGATTAATGGTGAGTGATTAACGGTCATTATGCAAATAAATTCTTCACTGACCGTTAACCACTAATCACTAACTAACGCTTCCGTCAGTTTGCTGATGTCGCCGCTTACTTTTTGCAGGAAGGTGAGTTGTTCCAGCAAGGATTTATCGTCGGCCGCGACGGATACCTCCGGTTCGGCGGGGGCCAGTTCGGGGGCGGGGCTGGCCGTGGCGGGCGCAATGCGGGCCAGGCTTTTGTGCAGGGCGGCGAGGGCACTGGTGAGGGCGCGGCGGCTCTCGGCGGCAAAGGGCGGGACGGCGGGCGCGGCCTCGCGCAAGGTGCCGGTGAGGGCCGCGATGTTGGAGGACAGGATGTGGTTCAGCACCACAAACTCGTGGGTTTCAGTGGGGCGGTGCTGCTTGCTTTTGGGCTCGGTGAGCATGCGCTGGAAGGCGGCCGCGAGGTTGGCCCCGCTCACGTACACCTGCTTGCGCAGCAGGCGGTACTCGTTGGGCGGCAGGGGGCGGCCGGCGAGGCGGTTGGCCAGCTGGCGCAGGTAGGCCTGGTTGGCGCGCAGGGCGGCGGCCATGTAGTCGGTGAGCTGTTCCGATTCCCAGCGCGGAAACAGGAAGTAGCCGGCCGCGAAGGCAATGGCGCAGCCAATGAGCGTATCGGTGACGCGCTCCTGCACCACCCCCAGATAATTCAGGCCCAAAAAGCTGAACATGATGAGCAGGTAGGCCGTCAGAAACACCACCGTGACGAGGTAAATGGTGCGCTGGAAGCTGTAGGCCACCACCATAAACACCACCAGCACCCCAAACCGGGCATCGGGCCAGGGCAGCAGCCAGAGCACGGCCGCCCCCAACGCGCCCCCCGCCAGCGTGCCAAGGATGCGCTCGGTATTGCGCTGCCGGGTGAGGCTGAAGCCGGGCTTGAGCATGATGGTCACGGTCATCAGAATCCAGTAGTTGTGCTGGCCGTGCCAGAGCCATTCGGCCACGCCGTAGGCCACCAGGCAGGCCACCGTCATCCGCACCGCGTGCCGAAACACGCCCGATTTCAGCGTCAGGTTTTGGCTGAGGGCGCGCAGCTCGATTTCCTGGTGGGCCACAAACTGGGCGTGCTCGGCGGCGCGGCTGGGGCCGGCGGCGGCCTGGCTCTCGTCGAAATAGCGGCGCATGTTGCCCACCCGCCGCACGATGTCGCGGAGGTTGACCAGGATTTTCTTGAGCACCCGCGTACGGCCCTCGTTGGCCGGGTCGGCGTCGAAGGCGCTGATGCGGACTTGCAGGCGTTCCCACTCGGCGCTGAGGTCGGGGCCGCTGCCGCCGTATGGCCGGTTCAGCTGGATGGCGATGCCCAGGTGGTCGAGTTCGGTGGCCGCGTGGCGAATGAGCGCCGCAATGGCCGGCAGCAGGCCGGTATCGCCAAAAGCGGCGCGCACCGCCGCGTAGTCGTAGTACCCGGCCGTGATGCGCTCGTACAAGTCCACGGTTTCGACGAAGGTGAGCACCAGCCGGCGGCCGGTGCTGGTGGTTTCGGTCACAATCTGGCGGGTCCGAAACAGGAAATCGCGGGTGGCTTCTTGCTTTTCACTCACCACCACTTGCTGGGCCACCAGCTGGCGGTAGTCCTCATCGAGGGCCGTGGCGGGGTCGTAGAACCGGGCTTTCAGCTCCAGAAACCGCGCCAGGGCGTGCACGCACTCGCCCAGCGCCTGCTGAGCCGGCCGGTAGGGCCGCACCTGGTACACGAGCACCGCCAGGCCAGCGTACCACAGCCCGCCCAGCAGCAGCAAGCCCGCGTGCGGCAGCACCTGGCCGAGGGTGGGCGGGTGGGCCAGCAGCAGCGCCATGTTCAGCAGGGCGGCCGTGCCCACCGCTCCCGCCCGCGCGCCCCATACCAGCAGCATGGTGCACAAGAAACTAAGCGCTCCGATTTCCAGCCCCAGCAACCATTCGCTGGTGGCGGCCACCCCCGTGAGCAGGGCCGTGGCAAACACCAGCGCCAGCGCCGCCAGCAGGCCGTTGCGCCGGTGCGCGGCCGGCCCGGGCGTGTCGGTCACGCTCAAGCACAGGGCCCCGGTCGAGAGGGTGAGGCCTTCGGCAAAGTGCCCCGCCTGGGCCAGCAGCACGGCCGGTAGCAAAATGGCTACCGTGGTGCGCACCCCATCCGAGAAGTTCTGGCCGGAAAAGAAGTACTGAAGACGGCGCGATTGGAAATTCATGCAACGGAAGCGGGTGGCGGGGCAAGTAACGCAAAAACCCGCACGCCAAGGCTCCGTCGGACCAGCGTTAACGGCCGCCGCCGCTAGTACAACACGTCGTTCACGGCCTCCACCTTGGGCGGCAGGTTGGTTTCCTCCAGCAGCTCGCGCAGGTCGATTTCAATGCTGCGGCAAATGGCCGTCATGGGCACGTCGTAAATGTCGTTTTCGAAGGGGTTTTCGCTGGTGTGGCCCACCACTTCAATAACGTTGAACACCCACGACACCAGCACCGAAAACGGCACCATCAGCCACACGTGGTACTGGCCCAGGGCCAGGCGGCTGTCGAATTCCTCAACCAGGCCCAGGGGCAAAATAGCCGCAAACACCCACACAAACACGAAGCTGAAGTACGCATATTGGCGCGGAAACGGCGTGTTTTTGATGCGCTCGCAGCCGCCCTGCGCGTTAAACAAGTCCTGAATGGTTTGCATGAGGGCCACCTGGCGGAACTCCGTGAGCAGCCCGCGCTGGAACAGCTCGCGCAGCTCGATGCTCTGGCGGCGCAGCAGGTGGGTGGGCGGGTTGCTGAGGAATTTGGCCGCAACGGCCTCATCGGGGGGCAGGAAGGGCGCTACCTCGGTGTCCCAGAGCTCGGCGGTTTGGCGGCGCAGGTGCAGGCGCAGGGCGTTGCACCAGGCTATCTGGCGGTAGAGCAGGCGGCGGTGCAGGTTCGTAATGTCGCGCCGGTCCGGAATCACTTCGTTGGGCGTGGCGTGCACGAAATCGAAGGTTCGAATGGCCCACACCCGACTCACGTTCACGATGCTTCCCCACAGCTGCCGGCCCTCCCAAAACCGGTCGTAAGAGCCGTTGCTCTTGAAACCGATGTAAAACGCCACGGCCGTACCCAGCAGCGCCACTGGCTGCCACGGAATGTCGAGCACGTGCACATTGAGCGGCCCGTAGAGGAAACAGACCAGGGTATTGTAAATGGTAAACAGAATCAGGCTGCGCCAGGTAAGGTGCCAGACTACATGCCAGCGAAGGTTTTTGCGAACGTACATCGGGGGCATTAACCCCGAACGGGACCGGGGGGTTACACCCCTGGCATTAAAGTCTGATTAATTGCGCAGCGCCGCGATGCACTTCAGCTCGATGGCAATGGGCGTGGGCAGGCAGTTTACCTCAAGGGTGGTGCGGCAGGGCTGGGCCGTGGCAAAGTACTCGGCGTAGAGGCGGTTGTAGGTCGAGAAGTCGTCCTTCATGTTGGTCAGAAACACGGTAACGTCCACCAGGTCATCCCACTCGGCCCCGGCTTCCTCCAGGATGTAGCGCACGTTCTCAAATACGGCGCGGCACTGGCTTTCGAAATCGTACTTAAGAATGTTGTCGTCTTCGTCCACTTCCACGCCGGGAATGGTTTTCTGGCCGCGCTGGCGCGGGCCCACGCCGGAGAGAAACAGCAGGTTGCCCGCGCGGCGGGTGTACGGGTAGGCCCCCACGGGCTCGGGAGCGCGGCTTTCGGTGGTCATAAGCGGGGGCGTAATGCGGGAATGAAGAGTGCGACCGTTCCGGTTGAGGTAATTGTTGCACAAGAACGTTATTCTAGCGGGGGAAGGCAAGCGGCCGCCCCGTTGCCGTTCTTTGCAGCTTCGCCCTGGCACCATTCCTGCCAGTTGCACGTCCGCGTTATTTTCAATTCTGCTTACTTCATATCCGCCCATTATCCAGCATGAAATTACCCTGCCTTCTACTGCTCAGTGGCCTTAGCTTGTTCAGCCTCAGCGCCCAGGCGCAAAAGCGCAAGATGCCCCCCAAGCCGTCGGCCAGCCAGGTCTACGACTCCGTGGCCCAGCCCGCCGTGCCCCTCGGGGGCACCGAAAAGTATGCCCAGTTCCTGGCGGCCCACCAGAAATACCCGGCCGTGGCCATGCAAAAAGGCATTCAGGGCACGGTGAAGGTGAGCTTTGTCGTGGAAAAAACCGGCACCGTGAACGAAGTAAAAGTGGAAACCCCGCTCTCGCCCGAGCTCGACGCCGAAGGCATTCGCCTCATCAAAAGCGGCCCAAACTGGACGCCTGCCAAGCACCGCAACCAAGTGGTGCGCCAGCGCGTGGTGGTGCCGATATCGTTCGTGCTGTCGCCGGGCAGCACCGTCGCCGTTGGCGAGCCGGGCAAGGTGCGGCCCATCACCACCTCGGCCGCCGACATTGCCGCCTCGGCCAACCCCGACCGGCCCGCGGTGGTGGCCCCCGACCGCCCCACCCAGCCCGTGGGCGGCAACCAGGCGTTTTTCGATTGGATTGAGCAGAACCAGCAGTATCCCCTGCTGGCCCGTCAGCGCAAGATTCAGGGCAAAGTCATGGTCGAATTCGTGGTGCAGATGGATGGCAGCCTGACCGAGGCCCGCGTCATCAAGAAAATGGGCTCGGGGCTCGATGAAGAAGCCCTGCGGCTTATCAAGGCCGCGCCAAAATGGGAACCCGCCATGTTTCAGGGCAAGGCAATAAAGCAAAAGATGATTCTGCCGGTTCTGTTCCAGCTGTAAGCGTAGCTGAACGATAAACGCCCCTCCTTACCAAGGAGGGGATGTTCGGGCCGCAGGCTCGGACGGGGGTGGTGGCACCGCAGGGGGCCGTTGGACGGTACCTGAACGGGTGCCGCTCGTTCCGTCATCGCCCAACGCCCACCTCCCCCAGCGCTTCGCTCGCCTGTACTGCGCGCTGCCCCACCTTCCCCTTATGCCGTTCGCCTGCTCTTTGCCCGCCGCCATGCCCCCTGCTATCGTTGCTCCCCCCCTCCAGCTCTGGCCCCACCAGGTGCGCTACCGCCAAGGGTCCCAGGCCCTGGCCCAGGACTTATTTGATGCCCTCGACGACGACCTCAAGCCCTTTGTGCTGGTGTTGGCCCTGCCCACCGACGACGACCAGCCCGCCCGCTGCCTCGAACCCGAAGGCTGCGGCCTCTCGCCCGACGCGTTTTCCGGGGCCGTGGCCCGGGGCCGTGTGAAGCAACTGGCCAACCCCTGGCCCTACCCCGAGCGCGACGACCTAACGGCCGCCACCGTGAAACGCAAGCACCAGGGCCTGGGCATTCGGGATGCCGTGCAGGAAACCCTCAATGCCCTCGACGAGCAGGGCCATTACCAGCATTTCGCCGGCTGGCCGGTGGAGATAAACGGGTACTTTGTGGTAACGGTGGTACGCCTGCAACGCCGGCCGCTGCGCGCCTACCCGTCGTTGCGGCCGGCCCGCTACTACACCGATGGCAAGCCGCTGGCCCCGTCGCTGCTGCTGGCGGCTATGTACCGCTTCAACGAAGAAGGCGTGAAGACCCTGACCGAGCCCGAGCCCGGAGCCAGCATTTTCGTGCGGCCCCGCGAGAGCGAGGAATTGCTGCGTTCGGCCGGCAAAACCTTCCTCGATACGCCCGCCCAGGCCCTGGGCCTCGACCCCGCCACCACCAAGCTATTCGCCACCTGCAACACCATCAGCAGCCTGCGCTACGAAGGGGCCGAGGGCGTGGGCAAGCTGCTGCTGGCCCGCCGCGGCCACCCCAACGTGGAGGAAGTGTTCGCCCTCACCTGCCCCACCGAACTGACGGACTACCGCGCCGTACGCAAGCTCCTGGAGATGACCACGCCCGACGTGCACCTACTGGCCGACGGCGAAAAGGTGTACGCCCTGGGCCGCCAAATCGGCCACTACGATGCCGTCCGCGAGGATTTGTTCATCATCAGCTTCGTAACGCACTACGCCTGGGAGCTGCAACACGCCGGCCACATCCTCATGCGCTCGCACTACGGCCTGCCCGGTTTGCCGCGCACCCGCCTCAGCCGCCCGGGCTTCCGCAAGTCCCTCAAGCGCACCTTTGGCCTCACCGATGCCGCCAAAGTGGAGCACCTCTGGGAGGTGGTGCTCGAAGCCAGCCGCCAAAAACACGGCACCATGCTGGTTATCACCACCGAGGCCTTGGCCGAAGCCGACCGCCTCAAGCTGCAGTGCACGCTCGTTGAGCCCGTGCCGCTCACGCCGCTCATCACCCGCCTTGTCACCAGCATCGACGGCGCGGTGCTGCTCGACCCCGAGGGCTATTGCTACTCCATCGGCGTCATTCTCGACGGCCGGGCCTCGGGCCGCGGCGATAGCACCCGCGGGGCCCGCTACAACTCGGCCCTGCGCTACGTGGAAAGCTCCGAGTATCCCTGCATCGCCGTTGTGGTGAGCGAGGACGGCCTGGTGGACGTGATTACGTCGGTGCCGGAGTAAGGCACAGCTCTAACTCAGTAGCTGGGTGGGCTCGCCGCTCACTTTCACGCGCGGGTATTATTCCTTAAATTTCGACCAGCTAATACTTTTTCACATTTCCTACCGCCGCTTTTATGGATGCCGACGAACGCCTCAGCCAGTTTGAACCTCTTCTGTCCGGTGCCCTACGCACCCTGGACCAGCACACCAACCAACTCAACCTTCTGGCCGCCGCCGTATCCGAGCAGAGCAGCAACATTATTTTTGTTCTGAGCGAACAAGCAGAAATAAGAACCCGGCTTGGCGGCGTGGACGCCCGGCTCGAAAGCATGAATACCCGGCTCGAAGGCGTGGATGCCCGGCTTGGCGGTGCACATACGAAGCTCGATGAGATGGGCGTACGGCTGCGCATCGTGGAGACGAACATCACCGGACTAAGTATGCGATTTATGACCGTTGCCAATGAACAAGCGGAGATGAAAATTCAGCTAGGCGGCGTTGTCAATGAACAAGCGGAGATGAAGATTCAGCTAGGCGGCGTTACCGGCAAGCTCGACTATATCATCCAATTGCTTCAGAAGCCGGGGCAGTAGCAAACCCTACCGCTTTGCCCGGAACGACCACGTGAGCCGGAACACGGCCACCACGTCACCGGCCTCGTCCACGCCGGTACTGGTGCATTCCACGGTACGGCCTTCGCCGGTGGCGCGGCTCTCGGCCAAGGCCTGGGCAATGCGCGGGCCGTCGGGGCAGGTGAAGGCAATCAGGCCCACGGCTTTCTTGGTGAAGTCGCCCTGAATCCCCACCACCAGCAGCGACACCGGGCCACCGGCCTGCGTGTGCATCATGGCCTGAATGCCGCTGGCCAGCTCCGCCGCCATAGCCAAACAGGCAAAATAGATGCTGCGAAACGGATTCTGGGTGAGGTACTTGAACCGGATGGTGACCGTGGCCGACTCCGGGCTGAGCCGCGTGAGGCGCAAGCCGGCCAGCCACGCCATGGGCAGCTTTTGCAGCATAAACAGCTTCAGCTTCATCGGGCTGAGCACTTGGCGGCGGAAAGCAGCAGCCTGCGGGGAATCGGGGACGGTGGGCGTCATGTTTTAGAAGATAAAAGACGGTCATGCTTCGCCTGCGTGGACGCCGGGTAAGCATGAAATCACGATTTAATTTATGGTGCCCACTAGTTCTTCTTATCCAATACCAGCACCACTTTATTGAAGTTCGCCGCCGCATTCACCACGGCGCGGAAGGCTTCAAAATCCGCCTTGGGCCAGCGCACCTGGCGGTAGTTCTCGGCAACGGTTACGGTCACGGTTTGGCCGGTTTGCACGTAGCTGGATTGGAAGTCAAAATCGGGCTTACTAGCGTCGGGACCGGCTTTCACGTCCACGTTTAGGTCTTTGAGGTTGCGTACGGCGTAGCCAGCTGGCACGTCGAAACGAATGGTGCGCAAGTAGCGGCGGTTGTTGTCGTTTTCGACATCAAACTGGCGCTCCTCTTTTTGGTAAAGTTCCGTTTGGGGCCCGAGCAAAGTGCCAATTTTGAAGAGGTAGCGCGGCCCGGCCTTGTCAAGCAGCACCGCCGATTCAAGCTGGCTTTCGATGATAAAGGGCTTAACCAGCGGGCTCAGGCCGCGCTCCACATTGCGCACGCCCAACTGCTGGAAGTTGGTAGCATCGGGCACAATGGACTTTTGCAGCTGCTGCATCAGCTCAGGGCGCTTGGCCTCGGGAATGAGCGCCCAATAGGGCTGGATTTCCAGGGCCGGATACCCGCTCAGGGTCTGGCGCAGTTGCAGCGTACTACTGCTCAGGTCGGGCGCAAAGGCTACGGTCACGTCAATATCGTGCGTGCTTTGCTCGGCAGTAAGCGCCGGAATATCCTTCACCTTGCCCACCGCCGACTCCGTGGTGCCCAGCTTCACGGCTTTGATGAACAGGCCGGAGCCAGCCGTCCACTCAGCGGGCAGCATGCCGTAGCGGCACTCGGGCCGGCCGGGGGCCAGAAACTGCCCGGTAGCCGGAAAGTATAAGATGAAGTGGTCGAGGTAGTTCCAAGTATCGAAGCTGCCGTCGAAGGGCGCGGCTGCGCGGCCACTGGTCACGACCAGCTCAAAATCAATTTCTAACGTGCGGTAGATGGCCGCCAGCAAGTGGCTGAAGCCCGACTCGGGCCCGTTGTGGGTGGCCACCATCTGGGCCAGGTTGGAACTGGAGCCGGGCTCCAGGTTAAAGTTGAGCTTGACGTAGTTTTCAGCTGCCATAATGCGTTCAGGCAGCGGGCCCGCGGTGGGCAGCTTCGCGGCCGCCAGCACCTTGGCTACGGCCTTCGCATCGTCCTTATCCAGGGCCGTGATGGTGCTGTACAGGTACTTGCTGGCATCGGCCCAGGTGAACTGGCGCACCTGGCCCTTGTTGGCTATGTAAGCCAGCTTATACTCCACCCGCATGCGCTGAGCGGCCACGTTGGCAAAGGCTTCTTCGCGCAACGCGGGCACGGATTTCAGGCGCAGGCGCAGGATGCGGTGGCCGGCCGTAGCAGTGTCAACCACCACTTCGGGGCCGTGGTATACGCGGGCCTCGAAGGTGAGGGTAGTGGGCGAAATCAATTCAAAAGTTACGTCCCGGGCGGCGGTTTCGCTCTGCAGAATCTCGCTCCCGAAGTGGTTGATGGGCCGCTCGCGGGTGTAGTAGTACTCCACTTCGCTGCCCTTCTCCACGCCATCGACGGCAAAGACCCGGAAGCCGCGGCCCCCTTCCTGGTCCTTCAGCTCCTTCATGTCGGCGGCCTTCACTTCGTGCACCTCACCCCGCGGGCTGATGGTACGCGCTTTGATGTCGACCGGCGCGCCGGATTCCAGCACGGGCACCACAATCTTGTTGAAGCGCTCAATGCCATCCGACGAATTCACGCGCACGATGCGGTGCTCGGTGGCGAAAAAGCGCAGGTCCTTGCGGCGCGGGTCGTAGTAGTATTCCAAGCTGGTAAAATCCCGAAGAATGATGGCCGGCAGCGCGGCTTCTTCGGCCGAGATGGGCAGGCGCTCGTGGCGCTTTTCGTCCCAGCTATAGCCGGCGTGCATCAGGTCGGTCGGCAGGGTTTGGGCCGGGGCAACGGCGGCAATCAGCAGGAAAAGGACGAGTAGAAAAGGACGCATTGGCGGGGGTTGGGTAGCTGGCAATATCAAATGGGCATGGCCGGTTTTGTGGCAAATTACTCGCTCCAATCAGGCCTTTTTCTTTTTCAAAATCACTACTTCGCGGTAGGCATTGCCCAGCTTGCTCACCACGGCGTTCCAGCTGCTGAACTGTTCGGGCCGGAGCAGCAGGTAGTTCACGTACACTTCGCGGTCCTGAATAATTTTATCGCCCTGGCGCTCGTAGCGTACCTTAAAACCCAGGGCATCGCCTTGGGCCTCGGTGCTGGGCGGCAAGTAGCTCACCTCGTAGCCGATGGGCACCACCAGCGCGGTGCGGGTGTGGTCGGTGTGGGCAAATTCGTTGTAGCGCGGCAGCTTACGGGTGGCCGCGTCAATGCGGTCGGTGGCGTAGGGACGCTCCAGGCTGAGGTTGATGTACACCTCGTCGTCGACCTGCTGCACGTAGTCCTGCAAGCGGTAGTCGTAGCTGATGCGCAGGGGCTGGTCGCGGGCCTCCAGGTTGCTGATGGCGTATTTATCCACGAAAAACTTGTTGTTGCCGCGCTCCAGCAGGGCCTTTACGTACCGGGGCTCGTCGGTGCGGTCCAGCCCGTCGAGGCCGTAGCTCTGGTTCACTTTCGTGTAGCCGGCCAGGCTGAGCTGGCCGGTGCCGCGCAGCGTGGTGCCATCCAGGGTCAGCACGGAGGCATCGTCGGTGCCGCTGCTGGCCTTGTCCATGGCCGGAATGTCGACCACGCGGCTATTCTTGGGGTCCAATCCCAGCAGGCCTTCCTTGCCCTGAATCATGGCCGAAGGCATGCCGTAGGGCGTGTGCTTGCTGGTAGCATCCAAGAACACGTACTTGCCCGGCGTGGGCTCGTAGGTGGCAATCATGTGGTTATCTACGCCGGGCGTGGCCAGCTCAGCGTACTTGTAGGGCAGGTGGCGGGTACCTACCCAAGTCAGGTAAGCGGTTTTCACGCCGGCCAGGTGCAGCATCTCGTTGGTGAGATTGGCCATGTCCTTGCAGTCGCCGTAGCGGCGGGCGTACACCAGGCCGGCATCGTGCGGAATGAAGCCGCGCAGGCCCTGCTCGAAGGCGATGTACTTCACATTGTCCTGCACCCAGTAGTACACGCGGCGTACCTTCTCTTCCTCGGTTTTGGCCCCCACCACCAGCGAATCGACGCGGTGCTGCAACGCCGGACTGGGCTGCCGGTCGATGCGGCGCACGAAGTCAGCGTACATGCTGTAGAGTTCCGGCACGCCGGCCAGCAGCTTGCGGGTTTGGCCGGCCACGGGGGCTTCCTCCACAAAGAACACGATGTGCGGCAGGTAGTAGCTCGCCTCGGGGCCGTTCTCCTCGTGGGGCGGGCTGGGCAGGTTGTCGGCCGTCCAGCGGTAGACTACCTGATTGCCCTTTTCCTCCCTGGAATACTTAATGGGCGTGTTTTCGCCGTGAAAGGTTTTGTAGCCAATGCGCACCCCCTTGGGCGCGGTGATGCTGAGCTCGGCGTGGCGCACGGGTACGTAGGAGCCCACGAAAAACGGCATCACGAAGCGGGCATCCACGTGGCGCACGGTGTAGTCGGAGACGGTGCGGGCCCCCGGGATGATGGCCGGAAACGAGAACGACGTGGAGCGGGTGTCGTCAAAAAATACCCCCGACTGCATCTCAAACTTGTCCTTGAATTCGGTCACCTTCACGGTTTTGAACTTCTCGCCGTTGGGCACCATCGTGCGGGCTTCCAGCTTCTGCAGGCGGTTGAAGTGCGAGCTGAACACCCGGTCGTTGGCGTACATACCCGACTGCTCGTCCAAGTGCAGCATGTCGGCGTGGTGCCGGGCCAGCACTTGCACCGAGTCGTTGCGGATTTCCACCGTCAGGTCCTGCCGCAGCTCCAGGTACACGGCTTTTTCGCCGGGGTACAGCTGCTTCATTTCCGTCACCAGCTGGCTATTGGGGGCCTGGGCCCGCGCGGCCCACGCGAGCAGTAGCAACAACGGCACTAATAATTTGGGCTGATGCATAAGAATAGCCACTTTTAAATTGATTGAATGGTCGGCAACCGACCTAAAGTTACCGCACGTTTGGGCCTTTCGCACTACGCACTGGCAACGGGTATTCGCAGCACGCGCGGGTGCGTTTTAAGGGGCCCCGAAGCGGGCGGGCAGCTTACTTCTTATCGTACGCCATTGTGTTCCAGTACACCGTCGTGCGCTGGGGCTTGCCTGCGGCATCGAAGTACGTGGTGGGCCCGCGGCGCTCGCCACTGCGGTAAGTTTCTTCGCGTTCGAGGGTGCCATCGGGGCGGTAGTAGCGGCAGCGGCCATGCAGCACGCCGTGCAGGTATTGCTCGCGCTCCATGGGTTTGCCCCCGGGGTAGAAGCTTTCCAGCAGGCCCGTGCGCAGCCCTTTGAGGAAGCTGGTGCGGCGGAATACCTCGCCCGAGGCGTAGTAAAACGTGGCCGGCCCGGTGGACAGGTTGTGGTCATAGGTTTCGGTGGCTGCGGGCTTGCCGTTGGCGAAGGCCAGGGCCACAGTGCCGGTCTGGTTGGGCAAGGGCTGGAGGGCAGTCCCCTCGCCCGGCCCCCGGAAGCTCACCAACGTACCGTGCTCGTACATTTTCTCCAGCAGCAGCTCCCCGGCCGGGTTGAAGCGGCGCATGAGGCCGTGCGATTCGCCGCCCTCAAGGTGGTACTGCAGTTCAACTTGCCCGTTGGGGAAGTAGTTCGTCCAGTCGCCTTCGCCCTGGCCGTTGTGGTAGCGGCCCTTGCTGCGAACCTTGCCGTTGGGGTAGTAAACTGTCCAATCACCCTCGGCCTGCCCGTTGCGGTGGGCACCTACGCGGTCAGGCTTGCCATCGGCAAACGTGGATTGGTAAGGCCCTTCGAGGTGGCCCCCCAGCTGCACCGCCGTCGATTCCGGGCTGCCATCGGGCCGCAGCCACGTGGCGGGGCCGGTGGCCTCGTAGCAGTTCAGGCCCGAGCGAAACAGCGGTTTGCCGCTGGGGTAGCGCAGGCTGTACTCCTTAGTATCGGGCTTGAACGCGACCTGGCTCAGGACCTGGCCCGCGGAATCGTAGGTGGTGATGCGGCGCAGCTTGCCAAACTCCTGAACCCGCTCCTGGGTGAGTTTGCCACCGGGCTCGTAGCTACGGGCTGGGCCGTTTTGCTCGCCTTTGTAGTACTCGTATTCCTCGCTCAGCCGGCCATCGGGGTAGTAGTCTTTCCAAAGGCCATGGCGCTGGCCGGCCAGGTAATAGCCCGTTTGCTGCGGCTGCCCATCCAGGCTGAATTGTTCGTAGTAGCCCTCCTCCGTGCCGTCGGGGCCAAAGTTCGTGCGGCGCTCCAGTTGGCCGCCGTGGTGGTAGAATTCCGACTTGCCGCTCTTGGTGCCCTTGTTGTCGTAGTGCGTGGCCTCGCGCACCCCGCCGTCGGGGTAAAACCACTGCCACTCGCCGGCCATTTGGCCGTCTAGATAAGTGCCGGTGGCGATTTTTTGGCCTTTGGCATTGAGCGCCTGAACCGCCACGCGGCCTTTTTTCACTACCTGGTAGAGCATGAGCTTGCCGACGGCATCAAAGTAGCGAAGCCGCACCACGCGGCCATGGGCATACTCCGTGTCGGAGTAGAACCGGCCCGTTTCGTCGTAATCCTTATACAAGCCGTGGAGCTCCCCGGCTTCGTCGTAGCTCTCTTCCACGCTCAGCTTGCCGGTGCTGTAGTAGGTGCGCCAAGTGCCCGTGCGCTTGCCTTTGGCAAAGCGGCCTTCCTCACGCACCGCCCCGTTGGGGTGGTAGGCGGTTAACGGGCCTTCGTGCAGGTCCTGGTCGTTAGTGCCTTTTTGTTCCAGCGTCTTATCGGGGTAGTAGGTAGTAAATGGCCCTTGCTGCACCCCGTTGACCATGGTGGTGGTGTATTCGGGCGTGCCGTCCTGGTAAAACCCTTCTTCCAGCCCATCCACTCTGTCGGCGTGCACGGTGGTGCGCATGCGCACTTGGCCGCCGTTGTAGTACGTAGCGTAAGGCCCTTCGAGGTTGCCAGCCCGGAAAGTGCGGGTGCCGGTGCGCGCACCGCACTCGTTGTACACCGTCAGCACGCCTTCTTCCTTGTCGGCGTGGTACGTAACATCGGCCGATGGCTGGCCATTGGGGTGAAAGTTGTGCGACTGGCCTTCCCGTTCGCCCTTGTCGTTGTAGGTCAGCGTGCTTTCCAGACTGCCGTCGGGGCGCATCATCTTCCAGGTGCCAATGCGCAGGCCGGCGGCATTGTAGCGGCCGGTGGCTTCGATAGCGCCCTGGCTGGTGAGGGAAATCCAATCCCCCGTGCCTTTGAACGTATCGTTTTCTTCCATGCCCGGGCCCAGGCCATACGGGTTCCCTTCGCTAAACCAGCCGCTGAGGCGCTGGCCGGCCGGGCCACCCACCACCTGCTGCTGCGTGCGCAAGGCCACCAGCGGCGTCAGCACCGCCTGGAGCATGGCATCCACCTTCTTCTGGTTAGCCTTCACCCATTGCGCAGCCTTTTTATCGTCGGCCGACTGCAGGATGCAGTAGGTAAACGCCGTCAGGTTATCGTCTTTGCGCAGGACGGCCACCATTGGCCCATAGGCCCGAATCCAGAAGTCATCGGCGGGCCCGTCCACCGGAAATTTCTCCACCAGCAGCTGGGTTTGCTTCACCACCGAAGCCGCGAACTTCACTTTCGAAACGTAGCCTTCCTGCAAGGCCACCTTGCTTTCCAGCAGCTGGTCGAGGTCCTCAAACGCGGCATTGAGGGATATAGGCTTTGCTCTTTCATTGTCCGGCACCACCGGCAGGCCCTGCGAAAGGCGTTCGGCTTCCACCAGCACGTCATGGCTGACGGGGCCATTTTCGGCCAACGCGAGGAACGTGAGCCAGCTGATTAGGGCGTGGGAAGTGTGGCCCTGTTCGGCGGCAAGCACTGCCAGCAAGCGGTGGGGCGAAGGTTGCGCGGGGCTCAGCTCCAGGCTGTGCTGTAAATTGGTGAGGGCCGCAGCCGTGTGGAGCTGGCGCAAATGCGTTATGCCTTGGTTCAGGTACAAGTTCTGGTTGTACGGAAACAGTCGCAAGCCTTCCTGGTACGTGGCCAGCGCCGCGTCAATCTGCTTCAACTCTTCCTGGGCATCGGCCAGGGTATTATAAGTTTGGGGCTCGAATGGGTTGAGTGCCAGCGCCCGGCGAGCGGCTGTAATGGCCTCTTCGTGCTTGCCAGCTGCGTGCAGGCTCAAGGCCAGCTCGCTTTGGGCGGTGGCATAGGCCGAGTCGCCACGGGTCACGGCCTGGTACTTGGCAATGGCTCCGGTGTAGTCCTGCTTGTCGTGCAGGGCCACCCCTTCTTCGATGAGCTGGCCAGGCTTGGGCCAGGAAAGTGGGGATTGCTGGCTCGCGCCCAGCAGTGGGGCAGCCAGTAGCAATGCCAAAGAGGCACCGCGTAAAAATAGGGGCATAAAGAAGCTAGAAGGTAGATGAGTAGACAAACGCTCGGTTTCCGACCAGCGCGGTTGTGTCTACTTTACCACAATGATAATCGATTGGGGTACATTCCCGTCTCCAGCAGCTTCACTTTGCTGGCTTCGCCACATTGTTCTTTTTAGCGCCCGGCGCTGGCACCGGATTAGGCCCCGACGCGGGCCGCACCACCAGTTCCCGGTACCCGAATGTGGGGTCGGTTTCGCGCCGGAATTCCAGCGCGGGCAGCTCGCCGAGCACGATTTCGGCGGTGGTGTACACCAGGCAGCCGTCCAGCAAATGCCTGCCGATGGTGCGGCCCGTGCTGTCCGACACTGCCAGGTGCAGGTGCGAGCCGCCGGCCGACAGCGTACCCACCAGCGACACAATCTCGAAATGGCCCCGGTACACCGTCGGGCCTTCCTGGTTGGCCAGCCGCAGCGCAGCCACCGTGAGGCTGCCCACGCAGGTGAGCATTGTGCCCGCAGCAATGTGGTGGGCCTGCACAAAGGCGATTAGCTGCTGGCGCAGGTCATCGCCGGGGCGCAGGCGCAGGGCGTAGGTTTTCAAAGGCGAAGCGTGGGCGGAAGGCACGGCGGCCGGGGTTTGGGCCAGCGCGGGGCCCGCTAGCAAGAGAAATACGAGGAATCGGGGTAATTGCATCAGCCCAAAGAACGCCATGCCAATCTTGCCCAAGCAGCAGCGGACCTATTTGCTGAACCGCACCGTGCCGTAGCGCACCTTGATGTTGACGTTGCCCGATTTGCGGGCGGGTCCCACGGCCCCGAACACTCCCAGCACGTCGCTGGTTTGCGGGCCATTTTCCTGGGAGAGCACCCGCACCAGGTTCTTATCGACAAAAAGCTGGCCCTGTTCCGTGCTCACATCGAAGCGGAAGCCGGGCGCTTCGGCAAAACCCAGGCGAATGGTGCTGAAGCCGCCGTCTAGGTTCACCTGGCGGAAATTGGGGCCCATGTCGCGCACCACAAAATCGGGGCAGTAGCGCAGGGCCATGTCCAGTGCCTCGTCGAGTTTGTCGATGGTGAAGCGCGAGTAGCCCGACGAGCCGCGCAGGTTGCGCACGGTGCCCAGCGCCACATCGCCGTATTTGCTGTGAATGGTCAGGTCCTGCACCGTGCCAATGTCAATGTCGGAGTAGTTATTCCGCAGGTCCACAACGGTGCCTTCGTCGAGGCGCAGGCGGGCGTAGCTGGCATCGATGCTGGCGCGGCCGGCAAAGGGGATGGCGCAGTCGCCGTTGCCAATGCGTATCAGGTTGCCTGGTCCATCGAGTCGGCCGGTGCGCAGGGCCCCGTACTCCACGACCAGCTCGGCCGGGCCGCTAAGATTACCGGTAACGGTGATGTCGCCGAAGCTGTTGTAGGCGCGCACGGCCGTGGTGCGGGGCAGCCACACGGTGTAGTTCACCTCGTAGCGGCAGCCGCCCGCCCGCCCGCGCAGGGCCGGCCCAAACTGCGTGCTCACGGCCACGCCACCGGTTTTGGCGTCGTAGTCCAGCCACTGCACGCCCAGGGCATCGAGCACCTGGCGGGCTCCGGCATCGGTTTCGGCCCGGGCCACCAGTTCGGCGTCCACCTTGATTTCTTTCTTATTCCAGGTATTGATTTGGACGCGGCCGTAGCGGGTATCCAGCGAAAACGGCCGGCCGGCTTTGGGCACGGCGTAGCTGCGGCTCAGGCGGCGGCGCTGCTCGGCCTGCAGACTGGCGGCATCCTGGCCATCGGGCTGGTCCTGAGGGTTTTGCTGGGGTTCCTGCCCGGCTCCAAACAGCGCCTCTTCGGCCCGCCGGGCCTCGGGCGTAAGCACCCGAATGGCGACATTCGGCCCCACCGCTACCCACAGGGCCGGCTCGGTTTGGGCGTGGGCGGCCAAGGGGCTCAGCAGCCCCACCACGCTCATTACCCGCCAAAGCCAGGAAGCCAGGGGCTTTTTCATTCGGATAGGTGGCGGCTATCGGCCAGCACGTAGGCCCCGGCGCTGGGGTCGGCCTCCGTCGGGGAACCCAGGTGCAGCTGCTGGTCCAGGATATCGAGGCGAACCTGCAGGTTGCGGTTCATGGCCGTGAGCACGGCATCGGGCTGCGGGTGGTGGGGCAGCTCCCGTTTCAGCTTGCGGTAGCTGGAGTCGAGCGACGCCAGCTCGTGCTGCCAGTCAGCGGTCATGGCGGCCATGCCGGGTCCGTTCAGTTGGCTCAGCTCGCTTTGGCGGCGGGCCAGCTGGTTGGTGTAGTAAGCTTCCATGCCGCGCACGGCGCGCACCAGTTGGCTGTCGGCCCCGGTGGTGCGGGCAGTGGCGGTGAGGGCAATGGAATGGCCTACCTGGTACAAGGCTTCATCGTTGCCGGTTGTAGTGCTGGTCGTTGTGGCGGGCGCGGGCGCAACGGCCATGTCCGGGGCGGGGCGGTTGGCTTTCCAGGCCTCACTGGCTCCGGCGGCAAAGACGAGGAGCGCCAGGGCCGCCGCCACGCCGTAGTGCCGGAACCAATTGGGGCGGGTGGGAACGGCGGGCGAGGTAGCCGCTGGAAGCGTCTCAGTCGCTAGTTCGGCCGCCCCGGCCAGGCGCATCACCGGCATGGTGGCGGTGGGTTCGGCGGCGGCGAGCTGCTGTTCGAGGGCAGCCCAAAGGTCGGGGCGCGGCTCGTGCGTGTCAAAATCGGCGCGGTGCCGTTCGGCGAAGCTTTCAAGTGCGTTATGATGCTTGGTATCCATGAATGAGTAACGAATGAACGGTTCTTCCGGGTTCGGAGCGGGCCGCGGGGCTATCTGAAAACCGGGGCTGGGCGAAGGGGGAAGAAGGGTAGTGAAAAAGGATGAATGAACTGATAACGATAAGTAATTAACTCAGGCCACGCTGGGCGGCCAGTTCCCGCAGGCGCACCCGCGCCCGGCTGTACTGCGACTTGGAAGTGGATTCAGAAATTCCCAAAATGCCCGCGATTTCGAGGTGGTCGTAGCCTTCGAGCAGGTAGAGGCTGAGCACCACCCGGTAGCCGTCGGGTAGCTCCTGAATGCAGCGGCGCAGTACGTCGGCGCGGTAGTGGGTGTCGGCCTCGTCCTCGCGGGTGGGGCCGGCGGCTTCGGCGGGCTCGTCGTGGTGCTGCTCGCCCAGGGGCACCAGCGCCAGCCGCCGCTGCCGCAGGCAATTGATGCTTTTGTTCACCACAATCCGCTTCAGCCACGCCCCAAAAGAAGAATCGCCTTTGTAGCCGCTTAGCTCCCGGAAAGCACTCAGGAATGACTCCTGCAACACGTCCTCGGCCTCGGCGTAGTCGCCGGTGATGCGCAGGGCCGCGTTGAACATGGCCTTGGCGTAGCGCCGGTAAATTTCGGCCTGGGCCTGGCGGTCGTTCAGGCGGCAGCGCTCCACCAGCGGGGCGTTGATGTCGACGTAAGCGGAGAGGGCAAGGGCTTCCATGCGGCAAGGCGGGGGTGTTAGGGCTTAAGCAACGAAGAGACTACAGAGCAGCGCCGGAGGTTGCACCTGCCGAACCGCAACACGAGACGGGAAATTTAATCGTTCCCCATAGTTGGGCAAGCTACCATTTTTTGCCGCTATTTGCATGCTTCGCTGTTTCCGCTCTTCCCGCTACTACCAAACGCAAAGAGGCCCCACCGATGCATTTGGCGGGGCCTCTTTGTGGTTTTCGGCACAAGCTAACGCATGTGCTACACGTCGAACTTAATCCCCTGCGCCAGCGGCAATTCGGTGGAGTAGTTGATGGTGTTGGTCTGGCGGCGCATGTATACTTTCCAGGCGTCGGAGCCGGATTCGCGGCCGCCGCCGGTCTCTTTTTCGCCGCCGAACGCCCCGCCGATTTCGGCCCCGCTCGTGCCAATGTTCACGTTGGCAATGCCGCAGTCGGAACCACTGGCCGAGAGGAAGGCTTCGGCTTCGCGCATGTTCAGGGTGAAGATGCTGCTGGAGAGGCCCTGGCGCACGTCGTTTTGCAGGTCGATGGCATTTTGCACCTCTCCGCTGTACTTGATGAGGTACAGGATGGGGGCAAACGTCTCCTCCTGCACCGTGTGGTAGTGGTTTTCGACTTCCACCAGGGCCGGGGTCACGTAGTGGCCGCCGTGCAGCTCGGGGCGGGCTAGCACCTCGCCGCCGCTTAGCAGCTTGCCGCCTTCGGCCTGCACTTCAACCAACGCTTTCTCGAACGTTTTCACCGCGTCGGCATCAATCAGCGGGCCTACCAGCGTGCCCGTTTGCAGCGGGTGGCCGATGGGCAGCTTGGGATAGATGGCCAGCAGACGGTTTTTCACGTCTTCGAACATGCTCTCCTCGATGATGACGCGGCGGGTGCTGGTGCAGCGCTGCCCGGCCGTGCCCACCGCCCCAAACACGATGGCCGGGATGGCAATGTTGAGGTCGGCGTTTTTGGTGACGATGATGGCGTTGTTGCCGCCCAGCTCCAGTAGGGCGCGGCCCAGACGCGCGCCCACTACTTCGCCCACCTTGCGCCCCATGCGGGTGCTGCCGGTGGCCGAAATCAGCGGCAGGCGCTTGTCGGCGGCCATGGCGGCCCCGATTTTCGCATCGCCGATAATCAAGTTGAACACGCCTTCGGCAATGTCATTCTCGGCCAACACGTCCTTGATGATGTGCTGCACGGCCACGGCCGTGAGGGGCGTTTTCTCCGAGGGTTTCCAGACGCTCACGTCGCCGCACACGGCGGCCAGCATGGCATTCCAGCTCCACACGGCCACCGGGAAGTTGAAGGCCGAAATGATGCCCACGATGCCAAGGGGCTGGTACTGGTCGTACATGCGGTGCGCCGGGCGCTCCGAGTGCATGGTGAACCCGTGGAGCTGCCGCGAAAGGCCCACCGCAAAATCGCAGATGTCAATCATCTCCTGCACTTCGCCCAAGCCTTCCTGGAGGATTTTGCCCATCTCAGCGCTCACCAGCTTGCCCAGCGGCTCCTTGAATTCGCGCAGCTTATTGCCAATCTGGCGCACGATTTCGCCGCGCTTGGGAGCGGGCACCAAGCGCCAGGTTTTGTACGCGGCTTCGGCGGTTTTTACTACCGTGTCGTAGTCATCTGTGGTAGCGAAAGCCACGCTGGCAATGCGGCGGCCATCGGCGGGCGCATGGATGATGCGGCGGTCGGCGTTGGCGCTGCCGCCCCAGGCGCGGCCGGTGCTGTAGGCGGCGTTATCGGCGGCCACGCCCAGCTGGCGCAGCACGTCCTGAATGCCGTGGGGGTCGTGGTGCGGGTGCGCTACGGTAACGTCGGACGCGGTGGCTTCTTCGAGGGCCTGTTTCATGAGGATGGGGGGTGGGGATTGGTGCCGGCAAAGCTACGGCCTACGGCGGTGGGCCGCCCTCCCCGGCCCCCTAGCTGGCCCGCGCCCGCAAGCCGGCCCGCTCCTGCTGGTCGCAGAGCCAGGTTACGGCTTCGGCTTCGTCGTCGAAAAACAGCGGGTACGAATCGAGGGCGGCCTCCCGGAGCAGGTGCAGCTCCATCTCGGTGCTTTCGGCCGCGGCGCGCTGGTGGGGGCCCGCCAGATAAGCGGTGAACAACGGGCCATCCAACGCCGCCGCGAGTTGCGGCGAATACTGGTCGCGGAACCACTGGTTCAGGTCGGGACCCGCCAGGGGCCGGCGGCGCAAATCCAAGAGCCAGAAGCGGCAGTTGCCGTGTTCTTTGGCAGCGGCCAGCATGGCTTCGTAGGTGCCTTGGAGTTCGGGAGGAGGCAGCGCTTGCTGCCAGCGGCCGATAAGAATCCCTAAATCAGGGCGGTAGTCTATTGAAAAAGCGTTGATGGGGAAGGTCGGCACGGGCGTGGCAACTGGTTTTGAAAAACCCCTATACGAAAGCGGTAGAACAGCGTTTTAACCTCCCCTCCTACCGTCGCCAACTCAGCTACGAGCAGCCCGCCAAAAGTGCTTCCTATACCTTACGGCCCGCCGGCTCCTGCGCCAAATAGTGCAGGTTATTGAACACATTTTGACTGTCGCGGCGCAGGCTGCGTACTTCCTCGTCGGAAAGCTGCCGGACTTTGGTCTGAAAATCCTGGTAGTGCACCACAAACACGGCCAGCTCCGGCACCCGGTTTTCGTACGGCACCATGTTTTCCAACACTTCAGTGAAGAAGTGCGGGCTGTGGGTGGTCACAAAAAACTGGTTTTCCTGCTGGGTGGCAATGCGTTCGGCCAGCTGCTTCACGTACTGCGGGTACGAGTGGGCTTCGGGCTCTTCCAGCAGCAGCACCGTGCGGTGGTTCGACTCCATGGCCGCCATATGGAAGCCGAAACGCCGCAGGGTTTCGCCGCTGCCCGAGTACGGGTACGCAAAACTGAGGCCGTCGAGCTCCTTCATCACCTCCAGGCGGCGGGCATCGGGCCGCACGCGCAGGCGCAGGCTGTGGTCGGCAAACAGGGTGGCAAACTCCTGGCGCAGGTCGGCATTGGCTTCGAGTACTTGTACCAGGTTGGTGCCGTGGGGCGGGTGCAGGGCCGTATCGGCGTACTGCCGGTCAATTTTTGCGCGGCGCTTAAAGCGGTAAGCCTTCACGGCCCACGGGTGCCAGCCAGGGGCCGAGGCCAGGTAGTGCCCGTCCTCTCCTAGCTGGTCGACCACGCCGTGGCCATCAAGCTCGGTGTAGATGAAGCCCGGCTCCGGGAGCGGGCCCGAAACGAGCAAGTGGGCGTACAAACGGTCCAGCAGCAGGGCGTCGTCGGCGGCGCGGGCTTTGGGACGGCCCTCCAGGAGCGGCAGCCCCAACTGCACGCGCAGCAATCGGTAGGCCGCCTGGCTGAACACCCCGTACCGGAATCGTTGGGTACCGGTTTCGGACCCCAGCAAGCACACGTCGCGGTCGGTTTCGACTCGGATGGGCAGCGTGGTCAGGCTGTCGTGGAAGAGTTCCGTGGGTTTTTTGTACCGAATAAAACTGCGCATGAATTTCTTGCGGTGCTCGTACCGGAAACTCCCTAACAGACTCATCGCCTCCAGCACCGTTGATTTTCCCACATTGGGCTGGCCAATGATGAGGTTAACCCGCCGTGGGTGTAGCACAGCATTTCGAATCGACTTAAAATTCTGAATGTAGAGGGTATTGATAACGTTTTCCATGCACGGGCAAACCAAAACAAATCTTAAGAGCGGCTTTCAAAAACTAACGCACGATTTCCCAACCTGGGACTTCTACTTACGGCGCAAGCAGCTAATCGGACTTAAATATCGGGTGCTATTAGTCGTTTCTCACAATTTATTCGCCTTAATTTTCAAATAGTTGCTAAACAATTATTCATTCCAATTTTTGGAAATTATTTGTTGCGCGAAACTCAAAAAAAAAGGCCTCTGCCAACGCGGCAGAGGCCTTTTTCAAAGCTGATTCTGGTTTATTCCTGCCCGATGGGGTAGTAGGCTTTGCGGCCATCGGGGTACACGCCTTCTACCAACGCACCCGCGCTTTCGCGGGCTTGGTCAAGGAATGCTTTCACGTCGGCGGGCTTCGTCACGGGGTTCTTATCGATGCGGGTGATAATGAAGCCATCGGCCATCCCGGTTTCCCGGAAATTGCTGCCCTTGATGCCCGTAATCTGAGCACCACCTGCCAGGCCCAGCTTGGCCTGGTCGCGGGCCGCCACGGCAGCAATGGTCGCCCCTTCGTACTTGATGGACGCCGAAGCGGGCAGTTCCCGCACCACGCCCGTGGTACCGGTGGCATTGCGCAACGTGGCTTCGGCCGTACTCTGGCTGCTGCCGCGCAGGTAGCTTACCTTAATCTTGTCGCCGGGGCGGAAGCGCGCCACCTGCTCTTGCAGCTGCGAAGAAGTGTTCACCGCCACGCCATTGATTTGGGTGATGATGTCGCCCGTTTTCAGGCCGGCCTGGGCGGCGGCGCTGCCCTCAGTCAGGCCCTGCACGTATACGCCGTTCAGGCTGTTGAGCTTCTTGTCCGAAGCCAGCTTGGCATCCACCTCCTGAATCTGCACGCCCAGCAGGGCACGCTGCACCACTTTGTACTTCAGCAGGTCGTCAACCACTTTGCTGGCCAGCGAGCTGGGAATGGCAAAGGCGTAGCCCTCAAACGCGCCCGAGCCGGAGTGCGAGGCAATGGCGGAGTTGATGCCAATCAGGTCGCCGTTGAGGTTCACGAGGGCACCGCCCGAGTTGCCGGGGTTCACCACGGCATCGGTCTGAATGAACGACTCAATGCCCATATTGTCCTTGCTGCGCAGAATGCCGATGTTCCGGCCCTTGGCCGAAATGATGCCGGCCGTCACCGTCGAGTTCAGGTTGAAGGGGTTGCCCACGGCGAGTACCCACTGGCCCACTTTCACATCGTCGGAGTTGCCGTACTTCACAAAGGGCAGGTTTTCGGCCTTCACCTTCAGCACGGCCAGGTCGGTGTTGGGGTCGGCCCCCACCAGCTCGGCGTCGAACTTGCGCTTGTCGTCCATCACCACCGTTATTTTGGAGGCCTTCTCGATGACGTGGTTGTTGGTGACGATGTAGCCGTTAGCGGCGATAACCACGCCCGAGCCCGAGCCCTGGCCTCCGCCCTGCGGCACCTGCGGGTGGCCGGGAGGCATCTGGCCCTGAAACTGCTCCAGCTGGTCGCCAAAGAACTGGCGCAGGAAGGGGTCCATTTGCTGCTGGCGCTGGTCGGCGGGCGTAGCAGCGTATTCGGTCATTACGTGCACCACGGCCGGGGTAACGGCCGCAGCGGCGGCCACGAAGTTGAGGCCCTCGGGCACGGCGTAGGGCGTGCTGCGCATTTCGGAGGTGTACCGCACCTGCGGGTCGGCGGCTACAGCCTGCGGAGCCACGGGGGCGGGCTCCAGCAGTTTGTATCCCCCCACGGCCACGCCGCCGCCGAGAATGGCAGAACCGAGCAGGCCGAGCATCATTTGTTTTGCTTGCATGGGTAAGGGAAAATGAAAATGGGTGATTGAGGAAAATGAAGAACCTAATTTAGCAATCCAAGCATGAAAACCGGATGAGTCAGGCTATTTTTTTTGGCCAACGCTGAAAGGATTCACTTTCGCATCTCAGGGTTGCTTTTTGCAGAAAACCGGCCAGAGCAGCCGCAGTAATAATGCAACACGCGACACGGAAAAAAGGCACCCCGCGGAGTGCCTTTTTTTCAAAACCGGCCCGCGCTTAGCGAATGGCGATGTGCTGCTTGGTTACTTTTTCGTTGTCGAAGGGCAGGGTCACGCGCAGAATACCATCGGTCAGCTCGGCAGCAATGGCCTTCACGTTCACCGTTTCGGGCAGGCGGAAGCTGCGCGTGAAGGCCCCGTAGTTGGTTTCGGTGCGGCGAAACTTGGGTGCGGCCGGAACCTTGGGGGCTACCACGGCGGGCGTGGTTTCAGTGGTAGCTTCGGCGGCGGTAGCGGCGGTTTCCTTCGCGGCGACGGGGTTTGGCCGGGCACCGGATACGACCAGCTGGCCATCAAGAAACTCAATATTCACGGCCTCTTTTTTCACGCCGGGCAAGGCCAGGTGCAACTCAAAGCCCTCGGCCGTTTCCAGAATATCGGCGGCGGGGGTGAACGCGGGGGCGGGCTGCGAAGCGGAAGCCTGGGGGTCGCGCAGCATATCGGCGAGCATGGTGCTCAATGCCCGGCTGGGGCGCAGGGAAGGGCGGGGGTTATACAGCAAAGTTGCCATGGTATAGATAAGATTTAAGTTGGAATGCAAAAGGTGCCGCGTTGCGACACTCATTGTTCTCGTTAAAATCTATACCAACCCATAAAATCCGTTAAACCAATGCCAATTTGTCGCTATTCTGGAAACAAGGCAAAATAAGCGTCGTTATGCTTTTACCAAATATAAGGTATAGATGCCTTTAAGGCATATTTTAGCCATTTTACAAATCAGCCAATGTGGCATAATCAGTGTTGAGTTGGCAATTGTCGCTCAGCCGTTGGCTTGTCTTTGAAGAGCGTGAGCCGGGCCTCCAGCCCCACCACGGGGGTCACCAGGTTGAGGTTGCCGCCGGAGATTTGGTTATTCATCGCATCGTACTGCGGTATGGTAATAATGTAATTGGTTTGGTAGGCAAACCAGGGCGTGACGTCGAAGTGGTCGGACACGCGGAAACCAACTTCTGCCCGCAGGCTGGTGAGTTGGATAAACCGCTCGCTGGCGGCATCGGCCGCTTTTTGGAGGCGCACATGCGTGGCGGCTTCGTAGCTCAGGCGTGGCCGGAGAGCAAAACCGCCGCTGCCCACCGGCAGCACTTTTTCGAGGTCGGCGCGCAGCCGCAGGAAGGTTTGTCCCTCGGGGCCGGGGCCGCCGTAGTAGCCGGCATTATTGGGAAACATACGCTCCAGGCTCAGGCGCTGACCGAAGGTGAGGGGCCCCACGGCGCTGCGGTGGCGCAGCAACAGCTCGGGCACCACGGCCAGTTGGCTGTTGCCGAAGGACTGCACGCGCGCCGTGCCCCCCAGGCTCCAATGGTCGCTCCAGAAATGCTCGTAGGCCACGGTTAGCCGCCGCTCATCAAAGCCCAGGCTGCGGCCGTCGAACTCGGAGCTGGGGTAATCGGTGACGCGCTGGCCGCGCAGCGCCAGTAGCAGGTAGTCGCCGTTGTGCAGCGCCAGCTCGCCTTGCAACTCCGGCCACACTTGCAGGCCCTGAAGGGTGCGGCGGCTTTGGGCGGCGGCGGGCATGGCCAGTAGCAAGCCACAGCCAATAAGCATGGCCCAACGGCCGAGGAAATACTGGTTTTTCATTGGTATCGGGGAGTAGAAGGCAGAATGTACGGCTAGTGCCCGGCGAGCTCCTGCACGGCCAGCCAGGCCATGAGGCCGGGGCCGGTAGCCAGGGCCTGCTCGTCGATGTCGAAGGTGGGGGTGTGCACGGAGGCGGCAAAGCGGCCATCGGCGTGCCGGGTGCCGAGGCGGTAGAAACACGCTGGCGCGGCCTGCGAGAAGTAAGCGAAATCTTCGGCGGCCATCCATTGGTCGAGCTCCACCACGTTTTCGGGGCCGAGGTAGGCTTCGGCGGCGGCGCGCACGCGGGCGGTGAGGGCGGGCTCGTTTTCCAGATACGGGTAGCCCACGCGGATTTCGAGCTCGCACACCGCGCCCATGCTCTCGGCCAAGCCCTCGCAGAGCTTGCGCAGGTGCTGGTGGGCCTCGGCGCGCCACTCCTCGTTCAGGGTGCGGAAGGTGCCTTCGATGTACACTTCGTTGGGAATGACGTTGGTGGCCCCGTTGGCGATGACTTTGCCGAAGCTCAGCACGGAGGGTAATTTGGGGTTGGCGCGGCGGCTCACAATCTGCTGCGCGGCCACGATGAGGTGGGCTGCCACCAGCACGGGGTCGAGGTTCATTTCGGGCATAGCCCCGTGGCCGCCCTTGCCTTTTATGGTGAGGTAGAGCTCGTCGGTACTGGCCATGTAGCGGCCGGGGCGCAGGCCAATCTTGCCGGCCGGCAGGTGCGGAAATACGTGCTGCCCCAGCACTTGGCTCACCGCCGGGTTTTCCAGCACGCCTTCTTTTATCATCAGCGAAGCGCCGCCGGGCAGCCGCTCCTCGCCCGGCTGAAACATCAGCTTCACCGTGCCCTTAAACTCGCCCTTCAGCTCATTGAGGATGCGGGCCGCCCCCAGCAATGAGGCCGTGTGTACGTCGTGGCCGCAGGCGTGCATCACGCCGGGGTTGGTCGACTTGTAGGGCACGTCGTTTGCTTCCGTAATGGGTAAGGCGTCCATATCGGCCCGCAGGGCGATGGTGGGGCCGCCGGGCTGGCCTTCAATCAGGGCCAACACGCCGGTGTTGGCAATGGGCTGGGGGTGCAGGCCGAGCTTTTCCAGCTCCCGCGTCACGAAGGCCGCCGTGTTGGTTTCTTCAAACGACAGCTCGGGGTGGGCGTGCAGGTGGCGGCGCAGGGCCACGTTATCGGCGGCGTGCTGCGCGGCGAGGCGCTGGATTTGGGGAAGCAGGGTGTTAGACATGGAGATAGCGTGCGGAGGCGGAAGTGAAAAACTCCCTTCTTTTTCAAGGAGGGGATGTTCGAGCCAACGGCTCGAACGGGGGTGGTGACATTCGTTGAACGATAGAAGAACGATGCGCTCCGGCCTTGTTCGGGTGTCGTTCAACGAATGTCACCACCCCAGCTGGCGCTGCGCGCCAGCGTCCCCTCCTTAAAGAAGGAGGGGAGTTTGATGTTCTTATCCCCTACGGGTTTTTGTTCAGCACCACCTGGGTGGCTTCCAGTTCCAGCTTGGGGGCCAGGCCGCGCAAGCGGGCCAGGCCACGGGCGGCGTCCAGCCGGGTGAGGTAGTCGCCGATGTAGAGCCGGTACACCGGCGATTTGAAGGTGATGTAGTCGGTTTCGTCGGGGTAGCGGCCGATAATGGTGCGCCGAATGGCCATCACCTTGTCGCGCTCCAGGCCCAGGTACACCAAGATGCGGTAGCCTTGGGCATACTTCACGTTCTGGTTGGTGTAGGCCTGGTCGCGCAGGCGCTGCTCCACTTGCACGTTCACATTGTTGGTCGGCGTTACCGTTGGTTTGGGGGGCGTGGCGGTAGTGGCCGGCGCAACTTTAGGAGCCGGGAAGACGGGCCGGTACTTGGTTACGTCCTCGGCCGGCATGGCGGTGGACGCGCCGGCCGCGGGCTTGCGCGTGGTATCGGAGGGGGCGCTGGCCTGGGGGGCCTGTTGGGCCGTGCTGGCACAGGCCGCCAGGGTGAAGAGCAGGGAAGCCAGCAAGCTATTTAGCAGTAGTCGATTCATCGGTTGAAGTAATCAGAGCCAAACTGTTGGACGAGCCGATGCGGTCGGCACCGGCGGCCACCAGAGCCAGCGCGGCTTCGCGGGTGCGGATGCCCCCGGCAGCTTTGATGCGGACGGTTTCGGGCAACACGCGGCGCAGCAGTTCCACGTCGGCCACCGAGGCCCCGCGGCTGGCAAAGCCGGTGGAGGTTTTCACGAAGTCGGCCTCGCCCGCCACGCAGAGCTGGCAGGCCAGCACTATTTCTTCCTCCGTGAGCAGGGCGGTTTCAATAATGACCTTCAGCAGGGCCTGGTGCACGTGGCACAGGTCGGCCAGGTCCAGAATTTCAGCTTGAATGGCGTCGGTCTTGCCCGATTTCAGAGCCGAAATGTTGATAACCATATCCAGCTCGTGGGCCCCATCATACAGCGCCACTTCGGCTTCCTTGAACTTGACGCTGCTGGTAGCGTAGCCCAGCGGAAACCCGATGACGGTGCAAATGCCCACGGCCGTGCCCGCCAACTTGGCCGTGGCCAGCGCGACGTAGCACGGCGGCACGCACACGGTGGCAAAGCCGTGCGCCGCCGCTTCCTCGCACAGTTGGATAATTTGGGCCTCCGTGCAGTCGGGGCGCAGCAGGGTGTGGTCGATTTGGGCGGCGAGCGTCATGGGACAAAGGTAGGGCGGGATGCGCCCCTCCTACTCCACCGCGAGGCGGCAGGTTGCGGTACGGCCCACTTCAGCCTGCCCACACCCTGCCGGTTTTCATTGGAGTAATGAAAAACGAAGGTGCTGAAGACAACCCAAGGGGAATTCTCTTGCTGCGAGCCATCGAGCAGGCCCAACCCGCTGCCTACCGCGAGCTGGCCGAGTTCATGGCCGACTCATCCTGGACCAGAACAGCAAGCGCCGGCGGTAGGGCTAATCTCACAAGAAAAAGGCGGCCTTCCCGATGGGAAGACCGCCTTTTTCAATTCAGAGCCGGGCTAGCTAGTCCACCAGCACGGCCCGGCCGCTCACCACGTCCTGCTCCACGGACTTGTACTTCACGTCGCGTTTCACGGTGCCGTCCATGTACTGCACATTCACTTTGTCGTTGCGGTTGGCCACTTTCTGGCTGCGCACGGGCACTTGCTTTTCGGCTACCTGGGGCGACTGGTAATCGGGGCCCATGTCCTCGGGGCCGGCCCCGAGGGAATCGAGGTTGCTCTCGTGCTCTACGGTGAGTTGGGGCTGGGGCTCCTCGTCTTCGAGGTAGTAATCCTGCTCCTCATTGGTGCCCACGGCCCCTTGCTGCACCGGCACATCGGCGTGGAAAAGGAAGGCCGTCGTCTCCTCGTTCACCTTGCCAATCATGCGCTTGAACAGCTCGAAGCTCTCGAACTTGTACACCAGCAGCGGGTCTTTCTGCTCGTACACCGCGTTTTGCACCACCTGTTTCAGGTCATCCATCTGGCGCAGGTGCTGGGTCCAGGCCGTGTCAATTACGCTTAGCACCACCACTTTCTCCATCTGGCGGAGGATGTCGTGGCCGCCGGTGGCCTGGGCGCGGCGTAGGTTGGCAATGGCCTGCACCTGCTTCTTGCCATCGGTGAAGGGCACGGCGATGTTCTCATAAGGCGCGTTCTGACTGAGCAGGTCGTTCACCAGCGGCAGCGAGTTGGAGGCGATGTGCTCGTTTTTGCTCTGGAAGTAGCCCAGGGCCTCGTCGTACAGCTTCTGGGTAAGGGCCGGCACTTGCAAGCTGGTGAGGTCCTGCGCCGTGAGGTAGGTATCGTAACCAAACACCTTAATGACGGCCAGCTTGAAGTCCTCGAAATCACCCGTGATTTTGTGGCCGGCGGCGATGTCCTCGCTCACGTCGTAAATCATGTTGAGGATGTCGACTTCCATGCGGTCGCCGTGCAGGGCGTTGCGGCGGCGCTTGTACACCACTTCGCGCTGGGCATTCATCACGTCGTCGTACTCCAACAGGCGCTTGCGGGTACCGAAGTTGTTTTCCTCCACCTTCTTCTGGGCCCGCTCGATGGAGTTGGTAATCATCGAGTGCTGAATCACTTCGCCCTCTTCCATACCCATGCGGTCCATCAGCTTGGCAATGCGGTCGGAGCCGAACAGGCGCATCAGGTTGTCCTCCAGGCTCACGAAGAACTGCGAGGTGCCGGGGTCGCCCTGGCGGCCGGCGCGGCCCCGCAGCTGACGGTCCACGCGGCGGCTTTCGTGGCGCTCCGTACCAATGATGGCCAAGCCACCCGACTCCTTCGAGGTTTCGCGGAGCTTGATGTCGGTACCGCGGCCAGCCATGTTGGTGGCAATGGTCACGGTGCCGGGAAAGCCAGCGGCGGCCACAATCTCGGCCTCGCGCTGGTTCTGCTTGGCGTTCAATACCTGGTGCTGGATGCCGCGCAGCTTAAGCATGCGAGACATCAGCTCCGAAATCTCTACCGATGTAGTGCCCACCAGCACCGGGCGGCCGGCTTCCACCAGCTTCTGAATTTCGAGAGCCACGGCGTTGTATTTCTCGCGCACCGTTTTGTACACCTGGTCGTCGGAGTCTTTGCGCGAAATCACCCGGTTTGTGGGAATCACCACCACGTCGAGTTTGTAGATTTCCCAGAACTCGCCGGCTTCGGTTTCGGCCGTGCCGGTCATGCCGCACAGCTTGTGGTACATGCGGAAGTAGTTCTGCAAGGTCACCGTGGCGTAGGTCTGGGTGGCGTCTTCCACGCGCACGTTTTCCTTGGCCTCAATGGCCTGGTGCAGGCCGTCGGAATAGCGGCGGCCTTCCATCACGCGGCCGGTTTGCTCGTCCACGATTTTTACCTTGCCGTCGTCAGTCAGGATGTACTGGTCGTCCTTTTCAAACAGCGTGTAGGCTTTCAGGAGCTGGTTCACGGTGTGTACCCGCTCGCTCTTCTCGTTGTAGTCGCTCATCAGCTTGTCCTTCTGATGGAGCTTTTCTTCGGCCGAAAGCGCGGCGTTTTTCTCGATGTCGGCAATGGCCATGCCGATGTCGGGCATAATGAACAGCTGCGGGTCTTCGCCCTGCGCCGTAATTAGGTCGATGCCTTTTTCGGTCAGCTCAATCTGGTTGTTCTTCTCGTCAATCGTGAAGAATAGCGGCTCGTCGGCCTTGGGCATCTGGCGCGAGTTGTCGGCCAGGTAGTGGTTTTCGGTGGCCAGCAACACGGCGCGGTTGCCGGATTCCGAAAGGAACTTGATGAGGGGCTTGCTCTTGGGCAGGCCGCGGTGGGCGCGGAACAGCATGAGGCCGCCCTCGCCGTTTTTGTCGCCTTCTTCCACGCCGGTTTTGCCGGCGGCAATCTGCTTGCGGGCTTCTACCAAATAGGCCTGCACTACTTTCTTCTGCTCGTCCACCAAGCGCTGAATGCGCGGCTTGAGCTGGTAGAACTCGTGCACGTCGCCGCGCGGCACCGGGCCGGAGATGATGAGCGGCGTCCGCGCATCGTCAATCAGTACGGAGTCCACTTCGTCGACCATGGCGAAGTGGTGTTTGCGCTGCACCAGTTCCTCGGGGTCGCGGGCCATGTTGTCGCGCAGGTAGTCGAAGCCGAATTCGTTGTTGGTGCCGTAGGTGATGTCGGCCTGGTAAGCGGCGCGGCGCTCGGGCGTGTTGGGCTGATGCTTGTCGATGCAGTCCACCGTGATGCCGTGGAACTCGAACAGCGGCGCGTTCCATTCGGAGTCGCGCTTGGCCAGGTAGTCGTTCACGGTCACGAGGTGTACCCCCCGTTTGGACAAGGCATTCAGGAACGAAGGCAGGGTCGAAACCAGCGTTTTGCCCTCGCCGGTGGCCATTTCCGAGATTTTTCCCTGGTGCAGCACCACGCCGCCAATCAGCTGCACGTCGTAGTGAATCATGTCCCAGGTGATTTCGGCCCCGGCGGCCAGCCACTTGTTGCTCCAAATGGCCTGCTCACCCTGAATAACGCAGTTGGGGTGCGTGGCGGCGTATTCGCGGTCGTGGGCATTGGCGGTTACCACCAGCTGGCCGTTTTCCTTGTAGCGGCGGGCGGTGTCCTTCACAATGGCGAAGGCCTGCGGCAGCATCTCCAGCAGCACGGCTTCGAGGTCCTTGTTGCGCTGCTTTTCCAGCGCGTCAATCTGCTCGAACAGCCCCTCCTTTTGGGCCACGTCCAGTTGCGGCTGAGTGTCGATTTGCTGATGCAGGCCGGCAATCTGCCCGTCGAGGCCGGCGAGGCGCTCGGCAATGCGGGCGCGCACGGTATCGGTCTGCTCGCGCAGCTGGTCGTCGGTCAAGCCGGCCAGTTTGGCATATTCGGCATTAATCAGCGCCACGTAGGGCACGATTTCCTTTAAATCGCGCTCCGACTTGGAGCCAAATATCTTGGCGACGGTCTTGCCTAGGAATTCAAACATCAGGTAGTTTTATTAACGATTAGCGCCGGGGCGCACCTCAAATTTACGGAGCGTTC
>JBBQSQ010000011.1:0-41553 GCA_038213745.1 Cytophagales bacterium
CCGAAGGTGTGCTGGGTGAGCATGGCCCCAAACTTCACTTGGTGCCGGTCGTTGGGCGTGTACTCGAAATCGGTGCGCCCGGTGTAGTCGGTGATGCGCGAGCCCAGCGTGAAGCTGAACTGGTCGAGCTTGTTGGTGAGGGTGTATTTGTAGTCGGAAACCGACGCCGTGGTGTTGGCGAATAGCCGGGGCGAAAACACGTGGTTCCAGCGCAGCGAGCCCAGGGTGTTGCCCCACTCAAAGCTGAAATTGAAGCCGTTGTTGCTACTAAAGCCAAATACGTCGCGCCCCAGGTAGCCGGTCAGAAACAGCTGGTCCTTGTCGCCGAGCGTGTAGTTGGCCTTGGCGTTGAGGTCGTAGAAGTAGTAGTCGGGAATGGGGCTATAGTCGGGCTTACTCTCGTTGCGCTTGTTGACGGCCCGCGTAAAAATGTCGAAATACGTGCGCCGCCCGCTCACGATGAACGAACCCTTGCCCTTGCTGATGGGCCCCTCGAACGTGCCGCGCGACGAAATCAGCCCCACGCCGCCCGTGGCCACGTACTGCTGCCGGTCGCCTTCGCGCAGCTTCACGTCCACCACCGACGAGAGCCGCCCGCCAAACTGCGCCGGAAAGCCCGACTTATACAAATCCACGCTCTGCACGGCATCGGAGTTGAACACCGAGAACAGCCCGAACAAGTGGTTGGGGTTGTACACCACCGTATTATCGAGCAGCACTAGGTTCTGGTCGGAAGAGCCGCCGCGCACAAACAAGCCGCTGGTGCCCTCGCCGCCGCTCTGCACCCCGGGCTTGAGTTGCAGGGTTTTCAGAATATCGACTTCGCCAAACAGTGCCGGCAACAGCTTGGCTTCCTGAATGCTGAGGTGCTCGACGCCCATCTGAGTGGTTTTGAGCTTTTGTTCCAGCGTCACGCTGCCCTGCACCACTACTTCACTTAGTTCATTGCCGCTAGCGGTCAGGTCGAAGCTCAGGCGCTGGTTCCTGGTCAGGTTGAGGTCGCGGGTGATTGACTCGTAGCCGATGAAGGCCACCACCAGCTGGTGGCGGCCGGCCGGCAAGCTCAGCGCAAAGTGGCCCAGCGAGTCGGCGGCCGTGCCGGTGCTCAGTGCGGGCACGGCCACGCTGGCTCCGGGCAGGGTTTCGCCCCGCGCCCCGCGCACCGTGCCGCTCACCGTGAAGCGGCCCGCCTGGGCCCAGGCCCCGCGCGGCCCGCTCAGCCCCACCACCAAAAACAATAAAACGTAACGGGTGATATAATGAGAGACCATGCGGGAACACCAAAAGACGCGCAAAGGTAGCGCCATCTCCCAACGCCCGAAACCGGTGGAATAGTTTGCCGGGGGCCGGGTCATTGGCCCGCCACGCCAGCCGGTGCCCTACGCTTTGCTCAGGTAGGGCTGGAGGGCCTGCGCAATTTGGGTGGCCGGCACCACGCCCGCCTGCCGCCACACCGGCTGGCCCTGATGAAATAAAATCAGCGTGGGAATGCTCTGCACGCGGTATTGCTGGGCCACGGCGGCGTTGCGGTCCACGTCAATCTTGATGATGCGCAGCTTGCCGCCGTGCTGGGCCGCTACCTGCTCCAGAATGGGGGCCATGGTTTTGCAAGGGCCGCACCACGTGGCATAGAAATCGACCAGCACGGGCATGCCGGGGCTGTTGATGAGTTCGGGGAAGGATTTGCGGGGCATGGGAGGGAAATTAGTCGTTACGAAAAACAGGGGTTCGGTACCTGGGCCGAGCGGCGGGTAAGTAACGCAGAAAGCCCGGCGGGCGGCCGGGCTTTCAGTCTTTTTTGCAGTAGAAAGGTTGGTAAAATTCCTTATTACTTTGTTAGAATTATTTGGTGATGATGGTCACGTCGTTGCCCACCTCCGGAAAAGTGAACCGGCCGCTCACGGCCCGCTGGCCCTTCACCCGGCACTCCCAGGTGTAGCGGCCGGGAACGGGATTGGCCGATTCGCCGGCTTCGCTCTTGAAATACTGCGGGTCCGAGGGGTCGGTGGGAAACAGCACGTCGACCCCCGTTTGCCCTTTGGCTAATTCTTTTACGAGGTAGAAATCTTTGCCCGTGCGCTCGCTGTGCACAATGAAAGTAGCCGTGTACGGCCCTAGCTGGCCATATTTATCCAATACGCCCAGCTTAATCTGGGCGGTGGTACTCACCATCCACGTTTGGGCGTGGGCGGCCGGGGCAGCCGCCAGCAGCAGCAGGGCCGCCAGCACGCCCACTACCCGGCTGGCCAGCGAAGGGCGAATGACCGGAAGGGAACAGGGTATAGAATTTACCATCGTCAAAAAAAAGTAAAAGGAGAGAAAATACTGAGAAGCAAGCACCAAACTAATCAGGCCATATGGTGCACTGCAGGCCAAGTTAATGCCCCGCAAGCAATTGCGCAACTTGTGGCCGCCCGGCCGTGTTAGAAAGCCAAGAAAATTCGTTTTCTACTCTTCGTTTTTGCTCCGCATGGCAAGGCAGCGTGCCCGGTCCGCTAGTTGGCCAACCAATAATTTTTCTTCCGGCAGCGAGCCGCAGTGCGGCCTCTGCGAGCGGGCCGTGCAAGCTACTTCGCGCCACCACCTGGTGCCGCGCGAAGAAGGCGGCAAGCACGGCCCCGTGGTCGCGTTGTGCCAGCCGTGCCACAGCAGCGTGCACCGCTTCCTCAGCAACCGCGACCTGGCCCGCCGCTACGCTTCGGTAGAGGCCCTGCGCGCCGCCGAAGAGCTGCAAACCTACCTGCGCTGGATTCGGAAGCAACGCTTGGAGCGCATCAGCAACCGGCGCGGCCGGGAGAAATTTTAAGGGTTGAGGGTTGAGTTTCGAGTGATGGATGCCGTTGCTTTGCGTCTTCAATTTCCCCCCCTTTCTCTGTGAAATTCTTCGTGCCTTTTGCGCAGCTCCGGCGGCAGCCCACCATTGTGGTGGACAGCCTGGGACTGGGGGCGGCCCTCACGCTGGCGCACTGGCGCGCCGCGCCCACGCCCGCGCCTTTGCGCGACGACACCAGCGCCGGCTCGGTGCTCCGGGCGCTGCACCACCCCAAAACGGCGGGGCTGGCAGCGACGGCCGTCACGGCCAATCATTTTGATATTGACGGCTTTATCGGGGTGTGGAGCTTGCTAAATCCGGCGTTGGCCCTACAGCACGAAGCCTTGCTGCGGACGGCGGCGACGCTGGGCGATTTCCGGGAAATCGACGGGGCGCACCCGCTGGCCGATGCGGCGCTCAAGCTCGTGGCCTGGCTGAATGCCGAGGAAAAAGCGCGGTTCTATGAGCCCTTTGACGCGCCCAGCCGCCGCCGCCGGGAAGACGAAGCATCCGCCGAGAAATTTGAATGGTTTCTGCCCCGCTTCGCGGAAATCCTTACGCATCCGGAAAGCGGCCGCGCCGCTTGGCAGCCCGGATACGACCGGGTGAAAGCGGCCGTGGCGCAGCTGCAAAAGCCGCCGACGGCCCAGCGGCGCTATCCGGAAATCGGATTGGTGGTGGTGGCTACGCCCGCGCCCGCGCCCTACTATGCGTTGTTCGGCCCCACGGCCGGCTTCGATGTGGTGCTGAGTCTCTACGGCGGCAACCGCTACGAGCTGGAATACAAATACACTACCTGGATTGACCTGGAAAGCCGCCCCACGCTGCCGCGCCTGGCGTTTGCGCCGCTGGTGGCACGTCTCAACGAACTGGAAACCAGTGGTCAAACCTGGGCTGCCGATGGCATCACCGACACTGGTCCGCTGCTGCGCCTCACGGGCCAAAAGCTCACCAAAGCCCAGCGCTACGCCGACCCGGATGGCCGGCCGATTTACGCTTCCTCCATTGCCCCAGCGGTGATGGAGGAAGCCGTAGTGGCGTTTTTTCGGAAGGGATACGCGGGAGTGCAGCCCAAGAAGTACTGGACCTGGGCCGAGGTGAAAGCGGCTGCGATGTAGCGCGGACTGAAAATCCGCATCCCCGCGTCGTTCGGGCTGCTTTGAGGGCGCAGGGACGCGGACTGAAAGTCCGCGCTACCGCTACGCGGCGCAGTCGGTTTCGTCGCCGCGCACGTCCACGATGTGCACGGTGCTGTTGCCGCCCGCGCCGGGCCGCACCCGAATCTGGGTGCCAATGCGGTCCTTAAGGTCGGATACGTGGGAGATGATGCCAATCATCTTGCCGGAGTGCTGAAGGCGTTCCAGTGCGTCGAGGGCCATGTTCAGAGCGTCGGGGTCGAGCGTGCCGAAGCCTTCGTCGATGAATAACGACTCGATTCGGGCCTTGTGGCCAGCCAGCTCGCTCAGGCCCAGGGCCAGCGCCAGACTCACCAGGAAGCTTTCGCCGCCCGAGAGCGAGGCCATGGGGCGCACGGTGTCGGCCTGGTCGTGGTCGATGATTTGCAGCTCCAGGTTGCGGTTGGGCGTTTTGAGAATGGTGTAGCGGCCCGTGAGTTGGCGCAGGCGTAAGTTGGCCAGCCGGGCCAGGTGGGCGAGGGTGAGGCCCTGCGCAAACTGGCTGAACTTGTCGCCCCGCGCTGAGCCAATCTGCTCGCTTAGGTCTTGCCAGCGCTGCTCTTCCTGCTGGCGCACCGTGAGGGCATGCAGGCCGGCGGCCAGGAGCTGCCGGGCGTCATCGTCCTGCTTCAGCTGATTGCCCACGGCCCCCAGCTTTTGCTGCAGGATTTCGCCGGCCGCAAAAAGCGTTTTCAACTGGGCCGTCAACTCATCGGTGGCCAAATGCGTGAGGCCGGCCTCGGCGTGGCGGTTGAATTCGGCGGTGAGGTCGGTGAAGCGGCGGGTGGTAGCAGCCTGGGCGGTGCGGTGGGCCTGGCGGCGCTGGTCGAGGCGCGCGGCTTCGGCGGTGGGCAGGAGCAGGGCGCGGGCTTCGGCAGCGGTGGCCAGGCCGGCGGTAGCCAGGGCGGCAGCTAGTTCGGCCTGGCGCTGGGCGTCGGCGGCTTTGTGGGTGGCGAGCTGGATTTGCAGGGCACCGTAGGCGTTTTTCTGGATTGCCAGCGCCTGCTGCTGTTCCGCCCGCTGGGTTTGGGCGCGCAGGGCGGCGTCGGCCAGGCGCTGGGTGGCTTGGCGCAGCTGCTCGGCTTCGGCAGCGGGGTCGGGGCCGGGGTAATGGGCCTGGCGAGCGGCCCGCTGCTGGTTCAGGGCCTGCTGTTCCGTTTCCAGCGTGGCGGCGGCGGCGGCCAGCAGTGCTGTTTGCCTGGCGAGGGCTTCGGTGTGCGCCTTCTGTTGAATGGTTTTCTCCTGCAGCTGCTTGCCTACTTCCCCTAGCGCCGCTACCTGCGCCTCGTAATGCTCGGCCCGCTCCCGCAGCGTGGCCAGAATGCCGTCGTAAGGCGGCCGGTTGGGCAGTGTGAGCTGATGCGGCACCAGGAAATCCCGAATCGAGCGCTGGAAAATTTCGGCTTGTTCCTGCCAGTATTCCACCTCATCGGCCAATTTGGCCAGTTCTTTTTCGGCCACTTCCATGCGCTCCAGCAGCCGGGGCGTTTCGCGCTGGGCGGCGGTCATGGCTTCGCTTTCCTTCAGGTACTGCTCCCGCAGCTTGGCCAGCTGCTCATCGAGCTCGGCCAGGCGGCGGCGGGCGGCGGCGGCGGCGGCCTGCTCGCGGGTGGCCGTTGCCAGCAGGGCGCGCACGGCGGCCGGCTCGGCGGGCTGGGCTGGTGGGGGCGTGAGGGCGGCGGCCAGCGCGGCGGCTTGCTGCCGGGCCGTTTCGGCGGCGGCGGCGGCCTCGTCCCGCAGGCGGTGGCGCTGCTGCTGCTCGGTTTGGCGGCGGGCGAGGGCCGTGGTGGCGCGGCGCAGCTCCTCGTCCAGCGCGGCCAGGGCCTGCTGCTGCTGCGTCACGCGCAGCTCCTGCGCATCGGCTTCGGCGGTGAAACCGGCGGCAAAAGCGTGTTCCAGCGCGCCGCACAGGGGGCAGGGCCGGCCAGGCTGCAAGTGCTGGCGGTGTTGGTTGAGGTCGGCCAGGGCTTGCTGCGTGCGCAGTTCGCGCCGGTAGCTATCGAGAAGTTTCTGGCCGTCGTCGCGGCGGGCTTCCAGGTGGGCAGCGGCGGTTTCGGCCGTGGCCAGGGCCGGCGCTTCCTGGCCGATTTGGGCGGCTAGAGCGGCGGCGCGGGTTTGGTGGTCGTGGGCCGCTTCGGCCTTGGGCAACAACTGCTGCAAGCCCTGCTGGTGGGTGCCGAGGTCGTCGGCGCGCTGGGCCAGGGCGGCGGCGCTGGTGCCCAGCAGCAGGGCATCGCGCTCGGTGCGGCAGGGCTTGCCCTCTTCTTCAATGGCTTGTTTTCGGGCCTTGGCGTCGGCTTCGAGGGCCTGCTGGCGGCGCAGGTCGGCGGCGGTTTGGTCCTGGCTTTTGCGCAGCTCGGCGCGGGTGGCCTCGCGGGTGGCTACTTCCTTCTGGGCGTTTTGCAGGTCGATGATTTCGCGGTCCAGCGCTAACACCTGGTTCTTCAGGTCGTTTTCGGCGCTGTGCGCGATGAGCCAGCCCTTGAGCGTGGCATCCTGGCTTTGCAGCTGTTCAATTTCCCGCGCCTCCCGGCCCAGGTCGGCAGCGGCTTGCGCGTGCTCGCGCTGCGTTTGTTCGTGGGCCGCGCGCTTCAACCCCAGCTGATGCCGGGCCGCCGCAATGGCCGCATCCTGCTGCTGCGCCCGGCTGAGCAGCGGGCGCAAACGGTTCTCCTCGGCCAGCGCCGTGGCGTGCGTAGCGGTGGCGGCGGTATGGGCGGCGGCGGCCGTTTCGGCGGCCAGCACCAAGCGCGGCCGGGTGGCTTCCAACTCCCGCAGCTGTTTTTCGTCGCTGCCAACTTCCTTTTCGGCCGCTTCGGCCAACCCCAGGGGCTTGTCCACGGCAGCGGCGCGCAGGTGGCCGTCCAGGCGTATAAACTCTGGTTGCAGGGCTTGCTCGTCGCGGCGCAGGCGCTCGGCTTCGCGCTCGGTTTCGGCCAGCTGCTTGTCCAGCTGGTCCAGAATGGTGCGCCAGGTCAGGCATACGTTCAACTCCTGCTGCTCCTCATAGTGCTGCTCGGCCTGCTGGTGCAACACGTCGAGCTGGGTTTCGAGGTTGGCACGCTCCTCTTCCGAGAGCAGGCGGGTGGCGTCCAGCTTGGCGCGCAGCAGCTTGGTTTTCAGCTCTTCCTCTTTCGATTTATCAAATGCCGCCACCGACAGCCGCGAGTAGATGCCCACGTTGGTCATCTTCTCCAGCAGGGCGCTGCGCTCTTTTTCCGGCGCGTGCAGGAAGCGGGCAAATTTACCCTGGCTCAGCAGCACCGACTGCTCAAACTGCCCAAAATCGAGCCCCGACAGCTCACCCACCCGCGCCGGCACGGCCTCTTTGCCCGAAGTCACAGCCACGCCGGATGGGCTGAAAACCAGCGTCATGGCATCCTGGCCGAGACCGCCTTTGTCGTCGCCCCGGGTTTTGCGCTTCACTTCCCAGCGCGAGCGGTAGCGTACGCGGTCCACTGCGCCGGTGTCGGCGTTGGTTTCGTGCACTTCAAATTCGACCTCCGAAAAAGCGTCCTTGGCGTGCCGGCTCACCATCTCGCCCACCTGCCGGTCGTGGCGCGGCACCCGGCCGTAGAGGCCCACCGAAATGGCGTCGAGCAGGGTGCTTTTGCCCGCGCCCGTGGGCCCGGTGATGGCAAAGAGCCCCGTATCGGCCAGAGGCATTTCGTCAAATCGAATCAGGAACGGACCGGGCAGCGAGTTCAGGTTAGCGAAGCGGACGCTGATAATTTTCATGGCCTGAAAGTACGCCCGCCCCACCAGCGGAAGGCTGGCAAGGCGGGCGCGGAGTCGATAAAAAATGCGCTGAAAACGTTTATTTGGCGGGTGCCGGGGCGGCGGTACGCTGGCGGCGGGCATCCTCGGCCAGGTAAAAAGTAGCCTCCTGTTGGTAGGGCTGCAAGTCCCAGCGCGACTGCGCGCGGGCCACGCTCACGATGGCGGCCTGAAAAGCTGTGCGCTGCTCGGGCGTGCACAGCGCGCTGGTCGAGTCGGCCCGCAGGGCGGTGCGGAAGCGGTCGAGCTGGGTTTCCACCGCCGTGATTTCGGCCGCGCCCTTCTTGGGCAGCTGCTCGGCCGGCGTGCGCAGCACCGGGTACGACTGCCCCCGGTACTGCTCCATCGCGGCCGTGGGCACGGTGGCGGCTTCTTTTTTGCGGGCGGCCATGCGGCCCAGGCCGATGCCCGCCGAAATGCCGTGTACCAGCAGGCTGGCCTGTGCCTGCGCCTGGTCGGCACCGGCCAGCGCGAGGAACAGGCCCAGCGCGGGTATTTTTTTGTTCATCTGGAAAGGGAATGAATTCGAAAAAAAGAAAAATAAATATCCCGCCAGGGGCGGGGTAGGTAAAGGTACATGCTAGGGCTGCATCCGGCCAGCGGCTGGCGTGGAGCCGGCCGCTTAGTCGCGGTTCAGGCCGGCTTCCGGCTCCGCCTCGCTCAGCAGCTGCCGCAGCTCGCCAAAAGTGGCGGTGAGGGCCGCCGCGCGCTCGGGGGGGAGGCCCGCCACGCGCCGGCTGAATACTTCTTCCACGGTCAATTCGTGCAGCAGCGCCAGGGGGGGCATATCGGCGGCCAGGTCGGGTAGGTCGGTGGCGCGCTGGTGGCGCACGCCGCGCGGGGCCACTACGTGCGTTTTTTGCAGCTGCAGCACGGCCTGGATGCGGCGCTGCACTTCGGCGGGCGCTTCGTCGGAGCGCACCAGCACGTCGGCCCAGGCCACCAGGGTGAAGGCCGAATTATCATAGGCCAGAATGTCGGCCTCCACCTCGTCGAGCGTGCCGTGGAAGCGCTGCAAACGGCGCGCCACCGGCACCGGAATGCTGGTAATAGTGGGCGCGCCCGCCCCCTTAAATTCCAGCAGCAGCACCTGCTGCTTGTCGTCGGCTTCGGTAAACGACAGCGGCACCGGCGAGCCCGAATAGCGGATGTGCGCCCGCCCGCCCACCACCTGCGGGCGGTGCAGGTGCCCCAGGGCCACGTAGTCGAAGGCCGTAGGGAAATGCTCGGCCCCCACCAAGCCCAGCCCGCCGATGTGCACGTCGCGCTCGGCCCCTTCGCGGGCCTCGCCGCCCGCGGCGTAGAGGTGGCCCGTGGCCAGCACGGGCACGTCCTGCTCGCGCAAGCGGCGCACCACATCCAGCTCGGCCAGCGCGGTGTAATGACCCGCAATGCTCTGGCGGATACGGATTTGGCGGTCGTCGGGACTCTCGCCGGCCACGGCCAGCCGAATGTCGCGGTCGCGCAAAAACGGCACGGCGCACACCACCAGCCCCGGCCGGCCGTCGGGCCCGGCCAGGTGCAGCACCTGCTCGGCGGGGTCCGTCGGCACGCCGCCCACCACGTGAATGCGCAGCTGCCGCAGCAATTGCCGCGAGGCATTGAGCATGGTGGGCGAGTCGTGGTTGCCGCCCACCACCACAATGTCGCGGCAGCCGGTGCGCTGCATCCTCACCAGAAAGGTGTAGTAGAGCTCCTGCGCCGTGTGGGAGGGCGACTGCGTGTCGAAAATATCACCGGCAATCACCAGGGCATCAATCCCTTGGTGTTGCACCGTGAGCAGCAGCCAATCAAGAAAAGCTTGCTGCTCGGTGGTGCGTTCCTGGCCCGTGAGGAAGTGCTGGCCGAGGTGCCAGTCGGCGGTGTGAAGGACGCGCATTAAATGGTTAGCCGGCGAGGTAGTCGGCGATGGATAAAATTCGGATTTTGTTTAGCCGCTTTAGTACCAGCAAGTCGTTATCACCCGTCAGCAGATGGGTGGCCTTGCCATCCAAAGCAAGGGCCAATAGAAAGTTGTCTTTCGGGACCCGGCAAAGGTCAACTGTCGAGGTTACAAGGATGAACTCGGCTTTTTTCTCAATTTGAAGCAACAACTCCTCTAAATCAAGCAACGAAAAATACTTTTTAAATTTTGGCCGCTGCGCCACTTCCACAAATTCATCCAGTAGCGTTTTGCTAAAAAGCAGCTTCAACTGGTTGTTGGCGAAGAGGTGGTCTAATCTGGAAAAGTCCTTGGTTAGCAAAAAGCTAATCCAAAGGTTTGTGTCAACGATAATTCTATGCGTTGTTTTTGGCATAGCGTTTCGTTCTATTCGTTCTAACCGCTTCTACTTCCTTGGTTATTTCATCCAGCGTTGGCGGCTTGGCAACTGCTTTGGCCCGCAGCCGATTCACCGCGTCCAGGAAGCCATCCGGCGCGGTGGGCCGGATAGCAATCAGGTCCATATCAGCAAGGTCCTGCAACAGCTTACCAGCTTTGGGATTCAGGAGGTCTACTTGATAAGTTGTCATAATTTAGCAGCTGTGGAGAATAGTTCGAAGGCAAAGCGAATCGTTAGCTAACCTAAGGAAAGCTTGCTGCTCGGTGGTGCGTTCCTGGCCCGTGAGGAAGTGCTGGCCGAGGTGCCAGTCGGCGGTGTGAAGGACGCGCGTGGGGTAGAGTGAATCTCAAAGATACCCAAGCGGCAGAAAAGCTAACGCTCCAGCACAGTCTGGCCAGAGCGTTTACTACTTGGAACCCTATCTTAGTGAACTAGCAATGGCGGCTCTATGCGCTGAATAAGCGCCACTAATGCACCGCCTGCTTCTGAAACTCCGTAACCGCCTCGCCCAAATCCAGCACCTCCGCGCCTGGCAGCGCGGCTTGCACAATGCTCGTCCCGGCCGCCGAACGGTAGCCGCCGGCACAATGGATAAGAATGGGCTTATCGGTGGGAATTTCGTGGGCGCGCTCGCGCAATTCGGGCAGCGGGATGAGCAGGGCGTGTTCGAAGACCGGCACTTTGGTTTCGGCGTGGTTACGGACGTCCACGATGGTGAAACGCTCGGGGTGCGCGCGCACCTGGGCCACGTCCACGGTGGCGGCGGTGGCGGGCAGGGCCGCCGGGGCCAGCAGCGCCCCTTTAATGTTGCCCTCGTAGCCTATTTTGGCGGTTTTGCGCACCACGGCGTCCAGTGCAATCTTGGTGTCGGCCAGCAGGTAGAACGGTTCTGTGGGGCCGACTATTGAGCCCAGCCAGGTTTCAAACTTGGCACCGTCCTGCAAATTGATGGCCCCCGCCAGGTGGCCGGCGCGAAACTTGACGGCGGGCCGCGTATCGATGAGGAGCACGCCAGTTTCCAGGGCGTCGGTGTCGCTCAGGTGCGGCACGGCCCGGACGCTGTCTTCGAAGCTGGGGGCCCCCTGGCGGTTCAGCTGCACATCGTGGCCGAAATACTTGGGCACGAAGGGCTGGTCTTCGAGCAGAACCTTGATAAACTCTTCCTGCGACATGGGTTGCAGGGCGTAGTTCGTTTTCAGCTCTTTGGCAATGGTGCTGTCGAGGTCGAGGCTGGTGGTTTTGCCGCAGAGCGAGCCGGGGCCGTGGGCGGGGTACACCTTGGTGGTGCCGGGCAGGGTCATGAGCTTGTTGCGGGTGCTGCGGTAGAGCTGGGCCGCCAGCTCCTCGCGCTTGTGGCCGCCCACGGCTTCTTCCTCGCGGAGGTCGGGCCGGCCCACGTCGCCCACAAACAGGGTATCGCCGGTAAAAATGGCGCGGCTCTGGGCCAGGTCGTCCAGCAGCAGGATGCTGATGCTGTCGGGCGAGTGGCCGGGCGTGTTGATGGCGTGCAGCTCCACGGTGCCGAGCTTGATGCGGTCGCCGTCGTCGAAGCTCTTGTGCGGGTACTTGGCCCCCACCAGCTTGCTGCAATAGATGGTGGCCTCGGTTTCCTCGGCAATTTCCAGGTGCGACGACACGAAATCGGCGTGCGGGTGCGTCTCGATTACGGCGATGATGTCGGCCTCGTGCTCATCGGCAAAATCGTAGTAGGGCTGGGGGTCGCGGCCCGGGTCGATGATGACGACCTGCCGGCCGTAGCGCACGGCGTAGCTGGCATGGGCCAGGCCCTTGTCGTAGAACTGCTGAATTTGCACGGCCGAAGCCGTGCTACTGGGGAGGGGAGGCATGAGAGAATGGGGCCAGGTGGAGGCAGTTCTCACCCAATTCTGGTGGGCAATAGTCCAAATATAAATGCTGGATGTAAAACCTTAGTCGTCTTGGTAAGATTATGGCAAGGCTACCTGCTCAAATTCGGAACCGGTTTCGGCCGATTCAACAGACCAACTTATGGTAACGCGGTCAGCCTCGATGTGGAGTACGGTGGGGGTAGCATTGCGGGCCGATGTGAGAGGCTGCACTTGCCGGGTTGCAATGGAATAAGCCAGCACTTGGCGGCTTGTATTCAGCACTACCTGCTGATAGTCGGGGCTGAACCCTCGAAAACGGAAGCCGCTGGAGTTTTCATTGGAAAAACCGCTGCTTACAGCTTGCGAATCGGCGGCCGGCATCACTTCGGAAACCATCACCTCGTGCACGGCCGCCAGCTGGCCCATCGGGCTTAGCTGCGCCACCACCAATCCCACGGGCTGCGCATTGGTGTAGCCGCCCAGCGGCAACGCGCCAAAGCCCCCAGCCCCAATCAGGCCCGCCCCCAGCAAGCCCATGGCAATGGTACCGGCATTAGGCGTTTTGCGGTAGGTTTCGCCAACGAGCTGGTAGCTGCCGTTGGGCAGCGGGTAAGCCGATTGCCACCGGTAATGAGTCGGCCGGCCAAGCAGGGGCCATCCCAAGCCAACCCCGAAAATGCGCTGGCCCGTTGGGCTTAGTAGCAGCGCAAAATCGCGCCGATTCTCCGGTGTTTTGAGCTGTTCGTTTGGTTCCACATAGGAAGTCCGCCGGTCCGAAGTGCCCAACAAAAGCAGCCCGGCTGGCACCACTGTGGCGGCCTGCACTTCATCGTTGGGGGCCAGGGATTGGTTGCATTCCACTTCCCCGGTTGCCAAGCAGAAGCTCACTACGCGCGGTCGCAGTGCCAAGGCTAAATATTCTTTAAGGACAAGCCATAAGCGGGTATCGCTGGCCGCGATTTGCTCAACGGCGGTTGAGTACGTGGGTGGGAATTGTTGCTGCCAAAGTACCGACAATGCCGGGCCCAGTGCCTGCACTTGAAGGGCGGGCCGGCCCGACTTACCCGACGGATATGTGAGGACGAAGCCTTTGCCATCCGGCAGGCCAAATAAGTGAAGCGGCACTAGTTGCTTAGCGTCGCCTCCCAGGTTAGGCAGGTGCTGCCGTGGCCGTTGCAGCGTGCGGCCCAACGAATCGGTGAGCAGAAGCATTGCGGTATCGCCCCGAATTTTGCGCAGCAAGTACAAATTGCGCGTCCCGCTTTGGGCCGCGGCTTCCAACGTAAAGCCTTGCGGTAGGGCCGTAACGGGCCGCATAATAGTTCCGCTGGTCCCGAGCACTTTTTGCTCCAACGTAAAAGCCATTCCGGATTTGGTTGTGACTTTGTGGCTCACCACTCGAAAACCAGCGGCGGCCGGCAATTGGGCAACTACTCGTTGGCTCGGAGTGGCAGCCAGCAGCAGGCCGCTAAGTATCAGCTTAGAGAAGCGAAAAAAGCTTTGGTATAACATCTGTAACATTATCCTTTGAATGCAGTCAAGCAAAGGGAAGGTAACGCAGGTCGGACTTTCTCTCCCAAACTTTACCCAACAAATCACTCAAAACTAGCTTTAACGCTGATTATCTGTAGATATAATCGATAAAAAAAGCCCCAACCGAGGCGGCTGGGGCTTTGTTTGCGGGTGTGGCGGGTTATGCTTTGGCTTTCATTTTCATCTTGCCGCCGTCTTTGCCGTGGCCGTGGTGCTCGGCCTTCATCTGGCCGAGCTTGGCAAATTGCTCGGGCGTGAGGATGGCCTTCATCTGGGCTTCGTAGCGCTCATGGGCGGCTTTCATTTCGGGGCGGCCGGCTTTCCGGTCGGTGCCATATTTGGTTTTGAGGGCGGCGGTTTCCTGCTGGCGGGCCAGCATCAGCTGCTCCACTTTGGCCTCTTGGTCGGCGGTGAGGCCGAGTTCTTTGGCCATTTTGCCGGCGCGGTGGTCGGCCATCTTGGCGGGGTCTTTCGGACCGCGCTGGCGGGCCTGCATGGTGGGGCTGGCACCGGGGGCAGTTTGGGCGAAGCTGGTGCCGGCGGTGGTCAGGGCCAAGGCGGCGAGTAATACGAGGGTCTTTTTCATGATTGGGGAGGGTGAGAAGGGATGAGCAAGTGCGCCGGGGGATGAGGTGGCCGGCTAGTCACTTGCCAGGGTATTTGCAAGCGCAGTGCCAGGAAAATGGCCTCGGGAGCGCAACCCGGAATTAACCGATAGACCGGCGCTTTCTACGGACGAAACCGGCTAGTTATTCGGGCATCGCCTGGCCCTGGCCGCTGGCCCGGCGCTCGCGCAGCTTGTCGCGCTGCTCGTCCTTTAGCTGGTCGAACTTGGTGTATTGCTCCGGCGTGAGCACGGCCCGGATTTGCTCGGTGTATTTGGCCTGCGCGGCTTTCAGCTCCTGGCCCATGCCGGCGCGGCGGCCCCCGGCCTGCATTTTGTCGCGCAGGGCCAGCATGTCATGGCGCTGGGCCAGCAGAATGGGCGTGAGCCGGGCCTGCTGGTCGGCGGTGAGGCTGAGCTCCTTGGCCAGGTATTGGGTGCGGCGGTCGGCCTGCTGGCCGGGGGCTTTGGGCTGGCCGGTGGCCGAGGGCATCGCGGGGGGTGTTTGGGCAAAGCTGGTGGTAACTGTGGCGGCAAGAGTGGCGGCCAGGAACAATAATTTCTTCATAATAAATGATTGGGAAGGTAAAACACGGGCTTGGATGCAACCAAACGCAACGGGTTTAAGCCCGATGGGCGAGGCGGCGCAATAATCAGAACATCACGCGTATTTAGCACTGGCTTCATCTGCCGTTACCGGCAAGCCCAGGGCCACCCGCGGGAACGGAGCCGATTTGCTGCCTATATTTCGGACCCGACGCTACGCCCACGGTCAATTTCATTGCCACCGGCTGCGGCTCGGTCCGTTTCATTTCCTCAATTATTTCAAACTTCTTCTTCCTTCACACCTAACATATGGCAAGTATTTTCGCCAAAAAACCACTGGCCGTGCTCTTGGGCGAGGCCAACTCCACCGGGCACGGTACCCTGAAACGGACGCTGGGCGCGGGCAACCTCGTGGCGCTGGGCGTGGGCGCCATCATCGGGGCGGGCCTGTTTGTGCGCACTGCCGCCGCTGCGGCCCAAGCCTCCGGGCCGGGCGTGACGCTGGCTTTCATTCTGGCGGCCTTCGGCTGCGTGTTTGCCGGCCTGTGCTATGCCGAGTTCGCGGCCATGATTCCCATTGCCGGCTCGGCCTACACCTACGCCTACACCACCATGGGCGAGTTTGTGGCCTGGGTTATCGGCTGGGCCCTGATTATGGAATACGCCCTGGGCGCGGCCACCGTGAGCATTGCCTGGAGCGAGTACCTCAACAAGCTGCTGGAAGTCTTTGGCACCAGTATCCCGTATAATCTCAGCCACTCGCCCTTCGAGCACGCCGTGATTAATGGGGTGGCCCAGCAGGGCGTCATCAACCTGCCGGCCCTGCTCATCATCGTGGCCCTGAGCCTGTTGCTGGTGAAAGGCACGCAGGAATCGGCGCTGTTCAACGCCGTGGTAGTGGTGCTGAAGGTGCTGATTGTAATCGTATTCATCGCCGTGGGTTGGCAGTTCATCAACCCCGCCAACCACACGCCTTACTTGATTCCGGCCGACGCCGTGGTGAAAAACGCCGCCGGCGAGGTGGTGCGCACCTACGAAGGCTGGAACAAGCACGGCCTGGGCGGTATCCTGGGCGGCGCGGGCATTGTGTTCTTCGCCTTCATTGGTTTCGATGCCGTGAGTACGGCGGCGCAAGAAGCCAAGAACCCCAAGCGCGACATGCCCATCGGTATCCTGGGCTCGCTGGCTATTTGCACGGTGCTCTACATTCTGTTCGGGCACGTACTGACCGGCGTGGCCAACTGGCGCGAATTTGCCGACCCGGCCCTGGGCGGCGAGGCCAGCGTAGCTTATGCAATCAGAGCGCACATGCCCGGCTACGGCTGGCTGGCTACGGCCGTGACGGTGGGCATTCTGCTCGGCTTCACCTCGGTTATCCTCGTGATGCTGATGGGCCAGAGCCGCGTGTTCTTCTCGATGGCCAAGGACGGGCTGATGCCCAAGGCTTTCTCGGAGCTGCATCCGCGCTTCGCCACGCCCTACAAATCCAACCTGATGCTGATGGTGTTCGTGGGCCTGTTCGCGGCCTTCGTACCCGGCTCGCTGGCTGGCGACCTGACCTCGTTCGGCACGCTGCTGGCCTTCGTGCTGGTGAGCCTGGGCGTGTGGATTATGCGCAAGTCGGACCCCGACCAGCCCCGGCCGTTCCGCGCGCCGCTCTCGTCGGCCAGCTTCCCGCTGGTGCCCATCATGGGGGCGTTGGTCTGCTCGGCGCTAATTTTCGGCCTCGACACGTTCACCCTGAAAGTAGCTTTCGGCTGGATGGCGCTGGGCTTCATCGTGTACTTCATCTACGGCCAGCGCAATTCGCTGCTCCAGAAGGGCATTGTGGTAGTACCCACCGAGATGGAAGAGGAAGCCTTCATCAAGCCTGATAAAGACAACTGGTAAGCCGGCCCTGCACAAGCCCCGTCAGTAGCTGCGGGCTTGTGCTTACCCACATCTGCGGTTGTTGCTTCGGTCATGCCTCCGCCTGACGGCAGCCAGATGAATTTGTGGAAAGCCCCGTCAGCGTAACCTGATGGGGCTTTTCAATGGGGTAAATCCCAAGGGAGCAGATGTCGGAACCAGCTGCTTACTGCTTCCATTTTTGCGCAATGCGTACGGCGGTTTCCAACATGTGCGGCTCCCATGCCTCAATCTTCCAGTTCGAGTTGGCCAAGGAAGACGTGTGCAGCCGATGGTGGGCTTCCTCGAGAGTAGCGGCGCTTTCCAGAATGTCGGACAACTGCATTTGCTGCTCGTGAAGCTGGCGGTCCTCCTGCGCCGGGCCCAGCGCTGGAAGCTGCGCGGAGCGGAAGGAGTTGGTCGGCTGGCGGGCAGGAAAGCCGGCCCGGTGCTGATGCACCAGGCCGACCATCTGCTGGAAGTCGCGCCGGAATTGGGCTTTGCTGCTTTCGCTCCGTAAACCGGTGCCCAGCTGTTCCAGCACCACAAATTTGAGGTTGGGGCATCGGGGCATTGCCAGCGCCAGAAGGTGGAATACTTCGGCCGGCACGGCGTCATCGTGCGTGTCTCGGCGCACTTTCTTGTTGGGAAGCACGTCGGAATCTTCCCAGCTACCGCCCGAAATATGGATTTCCCGAACGCGGTCCAGCGGGTACAAGTCAATCAAGGCCTCGTAAGAAACGGAGAAGTTGTGGAGTTGGCAGTAAAGGTTGTGCAGGTCCAAAATGATAAAGCCGTTGACTGGCGCAATGAGCTTTTCCAGAAACTCGCCGTGCCGCTGCACCTCGTCCAGCGAGTAGGCAAAGGCCAGGTTTTCCAGCCCTACCGGGCACCGGCAGGCATCACAGACGCGGCGCAGCCGGTCCTGACCGATGCGCATAGCCGTGCCGGTGTAGGGGACGGGTAGCGGGGCACCGCTGTGAAAATTCTGGCCCGTGAAAAAGCCAAAATGTTCGGTGAAGTGGTCGAAAGCAAACCTTGTCGACACCTCTTTCAACTGTGCCAGCCATTGCTGCTGCTCGGACGTCCATCGGCTGGAGAGCAAGGAGAAGAAAACGCCGTGGCCCACCAGCCGCTGCTGGTTGCCATAGCAATGCAGCAGTTCGGTGAACCACTCGGGCAATGCATTATTCTGAAATACGGTATCAAACGACCATTCTATGGCCTCCACGCGGCCTTCTTCCAGCAGGGGGAGGGCCGCAGTCAGGATGTCGCTGTCTAGGTTGCAAGCCAGCGACGCCAGAATGGTGGGTGTTTCATCCATCAGGAGCGCCGCTCAACCCATGCCGCAGCCGGGGCAGTCGTAGGGTGTACGCACGGGCTCTTTTTGGCCCTTGGTGGCTTGCTCCTTAGGCTCTGGCGCGTTTTTTTTGGAGCAGCTCACCGTTGCTTGCAGCGTGATGCCAACCACAATGGTGCCGAGCAATGCTTTGGGAAGTTTCATACTGTGCAGGTGTTTATGGAACCGGTAAACGGCTTGATATGGGGATGACCGCCGCCGGCCGCCGCAGGTTGCACGACGTGAAAATATTTCCTAAAGTACCTGAATGCGTAGTATTTACGCTGACGCTTTCACTTCGCTTTTGAGCTTGAGCACGCGGTCGCCGTTTTCCTGCACGATGACCAGGGCCGGGTCGTCGGCCGAGCCGTTGCGATGAATTTCAGAGCCTTTAATGGTGCGGCTGATGGGTTCTTTGTGCACCGATTCGATTTTGCCGACGGCCGTGCCGGTGCCGTATTTCCAGGAAACTTGGGTGCCTTTGCGCATAAAATCAGGGAGAAAGTGCGGAAAATTAGTTACTAAAATGAGTTGAAAGTAGGTGTACTGCTAACGGCGGTTTGTCGTTGCGGGGAGCGCCTGGGCGCGGGCGGTGGGCGGCGGGCGGCAATACTCCACTATTTCGCCGTTCTTTTGCGTTGTTCACCCAGCGCACTGCTTATTTGGTGCGCCCCCGCTGATGTTCCGATTTTTGTCGCTGCTGCTGCTCCTGCCTTTTTTTGCCCCCGCCCAAACGCCTTTCGTGCCCGACGAGCGGGCCTACTACGGCCTGATTGACCGGGGCAGCGGCCGCTGCCTCGACGTGGCCAGCGCCAGCACCGCCAGCGGCGCGGCGGCCGTGCAGTGGGAGTTCACGCATGCCAACAGCCAGCAGTGGCGCTTCGTACCCATCCGCCAGGGCAGTGAGTATTACCGCATTGAGGCCCACCACAGCGGCCTGTGCCTGACGGCGGACAAGCCCGGCGAGAGCATGGCCCTGGTGCAGCGGCCCTTCCAGGGCAGCGAGCAGCAGCAGTGGCGGCTGGTGCCGGCGGGCCCGGCCGGTAGCTACCAGCTCGAAAACCGCAGCGAAGCCCGCGTGGCGGCCCTGTCGGCCCCCGACAAATTCAACGGCACGCCGGTGGTGGCCCAAAAGCCCGCCGGCCGCGCCAGCCAGCAGTGGCGGCTGTTTCGGCTGCGCCTGAATGTGCTGGAAGGCCCGTCGCCGTTTGGCCCGCCGCAGCTGCTAAGCGGCACCATAAACGCGTCCGGCAATGAGGTGCATCCCATCCTCAGCCCCGATGGCAAGGCCCTGTATTTCGCCCGCACCAAGTTTGCCGGCAACACCGAGGGCAACACCGACTCCGGCGATGCCTGGGCCAGCACCAGCTCCGACAAGGGCCAGACCTGGGGTCCGCCGGTGCGGCTCGATGCCATTAACACGCAGCAGAACAATGAAATAGTGGCCGCCGTGGGGCCGGAAGGCCGTACGCTTTATGTGCGCGGCACTTACGAAGCCAGTGGCTACCGAGACGAAGGCATGAGCAAAGTGCCCTTGGCTGCGGCCACCAGTGGCGCGGCCAAAGGCGTGAAGCCCGAGGCGGTACGCATTGCCAACTACTACACGGCGGTGCCCGGTGCGGGTTTTTATGTGAGTGGCGACGAGAAAACGCTGCTGCTTTCGCTGGAGCGCGGCGACTCCGAAGGTGGCAACGACCTGTACCTGAGCCGGCCCACTGGCAGCGGGGGCTACTCCGAACCCCAAAGCCTGGGCCCGGTGCTGAACTCGCCGGGCTTCGACTTCGCGCCGTGGCTTGCGCCCGATGGCAAAACCTTGTATTTCGCCTCCTACGGCCACATGGGCTACGGCTCGGCCGACCTATTTGTGAGCCAGCGCCTGGATGAGAGCTGGACCCGCTGGAGCGAGCCGCGCAACCTGGGCCCGGCCTTGAATGGCCCCGGCTTCAACGCCTTCCTCAGCCTCACGCCCGATGGCAAGACGGCCTACTTCTCCTCGTCGGCCACGCCCAACGGCACCAAGGACATCTGGCGCACGGGCCGCGCCGTGCCCGCCGATTCGCTGCCCAAGCCCGTGGTGGCCGAGGTGAGCGAAAATGCGGGCCGCGCGTTCCTCACCGGGCGGGTATTGGATGCCCGCACCAAGCAGCCCGTGCCCGGTGCGGTGGTGAAGGCCAACCTGCTGGGTACCAGCTCAACCAGCCCGCAGTTTCTGGCCACCAGCCGGGCCGATAATTCGGGCAACTACCAGATGTCGCTGCTGCCGGGCCGCTACTACCTGTCGGCGGCCGGCGGGGGCTTCCTCACGGTGGGCGACACGCTGCTGGCCACCGGTTCGCCGCGCCGCGACTTGCTGCTGCTGCCCGCCGCCGTGGGGGCCAAAGTCGATTTGCCCAGCATCATTTTCACCCAGGGCAAGGCCACGCTGCTGGGCTCGGCCTACACCGAACTCAACCGGCTGGCCATTGCCCTGCAAGCCAGTCCCGCCACCGAAGTACGCCTCGAAGGCCACACCGATAACGTGGGCCCGGCCGACAAAAACCAGCAGCTCTCCGAAGACCGGGTGGCCGAAGTGAAGCGCTACCTGGTGGGGCGGGGGGTGGACGAAAAGCGCATTGCCACCGTGGGTTTCGGCGGCTCGAAACCCAAGTACGGCAACGAGCGCGAGGAAACCCGCCGCCTGAACCGCCGGGTGGAGCTGGTGATTGTGAAATGACGGCCACCATTCTCTCCGAAAGCACCCTGCCCGGCCTGCCTTCTGCCTCTGGCGTCGAAATCATCGGCCCGACGGCCTACGTTATCGGCGATGATTCGCCCTACCTCTACCGGCTCGATGCAGCCACGCTGGCCCCCCTGGAGCCCGTGCTGCTCTTCGCTACCACGCATTTCGACGACGGCCGCATCAGCAAAAAGCGCAAGCCCGACTTGGAGTGCATGGTGGCCCTGGTGTGGCCCGACGGCCGGCCCGGCCTGCTCCTGCTGGGCTCGGGCAGCCAGCCCAATCGGGCGCGGGGCTGGTTTGTGCCCACCGACGGCCCGCCGCAGCCCGAAGCCGTGGACCTGACGGCCCTCTACAATGCCCTGCGCGCGCACCTGCCCGCCGACGTGGCCCTCAACCTGGAAGCCGCCGCCACCACCGCCACCGAGCTGCTGCTGTTTCAGCGCACCGTGGGCCGGGCCGATGCGGCGCTGCTGTTTAGCCTGCCGCTGGTCGAAACGCTGGCTTTGCTGACTGGCGCGGCTTACGCAGCCTTGCCAAAGGTGCACCAGTTGGTGTTTGAGTTGCCCCTGATTGATGGCTGCCCGGCCGGCTTTTCCGGGGCTACGTTCGCGGATGGACAGTTGTTCGTGTCGGCTTCGGTAGAAAACACCGCCGACGCAGTGCTAGATGGAGAGGTGCTGGGCTCGTTTGTGGGGGTGGTGGATGTGGCCGCTCACACGGCGACGTTCACCCGGCTGGCCTGGGCCGATGGCCGGCCGTACTTCGGCAAGGTGGAGGGGCTGGCCGTGCGCCAGCAGTTGGCCGAGGGCCGGTTTGAGCTTTTGCTCGTGACCGATGACGACGCGGGCGGCAGCACCGCCGCCACTGCCCACCTGGTGCTTGGGTAGTACGCGCCGCCAGCAAGCGAAATAGCCGGCCTTGCCCACTGCGGTGAGCAGCAGGGGGCAGCGATTAAATGGCTGTTCAGGCAAGTTAAACGGCGGCAAAATAATGAAATTGCTTCCCGCGGTACAACGTACCTTTGTCGGTGATTGATAGCAGCTTTTAATTAGTCTGGCTGCTTATTGACTACCTCTTCCCTATGAATTTGCTGCCCCGGGCTCAGGAAACGCGTTACTTTCAGAATGTTGCGGGCAACGTATTCTACCAGCCGGCCGGGTTTGTCCGCCTGGCCTGGAGTGCCGAGCGCGCGCCTCTCGAAGCCATTCAGGCCTATTATGAGCAGACGTTGGCCCTGCTACTGAACACCAACACCCGCAAAATCCTGTCCGACCACGGGCAGCGGGCTCCATTGTCGGGGGCCGCGCAGCAGTGGCTCGTCGAACAATGGATTCCGCGCGCCATTTCGCAGGCCCGGGCCAGCCACTGCGCCATTGTGGAAGGGGCCGACCCCATGCACCGCCTCTCCCAGTCGGTGGTGTCATCGGCTCCCAAGGGCATTGTGTTCCAGCGATTTTCGGCCGTAGAGGCGGCCGACGCCTGGCTGCGCAGCGTTGAGCTGGTGGGGCGCTAAACGGGTTGTCAGTTGCTCGTTGTCAGTCAAGTGTTTAATAAAGAGCTAACAACTGACAACGAGCAACTAGTAACTTAAAGCTTAGCCTTTCCCTTCGGATGCCGTCGCGGCCTTGCTGGCCGGGTTGATTTTGCGGCCGCGCGGGGTTTCTTCATCGCCGAGCACCATGCCCCAGGGCTTGAGCGAGGGAATCCGGTCGAACACGATTTTGAGAATGGCAATCACCGGCAGGGCCAGAAACATGCCCGCCACCCCGCCAATGGCGTTGCCCACCAGCACGCCCACGATGGCCACCAGGGCATTGACCTTGATTTTGGAGGCCACAATGCGCGGAATCAGGAAGTGATTGTCGATGAACTGAATGAGCATGTAAATAGCCACCACGCCCACCGGGTAGACGTAGCCCGGCTTGGTGACGAAGGCCATGAGCACGGGCAGGGCGATGGCCGTGAGCCCGCCGATGTAGGGAATGAAGTTGAGCAGCGCGCCCAGCACCCCCAGCAGCAGGGCGTAGGGAATGCCCAGCAGCAGCAGCGCCGTCACGTTGAGCGCCGCCACGATGCTGCCCTCAATAAGCAGCCCCACCATGTAGCTCTGAATGGCGGCCTTGCTCTCGCGCAGCACCTCGGTCACGCCACTGTCTTGCCGGTGGCCCGAAAAGGCCTGCACCAGAAAGTCGACCAGCCGCCGCTGGTACAGGAACAGCAGGAAAATGTAGACCGGAATGAGCGTGGCCACCACCAGCAGCCCCGACACCGCCGAGAGCGTGCCGCCCAGCAGCGACGAGGCCCGGTTGCCGGCTTCGCTCACCCAGCCCTGCAGCTTCTGGTCGCTGATGCCGAACTGGCTTTGCAGCCACTCGTGCACCTGCGCGGTGGTCTGCGCAAATTTCTTTTTGAACAGCGGCAGCTGGTCCGAAAGCTGCGTGGCTTCGAGGTAGATGAAGTAAAACAGCCCCAGCAGCGCGGCCACGCCCAGCACCACCGTGAGCGCGATGGCCAGCAGCGGGGGCACCCGGCGGCGCAGCATCCACTGCTCCACCGGGTGCAGCATGATGGCAAAAATGGCCGCGAAAAACAGCGGAAAAATGATGTCCGAGGCGATGTGCAGGGTGAAAACCACCAACGCCAGCCCCAGGATTACCAGCGGAGCTTTCACGTAAAGCGGGAATTGCAGCTCGCGCGGCTGGGAATTATAAGGGTCGGGCATGGCGTGGGAGGCGTGCAGTCGGAAAGGAATAGCTAATTGCCCAGCAGCGAAAAAAATGGTAATCAGGGTGTTTGATTACGATTAGCTGCTGATTTTGTATAGCTGAATACTGAACAGGGGAACGAGGGCCGGCCGGGTTATTTTGCCGCCCATTGGCCAGGCCGCTTACGTTGGCCAGACCAAGGTGTTGCGCGCTGGCGGCAAGGGCTGGAAAAACCGCGGTCGGGGGCGCGGGAAACCCCGCCAAGCCAAAGCCCAGGTACCGGTTGGTACCTGGGCTTTGGCTTGGTTGTTTATTAAGAACCCGCGGGTGGGCCGCCGGTTGGCGGGGCGGAGACCCGTCCTGTGGCTCAACTCAAATGCCTTACGAGGACAGGTTCTTCATTTGACGCCCGGTCCATTCAGAACTTTGCTGTGAGGCCCACCTTGAGGTAGGTCTGGTCGTAGCCCAGCTCGGCAAAGGCCCCAATGCTTTCGCTAAAGAAATAACGGCCGCCCACAAACAGGCCCGAGGCCAGCTCATTGGCGCTGGCCGCGCCGTAGTCGAAAGTGCTGTTGCCCTTGAACGAGACGCCGGCGTGGCGCAGGCCCAGGCCCAGGCCGCCGTAGGCGTCCAGTTGCGGCGATACGGGGTAGTGGAAGGCCCCGCGCAACGTCACGATGAGGTCGGTGTACTTAAATTCGTCGCCCCCGCCCAGGTCGTAGCGGGCCCCTTGGTAGCCGACGAACACGCCCACGCCCAGCACGCCCGGCCCCAGCGGCAGAATGCCCCGCTCCGCCGAGAGGCTCAGCGCCGGCGATATTGACGAGTTGCCCCCCAGAAAACCCGACCCGTAGCCGTAGCGGTTGCCCACGCCAATGCCCAGGTTCAGGGCCACGGTGCCTACGTCGAAGGCCCCGCCGGCCGGTGCCGGTGCCGCTGCTTTCGACTGGGTGGGCGGCAGGTCGGAAGTGGCGGCCGCGCCGGGCTGGGGAGCGACGCGGGCCACCTCACTGGCGGGCCGTACCGCGCCAGGCTGGGGCGCAGCTGGTCGGGTAACTGCTCCGACGGCGGCCGGCTTGGCCGTTGGCTTGGCGGCCGGCTTCCGGGCGGTGAGGGCCGGGGCCGGCTTATGGGTGGGCCGGGCCTGGGCCTGGGCGGGGGCCAGCGGCAGTGCTGCGGCGCTGGCCGCTAATAGCAGGGTACAAAAGCTGATTTTCATAGCGCAGAAAGAAAAAGGATGGGAAACAAAAAGTAGGGCACCGTCGAAGATGACTTGCGGGTTGCCGTTGCGGGCCAGCCGTTGCCCGGCCGCCAGCACGTGTTTTGGAAAATTGTGCGGAGGGGGGGTGACAGCCTTGACGCTCAATTTATTGGAGTAGCCGGGGGCGTGTGGGGGGCGTTGCGGCGGCGGCGCAGGCGCTTCAGGCCCAGGCCCACGCCGGCGGCCAGCAGTAGCGAAATCCCGCCGTCGAGGGGCACTGGGTCGGGGCCGGTGGGACCGCCGGTGGGGCCGCCGGTGCCCGGTTGGGCCTGGGCCGGGACTGCCAGCGAGAGGGCCATTGCCAGCAGCAGGCCAGTACCGGCCGCCAATGGGCGAAAGAGGAGCAGAAAAGACGTTCTCATGGGGAAAAAGAAAATTGGTGAGAGGAAGGCGCCAGGGCCGTCCCGGTCAGTGCGCGCGGGGCGGCGCAAAAACCGGGACGACCTAGCGGCGTTGCTTATTCAATAATGAGCCGCTTGGTGAGCGGGGCGCTGCCCCCCGCCACGAGGCGCAGCGAGTACACCCCGGTGGCCAGGTCCCGCACATCGAAGCGGGCGCTGAGGCCGGTGCTGGTGAGCGGCAGGTTGCGCGTGCGCACGACCTGGCCGAGGGCATTCACGAGCTGGGCGGCTACCCATTTGGTGGCGGGCAAGGGCGGCAGCACTAGGGTAAATTCCTGCCGGGCCGGGTTGGGGAACAGGGCCACCTGGCTGGCGGTGAGGCCGGGTTGGGCGGCCGTCGCGGTGCCGGCGCGGAACTCCAGGGCGAAGCGGGTGCTGCTGCTCAGGCTGCCGGCCGCTACCTGGAAGGCGTAGCTGGGCTGCTGGCCCAGGTTGATGAGCGCGCCGGTGAGGGCATCGCGCAGGTACACGGCCGTGGTCCCGAAGTTGAGCAGCGCGTCGGCGGCGAAGGTGTAGGCCCCGGCCTGGGGCACGCTCAGGCCCAGCGGCACGGTGAGGGCCGGGGTGCCGAGCAAGGGCAAGCCGTTGATGCTAAGCTCTTCGGAACCAGCCAGGCTGAAGAGGTTGGCGGCCGCGCCGGAGTTGCGCAGCTTGTAGGCGTCGAAGCGGGCATCGACGCCCGCCGTGGCCCCGGTCTCGAAGTACACCGTGGTTTCGTCGGGCGTGGTGCTGGGGCTGCTCACCGCGAGGCGCAGCTGCGGGCGCAGGTCGGTGGTCCGGTAGAGGGTGGAGTTAGTCGCGGACCAGGTCGTGACGCGGTTGGCGTTGCTCAGGCGCAGGGTGCCACTCTGGCCCACGCCGGCCGTCCGTACGAAAAAGCCCTGGCCGCTGGCAATGAGCGGGTTGCCCAGTCCGCCAATGTAGCTGCGGTAGGTGCCCGCGTACTGCCCGGTGCTCTGGAACACGTACACCGCGCCGTTGAGGTTCTGGAGGTTGTCGGTGGCGGCGGTGCCCACCGTCAGGGTGCTCCAGTCGAGGGGGCTGGGGTAGGGGTTGCCCAGCAGCTGCCAGCCGGCCTGGGGGTTGGCGGTGGTGTAGGTGAGGCCCGCTTTGCTTAGGGGGCCGTTGTTGAGTGGGCCGCTGAGGGTGACTGTTTGCCCGCCGCCCACCTGCGCGGCAAAGCCCTGGAGGCTGCCCATGGGGTCGGCCAGCTGGGTGGGCGAGCGCCAGCCCTGGTCGAAATCGGCCAGGCTGCCGCTGCCGGCGGGCACATCGGCTTCGTTGTAGGTAAAAACGGTGGGGTAGGGCACGACGGTGGGCCGCACCAGGGCCGAGGCCGCGTTGAAGGCCGCGTTCACCACCATGGGCGCGCCGCCGCTGCCCAGCTGGCTCACGGGGGGCGTGGCCACGGCCGCGCTGAAGTGCCGGTAGCCGGTGCCGCCGTTGAATGTGCTGGCCACGTAGCGCTGCACCTGCACGGTACCATCCACGATGCCGCCCGTGTTATCGACCAGCGCCGTGCCGCCCGGTCCGGAAAGCAGCCGCAGCGGCCCCCCGCCCGCCCCCAGGAAATTGCCCCGGCTCAGCCGCAGGACGCGGCCGATGTCGAGCCCGGCGTTGCTCAGCCGCAGGTTGCTGGCCGGGCTGATGAGGCTCACGGTCAACTCCCGCACCTGGCCGGGCAGGCCGGGCCCGGTGTCGAACGTGACGTTGGGGGCCGTGCCATTGTACACGTACAGGCCGTCGGTGCTGAAGCTGCGGAGGCCCGTGACCTGCACCGGCCCCTGGGCCCCGGTTTGGAACAGCCCCACCGGGTCGCAGATGCCCAGCGTGCCGCCCCCGTTCAGCGAGAAGCTGCCCGGGCCGGTGATGAGCTGGCAATTGGAGTTCAGCACGCCGCCGCTCTGCACGGTCAGGGCCTGGTTCACGACCAGGGCACCGCCCAGCGTGGCCACGCCGGTGCCGGTAATGGTCACGTTGTCGTAGGTGCCTTGCACGGCTTGGGCCGCGCTTACTATCAGGTCATTCGCGGCCGCGCCCAAGGTGGTGAAGCTCGTGGGCCCAGCCGGCGCGCTGGCCTGGCCGGAGGCGCAGGTTTGGGTGACGTAGAACTGGTACGTGGTGGCCGGCGTCAGGCCGGTCAGGTCCCGGGTGGAAGCCGTGAGGCCGGGCACCACGGTGCCGCCGGCCGAGCCCGGCGTGAACCCGGTAAGGCCGTACTCCACGGCGTAGGTGGCCGCGCTGGCACCCGGCGTCCAGCTCAGGGTGGCGCTGGTGCTCGTCACGCTGCCGGCGGCCAGGGCCGTGGGCGCGGCGCAGGTGGCCGGCGCGCCCAGGGTGGTGAAGCCGGCCGGCCCCACGCGGGAGCTGGCCTGGCCCGAAACGCAGGTTTGCGTTACGTAAAACTGGTAGTCGGTGGCCGGCGTCAGGCCGGTTAGCGGGGCGGTGCTGGTGGGGGCCGGCACGGTCAGCCCGGTGCCGGTGCCGGGCAGGAAGCCCGTGGGCCCGTATTCGACCCGGACGCTGGCGTTGCTGGCTCCGGGCGTCCAGCCCAAAGTAGCGGTGGTAATGGTGATGCTGCCCGCCGTGAGAGCCGTGGGCGGCGCGCAGGTAGAAGGTAAGGCCGGGGGCGTGGTCACGCACAGCGTAAAAGTGCCGTTGGTAGCCGTAGCCGGCGTGGCAAGATACGAGTACACCCGTACGAAGTAGGTTTGCCCCGCCGTCAGGTTGCGCACAATTACGCTGTCGATGGCCCCGGCGGTGGCCCCGGCCTGGTCGCCCGAGCGAATGGAAGTGCTGCTGCCGCAGGGGCCGGTGCGTAGGTTCACTACCAAATCGAGCCCGCCGGTATTGGTCAGAGCTACGGCCGCCGCCGGGCTGGTGGCCACGAACGAATACCAAACGTCGTCATCGGCCGTGCCCGAGCCGGTGCTGGTCGTGGGCGACTGTGTGGCCCCGAACACGGTGCCGCCGGTGGGCGTGCACGTAGTAGTGGTAGCCTGCGTAAGCGGTACGGCCCCGGCGCACTCGTCGTTGGTCGGCACGTTGCTGGGCTGGTCCACGCAGATGGTGAACGCGCCCGCCGTGGGCGTGAGCGGCACGGCATAGTAGGAGTAGACCCGCACGTAGTACGTCTGGCCCACCGTGAGGCCGGTGGCCAGCATTTCGGGTGGGTCGGAAGTGAACAGGGCCGTGGCGCTGCTGCCCGGACAGCTGCCGCCGCCGAACAACTGGTGTACGAGGTCGGTGGCGTTGGTGTACACGTTTTCCGTCACCGTAATGCGGTGCTGCGGGCTGGTGGCTACAAACGAGTACCACACATCGTCGTCGGCCGTGCCCACGCTGGTGGGCGGCCCGCTGGGGTTGGTCGCGCCGCCCACGGTGCCGGGCGTGCCCGCGCAGGGCGTGGCCGGGGTCAGGGCCTGGGCGTTGGCACACAGGTCGTTGGCGGGGGCGGTGGTGAAAGTGATGGTGGGCGTGGCTGGCGAGGTCGCCCCGGCCCCGCAGCTGCTCACCGCCGACACCGTGTAGATGGTGGCCGGCGTGAGGCCCGTGAGGGCCACCGCCGAAGTCGTCGTTGTTACTGTCTGGGTGGGGCCGCCGGCCGCCTGGTACGTCACGGTGTAGCTGCTGGCCGTGGCGCTGGGCGCGAAGGTGAAGTTGGCCGTGGTGCTGGTGATGGCGCTGATAACCGGAGCCGTGGGCGGGGCGCAGGTGGCGGCCGTCAGCCGCACGTTGTCAATGCCAATATCGGTGTTGCCGTACTCGCCCGTGCCCCGAAACCGGATGACGCTCGTGGCCGAGGTGCCGGGCACCGTCACGCTCTGGGCCGAATACGCGGGCGAAACCAGCAGCGTAAGCAGCGGGGTGGCCCCGAACGTGGCCCCGCCGTCGGAGCTGAGCAGCACTTCCAGCTTCTCGGGGTTGCCACCGCTTACGGTGGCCGCGTTCACGTAGTCGAACGACAGCGTTTTGGTGCCGCCGGGGCTCAGGTCCACGTACAAATCGAGGTTGCCGAGGCTGCCCTCGTTGGCGTAGGCGCTGTGAAAAATCGCGGCGTGGCTGCCCTGGCTGGCCACCGGCGTGGGCAGGTAGCCGGTGGGCGAGCGCCAGAGGGCGGCCGCGCCATCATCGTCGCGCCGCCACGAGTCATCGCCGATGAGCGGGGTGGTGCGCCAGCTGGCCCCGGCCGCGTTGCGCGTGGCGCAGGCGTCGGTCCAGGCCGCCTCGAAGCTTTGATTGACGGGCAGCGTGGCGTAGGTGGGCGGCGGGCCGGGGCAGGCTGGCGGCGTGAACGTGAACGTGAGGCCGCTCACGCTGGGTAGGGCCGCGATGTTGTCGGTGGCCGTCGTGTTGCTGGCCGTCGCGCTGGGAGTCAGGTTGGTTACCGATAAAAACGAGCCGGCCCCCTGGCCGCCGGCCGCCCGCAGCCCCACCGAGGCGCTGGGGAGAGTGGGGATACCGGCTTCGGGCCGGTACACGGTTTCGACCTGGTTGCTGCCCTCGCGCAGCCGAATCTGAAACGAGATGCTGCCGGTTGTAGAAAAATAGGCCCAGCCCCACCGCAGCCACTCGAAGGTGAAAACCCGACTGCCGGGTGCCCCCGTTACGGCGTAGCTGGCCTGGCTCGTGGGCACGTTCCCGGTCAGGTCGTCCCAGAGGCCGGCGATGAGCGGGTCGCTGGCCGGGGTCACGAAGGCGAACCCGTTGCCGTACGTGGAGTTGTTGAGTGCCGGGTTGAAGGTCAGGTAGCCGTCGGAGGTGGCCTTGACGGAGGTGTAGTCCACGCCTTCAAACTGAAACGTGAAGCCCAGCGGAATGGCCGGCGTGTTGCCCGTGTCCACGCGCAGCGTGGGCACCAGCGTCGCGCCCGTCAGCTCCGTGAAGGTGCCGGTGCTGGCGGCAAAGGTGTAGTTGGCCACCAGCTGGGCGTGGCTGCTCAGCGGCAGCAAGCTCAGGCCAGTCAATAGGCTCAGCAGAAGCCCGGTTAGCAGGGGCCACCGGCGCTTAGGCGGGGCATGAAAGTACGTACGGTTGGTTTCCATGAACTCCGGGGGTTAGGGTGGAAAAAGGGGCGGGGCAAAAACGGCGGCCCGGGTGGGCCCAGACCGGTTTTCACCACCGCCACAAACCTAGCGGCGACCCTGGCGCAGCTGTTAATACCAGTTGTTCAAAAAACAATAGTATAGTTACATGTTACTATTTTTGTAATGCTGCTGCTGTTGCCAATCCTGACACCCTCGTTGCAGCATCTTTGATAACGCATTGATGGTAAACCATTAAAATCAGGCTATTCTGCCGCCCGCCGTTTGGCGATACCCGCTGTCCGCAGCCATTCATGCGCTATTTCGCCGCCCTTCTTTTCCTGCTGCTCAGTGCCCGGCCGGCCCCGGCCCAGGTGCGGCCGGCCCCGGCCGACCGGGCCGTGCTGGTGCTGCGCGACACGGCCCGCAGCTACCCGCTGGGCTGGTATTGGAGCCTGCTGGCCGATGCCCGGCCCGCCGCGCGCCCGCTCACCTTGGCGCAGGTGCGGGCCGCCCCCTACGCCGCCCAGTTCCGGCCCAGCACCGAGGCCGTGCCCAACCGCAACGCCGCCCCGGCCGACTACTGGCTGCGCTGCCAGGTGCGCAGCGAGGCCCGGGCCGCCACGGCCTGGCTCTTCAGCCTGGGCGTAGCCAACGCGCGCGCGTTCGAAGTCTACGCCGTGGCCGACGATGGCCAGGTCTTCCATCATATGGTGGCCGATGGCCCTTACCTGCCGCCCGACCACGCCGTGCCCAGCCGGGTGGTCAACTTTGCCCTGCCGCTGCGGCCGGGCCGCACCTACACGCTCTACGTGCACAGCTGGGCCGATTTGTTCTCGTTCAACCTAGCCGAGCGCACCCATTTTCTGGCGCTCAACCGCCTGGGCGACGTGTTGGCCGCGCTCTATTTCGGGATTTTGCTGGCCCTGGTGGCGTATAATCTGCTGCTGTATTTTTCGGTGCGCGACCGGGGCTACGGCTACTACGTCCTGTTCACCCTCAGCTTTGGCCTGCTGCAAGCCCACATGATGGGCTACTTCCAGTGGCTTGGGCCGGGCGGGCTGGGGGGCGACGCGCAAAACGTGGTGCAGCAGGTGCTGCTCGGCACCAACCTGGCGGCCGGTATCCAAATGGCCCGCGCCTTTCTCGACACCGCCCGCCAGCTACCCCGCTTCGACCGGGGCCTGCGGGCTGCGCTGCTGCTCACGCCCTTGCCGGTGCTGAGCCTCTGGCTGCAGTGGGCCCCGCTCGCCGCTACCGCGGTGGTGGTGCCGCTGCTGGTGTGTGGCCTGCTGATTGGGGCCGGGCTGTGGCAGCTGTGGGCCGGCTACCGCCCGGCGCGCTACTTCATGGCCGGCTGGGCGCTGCTGGTGGCGGCCATCGTGGCCTACTACCTGCGCACGCTGGGCGTGCTGCCCGTTAGCTTCCTTACCGAACACGGCGTGCGCATTGCCTCGGCGCTCGAAGTCATCCTGCTCTCCCTGGGCCTCGCCGACCGCATCAACCTGGCCCGGCAGGAGCGGCAAACGGCCCAGCAGCAAGCCCTGGCCGCGTTGGAGCAAAAAGACGAGGTGCAGCAGCGCGCCAACCAGGCCCTGGGCCAGCGGGCCGAAGAGCTGCTGCAAGCCTACTCCGAGCTGCGCGAAAGCCTGCGCACCACCGGCCGCCTGCAAGAGCTCGACGAGCTGAAAACCCGCTTTTTCACCAACATCAGCCACGAGCTGCGCACCCCGCTCACCCTCATCCTCGGCCCGCTCGAAGAGCTGCGGGCTGCCGCCACGCCGCCCGCGCCGGCCGTGCTGGCCGCGCAGCACGCCCTGATGCACCGCCACGCCACCCGCCTGCTGGAGCTCATCAACCAACTGCTCGACATTGCGCGCCTGGAAGCCGGCCAGCTGCGCCTGCGGGCCCAGCGCCTCAACCTGGCCCCCTACGTGCAAGGCATTGTGGCCGCCTTCGATTCGCTGGCCGCCACGCGGGGCCTGCGCCTGCGCGCCGTGGTGCCCGCCGCCGGTGCCGACGCCGTGGTCGACCGCGACCAGCTGGAAAAGGTGCTCACCAACCTCCTGGGCAACGCCTTGAAATTTACGCCCGCCGGCGGGAAAATTCAGGTCACCCTCACTACCGAGGCCGCCCATGCCGTGCTCGTCGTGGCCGACACGGGGCCGGGGATTCCGGCCGCGCACCTGCCCTTTATTTTCGACCGTTTTCACCAGGTCGACGACTCGCCGGGCCGCCCCCACGCCGGCTCCGGCATCGGCCTGGCCCTGGTGAAGGAGCTGGTGGCCCTGCACCACGGCACCGTGGCCGTGCAGAGCACCGAGGGCATGGGCACCACGTTTACCGTGCGCCTGCCGCTCGACGCTTCGCTTAATGAAGAATTGGGAATGAGGAATGAGGAATTTCCCGTCTTGGGCGCGGACGCTGGGCTTGATGAGGAAGAAAGCAGCAAGGAGGAACAGCTGAATGGACACCAAGCAATGGCGGAGGCGGACAATAATTCCTCATTCTTCATTCCTAATTCTTCATTAAGCGCAGCGTCCCGTCCGCTCGTGCTCATCGTGGACGACCACGCCGACATGCGCGCCTACGTGGCCAGCTGCCTCCAGGCCGAATTCCAGACCCTGACCGCCGAGGAAGGCGAAGCCGGGCTGGCCATCATCACCGATACCGTGCCCGACCTCGTGGTGAGCGACCTGATGATGCCCGGCCTCGACGGCCTGGAGCTGTGCCGCCGCCTCAAAACCGACCAGCGCACCAGCCACATTCCCGTGGTGCTGCTCACGGCCCGCACCACCGACGACAGCCGCCTTGCCGGCCTGGAGCTGGGGGCCGACGACTACCTCACCAAACCCTTCCGGCCGCAGGAGCTGCGGGCCCGGGTGCGCAACCTGCTGCGCCAGCGCAACCTGCTGCGCGCGCGCTTTGGCCGCGAGGTCACGCTCCAGCCCCGCGACATCGCCATTACCTCCGCCGACGAAGTCTTCCTCACCCGCGCCCTGGCCGTGGTGGAAAAGGAAATGGCCAACGCCGAGTTCGACGTTGAGCACTTTGCCGAGGCCCTGCACCTGAGCCGCATCCAGCTCTACCGCAAGCTCAAGGCCCTCACCGACCAGGCCCCCACCGATTTTGTGCGCACCCTGCGCCTGCGCCGGGCCGCCCAGCTCCTGGCCGCCCAGGCCGGCAACGTGGCCGACGTGGCCTACCTGGTGGGCTTCACCAACCTGTCGTATTTCAGCAAGTGCTTCCGCGCGCAGTTCGGCCACGCCCCTTCGGAACACGCGACGAGCCCGATGTAGGAGCGGAGCTTACTTCGTGAAATCCTCCACCACTTGCAGGAACATGGGCGAGGGCACCTCCGTGCTTTGGCCGGTGGGCGTGAGCAGGCCCGATTGCGGGTAGACGCGGTAGCTCACCACGTTGTTGGAATTCTGGTTGGCCACCAGCAGCAGGCGGCCGGCGGGGTCGAGGGTGAAGTTGCGGGGCGTCTTGCCCTGCGTGTCCACGTCCTGAATGGGCACCAGCGTGCCGTTGCCCGAGTCGATGGCAAACACCGCGATGCTGTTGTGCCCCCGGTTGGAGGCGTAGAGGAACAACCCGTTGGGCGACACGTGAATGTCGGCGCAGGAATTCTCGCCCGTGTAGCCGGCCGGCAGCGCCGACAGCGTTTGCAGCTCCCGAAACTGGCCGGCGGCCGCGTCATACGCCAGCGCCGTCACGGTCGAGTTCAGCTCATTAATCAGGTAGGCCTGCTTGCCGTTGGGGTGGAACACGAGGTGGCGGGGGCCGGCCCCCGGCTTGGCCACAAACGCCGGCGCGGGCTGCCGCGTGAGTTGCCCGCCGGCGGGGTTCAGGCGGTAGCCAATCACCTGGTCGGTGCCGAGGTTCACGGCGAAGGCAAACTTGTTGGCCGGGTCGGGGAGGAGGCAGTGGGCGTGGGAGGCGTTCTGGTTTTTGTGCGGCCCGCTGCCGGTTTGCTGGTCGGTGGTGGGCGGGCCCAGTTGGCCGTTGGCCGCCACGGGCAGCGCGCTCACGTTGCCGCCCGTGTAGTTGGCCACCAGGACCGCCTTGCCGGTGCGGTCGAGGCTGATGTAGCAGGGCGAGGCCCCGTTAGAGGGCTGCTGGTTTAGCAATTTGAGCCCGCCAGTGCGCGGGTCCACGGCAAAGGCGCTCACGCCGCCGCCCGGTGCGCCCCGAAACGTCTGGGTTTCGCTCACGGCGTAGAGAAAGTGGTGGCCGGGGGCCATGGTCAGGTAAGTAGGGCTGGCCCCTCCGCGCTGCTCGCTCACGCGGGCCAGGGTGCCGGTGCTGCCCGACACCCGGTAGAGGTAGATGGTGCTGGCCTGCTCGTCGGCCACGTTGGTGCCGATGTAGAGTAGGTAATCTTTCGGGCTGCTGCTGCTAGCGGGCCGCACGCAGCTGGAGAACAGCAGGCCCACCACTAAGCCCGTGCCACCCAAGGAAAACAGCCGGCGCGCGCCGGTAAAGAAAACAGCCATAACGGAGAAGGATAAAAATGAGGAAATGCTGCGGGCCCGCGCGGGAAACGCGCGGGCCCAGGTTTGGGAGGCGTGCGAATGCCTCCTTGAACGCAGGTGCGGGCAGGTGCCGGGCCAACGGCTGATACTGCGCGAAAGTAGGCAGTTCGGCAGCAGCGGCCGCACTTTTTTGGCCGAAGCGGCCTACTAATTACAAGACCTACGCAGCCGCAGGTGCGGCAGGGCAACGCCTCGGCCACCCGGAAGCCGCCGGCGCAATAATAGCCAGCATCGCCGGGCTTGCGCGGCACGCTTCCAGCTAAATTTTCTCCCAAGCCCTGGGTTTGCTTCGCCATTCCCGGCTGCTGGCCGTACCATTGTCCGGCCCGCTGGTGCTGGCTGCCTGCGGGACCAACCGCCCCGCCGAGCAAACTAAAACGACCGCCCCGGCCGCCGCCGCCACTCAAACACCCCCGCCCCCATGCCAACTTCCGCCGCTTTTGGCCAAACCACCGACGGCACCGCTGTGCAACTCTTCACCCTTACCAATAAGCAGGGGGCCAACGCCACCATCACCAACTACGCCGGCACCCTCGTGGGCCTGCTAATGCCCGACAAAGACGGCAAAATGGGCGACGTTGTGCTCGGCTTCAATGACGTGAGCGGCTACCAGAGCCCGGCCTTCCGCCAGGCCAACCCCTACATTGGCGCGCTCATTGGCCGCTACGGCAACCGCATTGCCAAGGGCCAGTTCGCCCTCGACGGCCAGGCCTACCAGGTGGGCGTGAACGACGGCCCCAACTCGCTGCACGGCGGCAAGGTGGGCTACGACCAGAAAATCTGGGAAGCCACGCCCGGCACCTCGCCCGATGGCCAGACCCTGACCCTGAACTACCTGAGCCCCGACGGCGAAGAAGGCTACTCCGGCAACCTTCAGATAACGGTGGTCTACACCCTGACCGACGACAACGCCCTCAAAATCGCCTACACCGCCACCACCGACCAGGCCACGCCCATCAACCTCACCAACCACGCCTACTTCAACCTGAGCCACGGCGTGAGCAAAGACATCCTGAAGCACGAAGTGACCCTGCTCGCCGACCTCTACACCGTGGTCGATGCCGGCCTGATACCAACCGGCGAGCTGCGCCCGGTGGCGGGTACGCGCTTTGATTTTCGCACGCCCCACGCCATCGGCGAGCACATTGCGCAGGTGCCCGGCGGCTACGACCACAACTGGGTGCTGAACCAGCCCACCGGCCAGCACGCCGCCGCCACCGTGTACGACCCCGCCTCGGGCCGCACCCTGGCGGTGACCACCGACCAGCCCGGCATCCAGTTCTACACCGGCAACTTCCTCGACGGCGGCCTCACCGGCAAAGGTGGCACCGTGTACGGCCCGCACGGGGGCTTCTGCCTCGAAACCCAGCACTTCCCCGATTCGCCCAACCAGGCGAAATTCCCGAGCACCATCCTGAAGCCGGGCGAAACCTACCGCACCACCAGCACCTACACGTTTGGGGTGCGGAAGTAAGACCCGCACGCGGAGCGGAGCCGAAGTATCTCGCGAGCCACCACTGATGCTAATTCTTGCGGTTGGATTGAATGCCCCCTGCGACGCGCTGGCCGACGGCTTTGCCGCTGCTCGGCATGGATGTGGGCAACAACCGGGCCCCGGCTGGCCCGCTACCCGCCGGCGCAAGTAGCCTGTCCGCTAGGCACCCAGCAGGTCCGACTCGTCCTTCAGCGCCACCCCGGAAAGCTGCCGCCGCCGGGCCTCGTGCAGCAGGTAGAACAGCCGCCCCGCCGCGGCCGGGTACGGCAGGCCTTCGGGCCGAATGTTGGACACGCAATTGCGCGCTTCGTCGGTGAGGCCCGGGCGAGGGCCGTAGGTACAATACGCGCCGAGGCTGTTGGGCGAGCTCAGCCCCGGCCGCTCGCCGATGAGCACCAGCACGAGCCGGGCCCGCAGCCGGTGGCCCACGTCGTCGCCGAGGGCCACGCGGGCCTGCTCGGCCAGCACCACCGGGGCCAGGCGCAGGCCCGCCGCGCGCAACCGGGGCAACAGCAGCGCCAGCAGGGGCAGCGCATGGTCGTTGATGGCCGTGGCGGAGAGGCCATCGGCCAGCACAATGGCCAGGTCCGTTTCGGGACCGGCCAGTTCGGTGAGACGGGTTTGCGAAGCCTCGTCCAACTGCCGGCCCCAGTCCGGCCGCTGAAGGTAGTCCGTCCGATTGCCGGCCCGGCTGTGCACCGGTACCACCGGCACTTGCAGCGCCTGCAAGCCGGCCAGCAGCGGCTCGGTGGCCAGGGCCGAGTACACGGCATCGCGGGCATGGGCGTGGGCCAGCCGGAACGCCAGCGCTTCCCGAAGCGGCACGCTGGTTCCGCTCCGGCCCAGGGCAATGCGGGCGGCCGTAAAGGCTTGCAGGGCCGCCCAGGGGTCGGGCGGTGGGCCATCTGAGTGTAGGCTAGGGCTGTCGGACACGCGGTGCTTGCTTAAAAGGTGCTGGCCAGAAGAAGAGCAGGCATCACCGCAGCGCGGGCGGCAGCTGGCCCAGCAGCTGCGTGGCGGCCGTGGCCGGCAATTGGTGCCCATGGGCGTCAAAAATGCCTTGCTGCGCCAGCCAAGCGGCAAATTCGGGGGCCGGGCGCAGGCCCAGCACCTGCCGCAGGTACAGCGCATCGTGAAAGGAGGTGGACTGGTAGTTGAGCATAATGTCATCGGCTCCGGGCACGCCCATGATGAAGTTGCAGCCGGCCACGCCGAGCAGGGTGAGCAGGGTGTCCATGTCGTCCTGGTCGGCTTCGGCGTGGTTGGTGTAGCACACGTCCACGCCCATGGGCAGGCCCAGCAGTTTGCCACAGAAATGGTCCTCCAGTGCGGCCCGGATGATTTGCTTGCCGTCGTAGAGGTATTCCGGGCCGATGAAGCCCACCACCGAATTGACCAGCAGGGGCCGGAAGCGGCGCGCCACGGCGTAGGCCCGGGCCTCGCAGGTCTGCTGGTCGAGGCCGTGGTGGGCATTGGCGGAGAGCGCGCTGCCCTGGCCGGTTTCGAAGTACATCACGTCCTGGCCCACGGTGCCCCGGTTGAGCGCGCGGGTGGCTTCCCAGGCTTCCTGCAACAGCGCCAGGCTGATGCCGAAACTGGTGTTCGTGGCCTCCGTGCCGCCGATGGACTGAAAGGTTAAATCGACGGGCGCGTGCTGCTCAATGAGTTGCAGGGCGGTGGTGACGTGGCACAGCACGCAGGTTTGGGTTGGAATGGCGTATTGGGCGCGCACGCCATCGAGCAGGCGCAGGAGCTCGCCAGCCGCTTTCGGGTTGTCGGTGGCCGGGTTGATGCCCAGCACGGCGTCGCCACTGCCGTAGAGCAGGCCGTCGACGAGGCTGGCGGCCACGCCCCGCGGGTCGTCGGTGGGGTGGTTGGGTTGCAGGCGGGTGGCCAAGTGCCCGCGCAGCCCCAGCGTGTTGCGAAACCGGGTGATGACCTCGCAGCGGCGCGCCACGCCAATGAGTTCCTGGTTGCGCAGCAGCTTGCTCACGGCGGCCACCATTTCCGGCAGCAGGCCAGGGGCCAGGGCCCGCAGGGTCGCGCCATCGGCCGCCTCCGACACCAGCCAGTCGCGCAGCTGCCCCACCGTGAAGTGGCCGATGGGGGCGAAGGCCGCCGCGTCGTGCGTGTCCATAATCAGCCGGGTCACCTCGTCCTGCTCGTACGGCACCAGCGCCTCGTGCAGGAAATTCCGCAGCGGTACGTCGGCCAGGGCATACTGGGCGGCCACGCGTTCCTCGTACGTGGCGGCGGCCACCCCAGCCAGCACATCGCCCGAGCGCAGCGGCGTGGCGCGGGCCAGCAGCGTCTTCAGGTCGGCAAAGGCGTAAGTGCGGTGGCCGATGGTGTGGCGATAAGACATAACCGAAACAAAGGAATGGGGCCGGAACCGATAACGCGTGCGGCGTGGGGTCGCCGCCACTCAACCGGTTGCGGCTGCCTCATAAAATATTCACAAGGTGCAAATTAATCTTGTAGCGCCATTGCTTAGCTGCTACCTCGTACCTGCTATGTGCTGTGGAAATGTGCCGCCAGCCAGCCCTTCGGGTAGTGGCAAAAATGTCTTAGTTTCTCAAACCAGCATGCCCTTCTTTTTAAAACAGAATGCGGACCAGGACATCATTGAAGCCATTCAGTGGTTTCCCGGACAGTATATCGTCGGCGTTGGGCACGAGGCCTTGGAGCAGCCGGGTGGGGGCGGGCTGCTGCCCAGTCCGGCGCATGCCCGCCTCACCACGGCCAAGGGCTGGCTCACTGTTTTCGTGGGCGACTGGATAATAACCGAGGTGACTGGCGAACAGCACGTGTGTCAGGATGGCCTGTTCCAGATGGGCTACTTGCCAGCCGAGAAGGAATTTGCCCGGCTGCCTGGCATAGCGCCCAACGAACAAGCCCAGCCGCACTAAAACGAAGGTCTAAAAGGCCAATAACCGTTGGCAACGCCGTGCGCCGTGGTCCTACCTTTGCCGCATGGAGTTTCAGAAAAAGAAGTACACGTTTCGCGGCATGGATGGCTACGCCGGTTTCCGCAACGGCCAGGAATACGAGCTGGAGCTGGCCCTCAGCCCCGCCGATGATGAGCGCCCAGCCGAAATCGTCATCATCAACCCGGTTTCTCGCCTGTGGATGCATTGCAGCAAGCAGGAGTTCGCCGTGAGGTGGGAGAAGGGGTAGGGGGATATGGCAGCTTATTGCTGAAAAAAAAACATCAGATATGTCTAGTTGCTCCCTAAGCGTGGGTTGTGAGCAATGATGAATTTAAAGATGTTCTCCGTTAATTTCTTTGCTTCGATGCTAAGCGTATCCCAATCAGTAATTTCTTTCGCTGCTGCTTCAGCAAATATGCGTTTTTTAGCGCTGCTGATGGTGCCACTGCCTTTTGGCTTTGGTGGAGCGAATGTTTCTGGAATGTAGGAGAATTTTTTTCGCAAGTAATGGCCCAGGTAAATGCTGTGATACTGCTCCTGTTGAAGTTTGCTTGCATCAAAATCAAATTTGGGGTAAAGCCTCTTTAGAACGCCGGCAATGATTCTTGGCGTAAGCAGGTTTTCTATTTCGCGAGTTGGAAGCATCACATATTCAAACCCTATATGCTTTTGCGCAGTGAGACGTTCGTGTTTTGCATCTTTGCCCGAATCCTGGTCGGCAATGAGCATGATGCGGTTAGAAATAGATAAGGCTTGAATACTCTGCAATGCCTCATCGGTGATTTTCACCTGCTGCGACTTGGACCCGAAAGTATAGTGGGCTACGTTTGCACCTGCGTATTCAAGAAAAGAATAGTGCAGCCCCTCCAATAGCGAAAAGGTTTGATGTCGGTGCTTCAGATAAACTTCCAGATAAGCCTTAAGGTAGATACGGTCGGTGATGCCTTCCACCCATATTGTACAGTTTGACAGAAATACAGAAGAGTTCTGCACGCCCAAGGCTGCGAGGCAATCCAAATCGTGCGGAGCCGTGAGCTGCACTTGGTAAGTGGCATTTCTTGAATTGCCTAGCGACTTGCGAAACGTAAAAAGATTAATATTCTTGGCTTCATCAAACGCATAATCAAGCATGTGATTAGAGTGCGTTGTCAGAAAAACGGTAAGCTCTTTTTCTAGCAAAATCGGATGAGTAGCAATAGTTTTGATGAATAGCCGCTGAAATCCAGGGTGTAAGTGGGTTTCGGGTTCTTCAATGAAGAACCAAGCTCTTTTAGGAGCGATGAATAATGGATATAAAAGTAGAATAATAGCTTGAATACCATCGCCTAAGTGTGGTAATTCTCGCTCTTCCCGGTCAACAGTTACAAGAATTGTCGTATTCTTTCTGTTAGGTACCACCTCCACGAGTTTGCCATTGAAGAACGTTTCGGAGAGGAAATCTTCGAATTGCTTGAATTCTTCACGGTCAGCTAGATGAGAGCTTCGTTTGCCATCAATAGCAGCATATAATGCAAGTCCTGTATTCACCGTCACATGATTTCTTGCAAGCTCATAGTCTGCCTCTATGGTAGAATGCAGTACATCTTCTTCAAAATGAATCTTTTTTTTATTAGTGCCAGTGAGAGTGCGAGCCGTGCGCAACGTTGGTATATATGTTCGGTTGCGCGGAGTTACATTATTTATAATCAAACTAGACAGCGCAGTAAGCACAGGCTCACTATAATCCACGATGCATTTGAGGAGTGAAGATATTTCCTCGGAAAGTTGATTCCGATAATCGTTGTTGTTGAAATGAGTTGATTGTTTGCCAGATTGAAATCTTATTACACAATGAGTTGATGCAAAAGAAGCCGATTCACTAATTGAATTTAGTTCAAAGCCAATATTTCTAAGTCGCCTCTCGCCAAATGCTTCATAAATAGATGCGGCTGTTTTTAAGCCTGAAATAAGAATTTGTAGCTGTTCTAAAATTTCATTTATACGGTTGCTAGACAATATGTCTAATAATATTTTGTGTTCTAAAGTGGATAATCTAAGCTCTTCAAATACCGTTAAGATTGCCGTAACATCCTCCTTGGGGCTAATTCGCAACTTAGGTGACTGATTGGCCTGTGCCGCAGTAATTAATAGCAACTTTAGGGTAGCTTCATCGCGTGCTGCACTTTGATGGACGTTGATATTGATATCATAGGCAGTGTCAGGCAAGTCACTCGGAATAGCATGTATAGCACCCATGATGCTTGCAGCTAGGCTCTCAAAACATATGTCAAAGTCAAAAACTCGGGTCGCTTCAAGCTTCATGATTTCGCGCATGAAGCGGCTCTTACCTGAATTGTTTTCTCCTAAAAAGACATTGACTGGAGCAAGGTCGCCGAAGTAGCGAGGTAATAGGGTTGATGTGCCTAGCGTGTAGTCAGCGAAATCACTGCGTTTTGCATCATCTTCAGAAAGTTCAAATACGAGGTAGCGAGCCATTAGGAAGGCATGAGTTGAAGCATCCAAGTTACTACTGTCCCTTCGAGCTGGCCATATGTTCAAGGTAATCGGTTCGACGCTGGCTCCAGGTACAAACTAAAAAAGCCGGCCCCTCTCACGTATGAGAGAAGCCGGCTTTCGACTGTCAAGTACCCGGAGCCGGG